>NC_013859.1:20000-320000 GCF_000010725.1 Azospirillum sp. B510 | reverse complement strand
GCAGACCACCAGCTTCCAATCCGGGCCGGCGATGATCCAGGCGCTCGCCTCGGGCACGCTGGACATCGCCTATGTCGGCATCGGCCCGGCGATGATCGCGCGGTCCAAGGGGGTGAGGCTGAAGGTGGTCGCCGCCAACGTCATCGATCAGGTGGCGTTGATCGGCCGGGGGCCGCTGGTGAAGGCGATGACCGCCGCCACCACGCCTGCCGAGGGGATCAAGGCCTTCCGCGCCACCACCGGGCGACGGCCGAAGATCGGTTCGCTGCCCGTCGGGTCGGTGCCGGACACGGTGCTTCGCTATTGGATGGCGGAGATCGCCCACATCGCCGCCGACGAGGTCGAGATCGTCGGCATGGGCGAGCAGCCCCTGCAACAGGCCCTGTTGACCGGCGCCATCGACGGCGCCTCGATCCTGGAGCCGATCCTGACGCTGGTGCAGTCGCGTCTTCAGGACGCCGCCATCATCGCCAAGGCCGGCTCCATGTTCCCCAAGCAGCCCGGCGCCGTGCTGGTGGTGACCGAGGACGCCATCGCCAGGAACCGCGACGCCGTGGCGGCCCTGGTCAAGCTGCACATCCGCGCGACCGCCTTCGCCAAATCAAACCCGGACCGCACGGCGGAACTGGTCACCGACATCATCGGCAAGGGGCTGGTCGAACGCGAGGTGATGCGGGCGGCGTTGACCTCCGGGGCGACGACCTTCATCGATGATCCGCGGGTGATCCTGGACTCCACCAAGCGGATGCAGGCCTTCCAGCAGACGCTCGACCAGATCAGCGAGCCGGTGGATATCGATTCGCTGTTCGATTTCTCCTTCCATGACGCGGCGATGGGGAGGTGACGGCGATGGTGGCATCTCCCTTGCGGCTGGTCATCCACGCCCCCACTCCCGCAGCGTTGGAACGGGCGCGGAACAACGCCCGCAACCTGCTGAAGGCGCGTCCCGATGCCAGACTGCGCATCGTCGTCAATGCCGGTGCCGTCGCCGCCGCGCTCGACAACCCGGATGCGGAGACCGACCGGCTTCTGCGGGTGTGTGGCAACAGCCTGGCGAAGATCGGCCGGACCGCCGACGGGCTGACGGTGGTCGCCGCCGGCGTCCTCGACATCGCCGAGGCGCAGGCCGACGGCTGGGGCTACATGCGGGCGTGAATGAGGGCCTGCCCGGCGGTCAGCCGATCCCCCATCCGCCGGTGTCCGGAAAGGGCGCGGCCGGTGGTGGGATGTCGCCCACCCGATCGGCGACGATGCCGCGCGGCAGGGCGGGGGAACCGGGCGGGGTGGGGCGCAGGCGGGTCGGCTTGACCCACCAGCCGGGCTCCGCCGCCGCGATGACCCTGGCCGCGGCTTCCGCCGCCGCCGCCGTGGCGTAGAGGCCGAAGCAGGTGGCGCCGCTGCCGGATAGGCGGGGCAGCAGGCAACCCGCGCTGCGCTCCAGCGCCGCCACGACATCGGCGATCACCGGCGCCACCGTCAGGGCCGGCGCGGTCAGGTCGTTGCGCCGCTCACCCAGCAGAGCGGCGAGGTCGGCGGCGTCGGCGGGCTCGCGGGCGAAGCGCGCGGGGGTGGAGAAGGCGGCGCCGCTTTCGGCACGGGCGGCGGCCATCGCCTTGAACACCGCCGGGGTCGACACCGGCAGGTTGGGGTTGACCAGAACCACATGGGTTTCCGGCAATTCCGGCGCCTCGTCCAGCACGTCGCCGATGCCGCCGAAATAGCAGCTTCGTCCGGCGACGCAGACCGGCACGTCGGCGCCCAGCCCGGCGGCCACCGCGAACAGCGCCGGATCGTCGGCCGGCAGTCCCCACAGCCGGGCCAGCGCCCGCAGGCAGGCGGCGGCATCGGCCGATCCGCCGCCGATTCCTGATGCGACCGGCAGCACCTTGGTCAGGGCGATCATCACATCGGCCTCGCGGCCCAGCCGGGTGGCCAGTGCGTGGGCGGCGCGCATCACGAGGTTGCCGGACGGCGCCTCGCCCATCAGGGCCGGGCCGAAGGGGCCGGCGATGGCCAGGCGCGGGCCGGCGGGCGGCAAATCCGCTCCGCGCAGAGCCACCCGCGTCGCTCCCGGCGTCAGGGCGATGCCGTCGCCCAGTTCGGCAAAGGCGACGAGGCTGTCCAACTCGTGATAGCCGTCGGCGCGGCGGCCGGTGACATGCAGATAGAGGTTCAGCTTGGCCGGTGCGGCCTCGATGATGGAATTGCCGGTCATGAGCTCCAATCCGCTGGCGGACGCGCGACGACGTCCCCTGTGTCGCACCCTTTCCCCCGCGGCGGCAAGAGGCGGCTGGGGAAGGTGGGGAGCGGCGGACCCGGCGGACGGTCCGCTCAGGTCCGGGGATAGGGCTGGCTGCCGTCCACCGTGTCGTTGCCGCTGATGACGCTGCGCTCGATGGCGCTACGGGTGGCGCTGCGGGCGGCTGGAGCGGCCCCGCCCGGCAGCGGCACGATCAGCCGGCGCTTGACCGGCTGCTGGGCCGCCCGGCGCGACACGCCGGCGAAGATCTGCTTCGACGCCTCGATCATCGTTACCCCGGCGAAGGCCTTGAACCAGCGCCCGCCGACCTCTTCCCAGGCCGGCGCCGTCTTCTGCAGGAAATGCGAGCGCAGCGGCGGGATGAACAGGGCGTGGCGGGTGCGCTCCGGCACGAACATGGTATCGCGCAGCACCTGTTTCAGTTGCGAGGAGGAATAGGGAAAGCCGTGGCCGAACGGTGTCCAGTCGGCGCGCGCCCACAGGCCGCGGCGGTTGGGCACCACCGCCAGCACCCGGCCGCCGCCGGCCAGCACCCGCCAGATCTCGCGCATCATCGGGCGCAGTTGCTCGGTGCCCTCCAGCCCATGGACCAGAAGCACGCGGTCGATGGTGTTGTCGCCGAAGGGCAGGTCGGCCTCGTCGCCCAGCGCCACCATGCCCGGCCCCTCCGCCGGCCAGAAGCTGACGCCCTGGCTGGCCGGCATCACCGCGACCACCCGGTCGGCCTCGCCCATGAAGGGGCGCAGATAGGGCGTGGTGTAGCCGATGCCCAGAACGATCTGGTCGTGCAGGTCCGGCCAGATCGCGCGGATGCGGCGGCGGATCATCCGCTGGGCCGTCCGCCCCAATCCGGACTCGTAGAACTCCCTCAGATCGACGATATCTGTGTACATGGTATCCCAAGCGTAACACGGGTTTCGTATCGCAACAGCAGGGAGTTCGCTGCCGTGGAGGTCATTCTCGTTCCGGCTTTCGCCGACAACTATATCTATGTGCTGCGCGACGCGGCGTCCGGCAAGGTCGGTGTGGTGGATCCCGGTGATGCCGCCCCCGTGCAGGCCGAGTTGGAGCGGCGCGGCTGGTCCCTGACCCACATCTTCCTGACCCATCACCATGACGACCATATCGGCGGCGCCGCGGCGCTGAAAGCGCGCCATGGCGCCATCATGGTCGGCGCCCGTGCCGATGCCCACCGCATTCCCGGCCTGGACGTGGCGCTCGGCGACGGCGACCGTACCGTCTTCGGCGAGCAGACCGCCCGCGTCATGGCGGTGCCCGGACATACCAGCGGCCACATCGCCTTCTGGTTCGAGGCGGCGGAGACGCTGTTCAGCGGCGACACCCTGTTCTCGCTCGGCTGCGGCCGGCTGTTCGAAGGCACGCCCGCCCAGATGTGGGACTCGCTGCGGAGCCTGCGGGCGCTGACCGACCAGACCCTGGTCTATTGCGGCCATGAATACACCCAGTCGAACGGCCGCTTCGCCCTGACGGTCGATCCGCGGAACGGCGCCCTGCATCAGCGGATGGAGGAGGTCGCGGCGCTGCGCGAGCGTGGCCGGCCGACCCTTCCCACCACCATCGGGATGGAACGGCGCACCAACCCCTTCCTGCGGGCCGACGATCCCGGCGTCCAGTCCGCCATCGGCATGGCCGGCGCCCCGGCGGTGGAGGTCTTCGCCGAACTCCGCCGGCGCAAGGATCATTTCCGCGGGTGAGGGCGCACGCCTGGGCGATGGATCCGCCGCCCAGTCCGGGGGTACGCTCCCCCTCCATTCGCAAGCGGAAGGAGCGTCCATGTTGAAATTGCGCTGGAGCCCCAACTCCCCCTATGTGCGCAAGGTGATGATGGTGGTGATCGAACGCGGGCTGGAGGACCGGGTGGAGCGTGTGGCGACCGATCCCTGGTCGGCCGACACCGATCTGCCGAAGGACAATCCGCTGGGCAAGGTGCCCGCCCTGACGCTGGAGGACGGCACCACCCTGTTCGACAGCCCGGTGATCGTCGAATATCTCGACCAGTTGGGCGACGGCGCCCCCCTGTTCCCGTCCGCCGGTCCGGCACGCTGGACGGCGCTGCGGCTCCAGGCCATCGGCGACGGCATCTGTGACGCCGCCGTGTCGCGCCGGCTGGAATCAGGGCGTCCGGATGGCGAGAAATCGGCCGGCTGGATGGAGCGCCAGCGCAAGGCGGTCGCCCGCTCGCTCGACCTGCTGGAGGCGGAAGCGGCATCGCTCGACGGTGCGACCACCATCGGCACCATCGCGGTGCTGGCGGCGCTCGGCTATCTCGATTTCCGTTTCGGCCAGGAGGACTGGCGGGAAGGCCGTCCCGCTCTCACCGCCTGGTTCGCCAAGGCCTCCGACCGTGACAGTCTGCGGCGGACGGCGCCGCCGGTGTAATGCCGGTCATATGACTTAAGATCTGCGCGGAATGCGTGCAGTACTGCGGCGCCCGCTATAATCGGGCGCCGCTTTTCCTTCCAGTACTGTTTACGTTCGATTCACCATGGCCGGCCTTGTGGCTGATCGTTTCACGCCTGCGACACTGTTTCGATTGCCTGTCGCGAAAACTTCATTCAACCGTCACCGATTCATCCAATCAGAGGGGCTACCCATGGCGCCGGCCGGATTCGCGGAGAACCGCGGTTTCGGAACGGACAACCTTCAAGCCACGGGTGGCCCATATGGCAAAGCCGATCGACCAGCGCCGGCGCTCCGGTATCAAGTCGAAGATGCTGATCGCCTTCGGCGTCGTGGCGGCATTGCCCTGCATCGCGGCGGTGGTCGGCTGGTTGTCCTATGGCGCAGTCCGCGGCCATGTCGCCGACATCACCGGAATCCAGGTGCCGGTGCTCAGCGCCGCCCATGGTCTCGCCACCACCACGGCGCGCGTGCTGGCGCTGGGGCCGCTGATCGACGCCGCGTCGTCCGATGAGGATCTCGTCCGGCTGCGCAACGCCGTGGCGGTGCAGCGCGTGGCGCTGGACGGGCAGCTCGCCCAACTGTCCGGCGGCCAGGGCCATGCCGGCGGTGATGCCGCGCGGGTCGCCGAACTGACCGGCACCGCCCGGTCGCTGCTCGGCACCATCGACGCGCTGGGAACCGCGACCGGCCGGCGGCTGGCCTTGCAGGAGAAGCGCAGCGGCCGGCTGGCCGAGCTGAGCGACGCCCATGCCCGCCTGCTCGCCGCCCTGAAGCCGGACATGCAGGCCTCGCGCGAGCAGCTGGCCCAGGCGATCGCCGCGATGGTGGAGGCGACGTCGCAATCCTCGGCGGTGATCGGGGCCGAGTTGGGGCAGACGGTGATCCCGCTGTTCCAACTGCGCGGCGCCGAGGCCGCCCTGGCCAAGTCCTTGCTGATCGGCGCCTTCGAGACCGACCGCTCCAAGGTGATGTCGCTGTCCACCGACTTCGACTCCGCCCTGTCCGACCTCCAGGGCGCGCTCCGTCCGCTGGCCAAGAGCGAGGCCGCGGCCCCGGTCGTCGCGGCGATCAACGAGCTGTCCGACTTCGGCGGCGACGACAAGAGCGTCTATACCCGCCGCGTCCGCCAGCTGACCCCCGGCATTCCCGAGGCGGAGGCGCGCAAGCTGGACGAGTCGCTGGCCGCCAGCGTCGACGACATCGTCCGGCTGGATCGTGAGGCCAACACCCGCATGCTGCCGCTGATGCTGAATTCGCGCGGCCGCATCGCCGAGGCCGGCAACGCCATCGCCGAGCGGATGCAGGATCTGTCCACCAACACCGTCCCGGCGGCCCAGCACCGTTATACCGTGCTGAGCGGCCTGATGGCCGACGCCAACCTGCTGGCCGGCAAGCTGGCGGAGGCCGGCAACGCCGAGACGCCGGCCCGTCTGGCCGCCGCCCGCCGCATGCTCGACCCGCTGGCGGCGACGATCCGCAAGACGCTTCAGGACTCGAAGGACGATCTGGGGACGGAAACCGGCAAGCTCGCCGAACGGCTGCTCGATCTGGGATTCGGCACCGACGGCATCCTGGGGCTGCGCACCGGCGAACTGGCGGCCTATGCCGAGAATGCCGGGCTGATCGACAGCAACCGCAGCACCGGCGCCGCCCTGACCGCCATGGTCGACGGGCTGGTCCAGTCGGCGGAACGGGCCGCCGCCGACGGCGCCGCCGCCGCCCACCAGGCGCTGGAGCGCACCAACGAGATCCAGTTCCTGCTGGCGACCGCCGGCGTGCTGCTCGCCGGGTTGATCGTCTCGCTCTATGTCGGACGCCGCGTCGTCGGCCGGATGGAGGCGCTGGCCGCCGCCATGCGCCGGGTCGCCGACGGTGACCTGACGGTGGACCAGAAGGCCGAGGGCAACGACGAGATCACCGACATGGCCCGCGCCCTGCTCGTCTTCATCGACAACGCCCGCGCGATGGAGGAGGCGCACGAGAAGGTGGAGATCGAGCGCCGCAACGCCGCGTCCGCCCGCCGCACCAGCATGCTGGAGATCGCCGACCAGTTTGAACGCAACGTGCTGAGCAGTGTCGAGACGTTGGCCGAGGCCGCCCGTCAGATGGCCGCCCGCGCCCGCTCGCTGACCGACATCGCCGCCAACGCCAACGATCAGGCCGAGGCCGCGATGCAGCTGTCCGGCGAGATGGCGGCCGGCATCCAGCAGGTGGCGACCGCCGCGTCGGAGATCTCGCAATCGATCGCCGAGATCAGCAAGCGCACCGGCGAATCGGCCCGCATCATCGGCGACACCGCCGCCGGGGCGGAGCAGGTCAAGGCGACCGTCGCCGACCTGTCGAGCACGGCGGGGGAGATCGGCACCGTCGTCGGGCTGATCGACGAGATCGCCGGCCAAACCAACCTGCTGGCCCTGAACGCCACCATCGAGGCGGCGCGGGCGGGGGAGGCGGGTCGCGGCTTCGCCATCGTCGCCGGCGAGGTCAAGGCGCTCGCCGGCCAGACCGCCCAGGCCACCGCCGAGATCGCGCGCCAGATCGCCGCGACCCAGGCGGCCAGCCGCCAGACGGCGGAGGTCGTGGCGACCATGACCAACAGCGTCCAGCGCATCGAATCCAACGCGTCCGCCATCGCCGCCGCGGTGGAGGAGCAGGCGACCATCACCTCGAGCATCGTCGACAGCTCCCACCGCGTCGCGGTCGGCACCCAGGCGGCGTCGGACCATGTCGCCGGCTTGTCCGAGGCCGCCGCCAAGGTGCGGACCCAGGCCGGTGACGTGCTGACGGTGGCGGAAAGCCTGTCACACGAGGCGACCAGCCTCGGCTCCTCCGTCCATCTGTTCCTCCAGGAAATCCGGGCCGCGCGATGAGTGGCGCGGCCTGCCCAGAGACGGGTCGGTTTCATAAAACTGACACGTAAACAAAACAAACCCGTCACCGGTGGCGGCTATGGTCACCGCGACGAAGAAGGCGGGTTTCACATCCGGCCAAGGCCGGGCTTTCCCAAAAACCCAACGACACCGTCCAAACCTATCGGGAGTTTAGCCGTGAAAACCATGACCTCGGCGTTCGTTCGTTGCGCCGCCTTCGGTGCCCTGGCCGTTCTGTCCGTGTCGGTCGCTCCGCTGTCGGTCGCCTCGGCCGCCGACATCTCGGGCGCCGGTGCCACCTTCCCGTACCCGATCTATGCCAAGTGGGCCGACGCCTACAAGAAGGACACGGGCACGGGCCTGAACTACCAGTCGATCGGTTCGGGCGGCGGCATCAAGCAGATCAAGGCCAAGACGGTCACCTTCGGCGCCTCGGACATGCCGCTGAAGCCGGAAGAGCTCGAACAGGCCGGTCTGATCCAGTTCCCGATGATCATGGGCGGCGTGGTTCCGGTCGTGAACCTGAAGGGCATCAAGGCCGGTGAGGTCCAGCTGTCTGGCACCGTTCTCGCCAACATCTACATGGGCGAGGTCACCAAGTGGAACGACCCGCAGATCAAGGCGCTGAACCCCAACGTCAACCTGCCGAACACCGCCATCGCCCCGGTCTACCGTTCTGACGGGTCGGGCACCAACTTCCTGTTCACCGACTACCTGTCGAAGACCAGCCCGAAGTTCAAGACCCAGATCGGCGCCAACACCTCCGTCCAGTGGCCTGCCGGCATCGGCGCCAAGGGCAACGAGGGCGTGGCCAACATGGTCAAGCAGACGGACGGTTCGATCGGCTACGTCGAATACGCCTACGCCAAGCAGAACAACATCACCCACCTCGACCTCCAGAACAAGGACGGCAAGACCGTCTCTCCGAAGATCGAGGCCTTCCAGGCCGCCGCCGCCAACGCCGACTGGGCCAACAGCCAGGGCTATTACGTCCTGCTGACGGACGAGCCGGGCGCGGGCAGCTGGCCGATCACCGGCGCCAGCTTCATCCTGATGTACAAGGCTCCGCAGGACGCCGCCTCCTCGGCCGAAGCGCTGAAGTTCTTCGACTGGGCCTACAAGAACGGCGCCAAGATGGCGACCGAGCTGGACTATGTGCCGATGCCGGAAGCGGTCGTCTCGCTGGTCCAGAAGACCTGGTCGCAGTCCATCCAGGCCGACGGCAAGCCGGTCTGGACCGCGTCGGCCAAGTAACGACGGCCAACCGACCCCGGGCGGGCCGTTGGCCGGCGCGCCCGGGGGCATGATCGCGGGTGGGGACGGAAATTTCGCCGTCCCCACCGCACGCCTCACGGAGCGGCCATGACCGAGATCGCGCTGACCTTGACCGACGAACACGCCTCCACCGCCCGACGGGCCCGCCGCCAGCGCTTGCAGGACGCGGCCTTCCGCAACGCCACCCTCGCCTTCGCGCTGCTCGTCCTGCTGATCCTGGGCGGCGTCATGGTTTCCCTGATCGACGGCGCGCTTCCGGCCTTGCGCACCTTCGGCCTCGGTTTCGTCGGGACCGAGGTGTGGAACCCGGTGTCCGAACAGTTCGGCGCGCTCGCCCCGATTTACGGCACGCTGGTGACCTCGGTCATCGCCATGGCTGTCGGCATTCCCGTCAGCTTCGGCATCGCCCTGTTCATCACCGAGATGTGCCCCGCCTGGCTGAAGCGCCCGCTCGGCGTCGCCATCGAGCTGCTCGCCGGCATTCCCAGCATCATCTACGGCATCTGGGGCCTGTTCGTCTTCGCCCCCTTCATGCAGTCGACGGTCCAGCCCTTCCTGATCGCCACGCTGGGCCAGATCCCGGGCATCGACCATCTGTTCATGGGCCCGCCCTACGGCATCGGCATCCTGACCGCCGGCCTGATCCTGGGCATCATGGTCCTGCCCTTCATCACATCCATCACCCGCGACGTCTTCGAGACGGTGCCGCCGATGGTGCGCGAATCGGCCTATGGGCTGGGCGCCACCACCTGGGAGGTGGTGTGGAACGTGGTGTTGCCCTACACCCGCACCGGCGTGGTCGGCGGCGTCATGTTGGGTCTGGGTCGCGCGCTGGGCGAGACGATGGCGGTGACCTTCGTCATCGGCAACGCCCACCGCATCAGCTCCTCGATCCTGGCGCCGGGCACGACGATCTCGGCCTCCATCGCCAACGAATTCACCGAGGCGGTCGGCGACGTCTACACCTCGTCGCTGGTGGCGCTGGGCCTGATCCTGTTCATGATCACCTTCACCGTGCTGTCGATCGCCAAGCTGATGCTGCTGCGCCTGCAGCGCAAGGCCGGAGTCTGAGGCCCATGACATTCTCCAATTCCGCGACGCTGGCCGTCCCCGTCGGGGGCCTGTATCACCGCCGGCGCATCGTCAATAAAGTGGCGCTGGCCCTGGCGCTGGGCGCCGCAGGCTTCGGCCTGTTCTGGCTGGTCGCCATCCTGTGGACATTGCTCTACAACGGCCTGTCCGCGATCAACCTCAGCCTGTTCACCGAGAACACGCCGCCGCCGGGCGGCGAGGGCGGCCTGTTGAACGCCATTTTCGGCAGCCTGATCATGACCGGGGTCGCCACCTTCGTCGGCACGCCGATCGGCGTCATGGCCGGCACCTATCTGGCGGAATTCGGCCGTGGCACCAAGCTGGCCGAAGTGGTGCGCTTCATCAACGACGTGCTGCTCAGCGCGCCGTCGATCATGGTCGGCCTGTTCGTCTACGAGGTGATGGTCGTCCGCATGGGCCATTTCTCGGCCTGGGCCGGCGCCATGGCGCTCGCGGTGCTGGTCATCCCCGTCGTCGTCCGCACGACCGAGGACATGCTGAAGCTGGTGCCGAACAGCCTGCGCGAGGCCGCCGCCGCGCTGGGGGCGCCGCAATGGAAGGTGATCACCATGGTCGCCTACCGCGCCGCCCGCAACGGCATGATCACCGGCGTCCTGCTGGCCATCGCCCGCATCAGCGGCGAGACGGCCCCGCTGCTGTTCACCGCCCTGAACAACCAGTTCTGGAGCGCGGACATGAACGCGCCGATGGCCAACCTGCCGGTGGTCATCTTCCAGTACGCCATGTCGCCCTATGAGGACTGGCGCCAGCTTGCCTGGGGTGGCGCGCTGCTGATCACCGTCGCCATCCTGCTCCTCAACATCGGCGCCCGGCTGCTCGCCGGTCTCGGCACGACGAGAAAGTAACCATGACGATGACCCACATGGACGCCAACAGCCACGCCCACGGCAGCCACCCGATGCCTCCCGGCATGCTTCCCGGTACCGCTGCCGAGCGCCCCATCGCCGGTGCCGGCCTGCCCGAGAAGATCACCGTCCGCAACCTGGACTTCTTCTATGACGGCTACCGGGCGCTGAAGAGCATCTCGCTGCCGCTGTACGACCGTCAGGTCACCGCCTTCATCGGTCCGTCGGGTTGCGGCAAGTCGACCCTGCTGCGCATCCTGAACCGGATGTACGACCTCTATCCCAAGCAGGTCGCCACCGGCGAGGTGATCCTGGACGGCAACAACATCCTGTCGCCCAAGCAGGATCTGAACCTGCTGCGCGCCCGCGTCGGCATGGTGTTCCAGAAGCCGACGCCGTTCCCGATGTCGATCTACGACAACATCGCCTTCGGCGTGAAGCTGTACGAGAAGCTGTCCCGTGCCGACATGGACGAGCGGGTGGAATTCTCGCTGCGCCGTGCCGCGCTGTGGGACGAGGTGAAGGACAAGCTGCGCCAGAACGGCATGAGCCTGTCCGGCGGCCAGCAGCAGCGCCTGTGCATCGCCCGCGCCATCGCGGTGAAGCCGTCGGTCCTGCTGCTCGACGAGCCGACCTCCGCCCTCGACCCCATCTCCACTGCCAAGTGCGAGGAGCTGGTGGATGAGCTGCGCTCCGACTACTGCATCGCCATCGTGACCCACAATATGCAGCAGGCGGCCCGCATCTCCAACTTCACCGCCTTCATGTATCTGGGCGAGCTCATCGAGTTCGGGAACACGGAAGAGATCTTTACCAACCCGACCAAGGAAAAGACGTCCGAATACATCACCGGCCGCTTCGGCTGACGCCGTTCGCGCCGGGTCCGGCAAAAGGAAAGGCTCCCATCACCCTCCGGTGGTGGGAGCCTTTCGTTTTTACGCCGCTGTTCTCAGTGCCGATCCGGCCGGAAGGCGGTGGGATCGGTGAAGGGCGTCTCGCCGGCCATCAGTTCGGCCAGCAGCCGGCCGGTCGCCGGCCCCAGCGTGAAGCCCTGGTGGCCATGGCCGAAATTCATCCACAGGCCGCGATGTCCCGGCGCCTCGCCGATCACCGGCAGCATGCCGGGCAGGCAGGGCCGCGTTCCATGCCAGGGCTCCGGCTCGACCGGCATGCCGAGGTCGAGCAGAGCCTCGGCCCCCAGCTCCGCCTGCTCCAACTGCACCGGATCGGCGGGCGCGTCGGCATGGGTGAACTGCGCGCCGGTCGTGATGCGCAGGCCACGCGCCATCGGAGCGATGACATAGCCGAAGCCGGTGTCCAGCAGCGGAAGCCTCAGGCCGCCGCCGCGGTAATGGCGATGGTAGCCGCGTTTGCGGACCATCGGGAAGCGCAGGCCGAACGGCCGCAGCAGCTCCGGCGACCAGGGCCCCAGCGCCACCACGACGGCGTCGGCCTCCAGCCGGCCATCCACCGTATTGACCGCCCATCCGCCCTGTGGCGTGGCCGCCAGGCTGCGGGCGTCGCCCTCCAGCAGCCGGCCGCCGGCCGCGACGAAGCCCCGTCCATAGGCGGCGACCAGGGCGCCGGGGTCCGACACCGTCCAGGGATCGAGCCAATGGATGGCGCCGACGCCCGTCTGCTTCAGCGCGGGCTCGGCCCGTGCCAGTTCGCCCGGCGTCAGGGCCTTGAAGCGGACGCCCCAGCGTTTCCGGTTCTCTTCGGCGGCGGCAAGCGCCTTGTCGAACAGGTTCTGGCGCCGGAACAGCGCGTGATAGCCGTCGCGCCGCACCAGATCATCCAGTCCCGCCTCCGCCGGCCCCCCGTCCGCCCGACAATCCCCCATCAGCTCCTCGTGGGTGGCCGTCGCCTGGATGATCAGCCGCGCATAGGAGTCTGAAATGCGGGCATGGCGGCTTTCGGCGGAATGCCACCAGTAGCGGGCCAGCGCCTCGGCATGGTCGGGCATGGCCATGGCGTGGTAATGGACGTCGTTGGTCCGGCCGGTGGCGACGGCGGCCAGCGTGCCGATGTCGCGCGGCATCGGATAGGGGCTGACCGCCTCGCTCTGGATGATGCCGGCATTGCCGTAGCTCGTCTCCTCGCCCGGACTGCGGCGGTCCACCACCGTCACCGCCCAGCCGCGTTTCCGGAGCTGGAGAGCGGTGGCGATTCCCACCATGCCGGCGCCGAGAATGATCACCTGCTTCATGGCGTCACCAACCGGCCTTGACAATCACGATGCCTGCGGCGGCCCGGCCCGCCGGCGTGTGGCGGTTGTGGGGGCGGTTGGAGAGCGGGGCGGGGAGGGAGGGACATGATGCGACTCTCATGGGATCAGGCGATGCCGGCGGCGAGGCGCTGCCGCCCGGTCCGCAGGGTGGTGGCGACCGCGACCGACAGGCCGGTCATGACGATCAGGAAGCCGAAGGCGGTGTCGAACGACCCGCTGGCCGAAACCAGGAAGCCCATGACCATCGGTGCGACGAAGCCGGCGATCTGGCCGCCCAGATTGACCATGCCGATGCCGGTTCCGACCTGATTTCCCCGCAGCACCTTGGTCGGCAGGGCGATGACCGTCGCCAGGACGAAGGATTTGAAGAAATAGACCAGCGACTGGAAGACGATCAGCGCCGCGATGGTCTCGGACCGGTACATCGCGAACAGGAAGATGCCGGTCAGCAGGGCGCTGCCGATCAGCAGATATTTCTCCCGGTCGGCGAAGAAGCGGGTCATCACCCAGCCGCCGATGGCGGTGGCGATGGTGGCGAGCAGGAAGGGGATCGGCACCAGGACGCCGACGGACTTCAGGTCGAGGCCGCGCTGTTGCAGCAGATAAAGGGGCATCCAGGAATCCAGCCCCTTGTTGACGCAGCTCAGCCCGAACCAGACGACGACCAGCTGCCACAGGAACGGGGTCCTCATCAGGACGCGCGTGGTGGCCCAATCGGTGCGTTGGGAAGCGGCCCCATCCTGCGCGCCCGCCTTCGCGGCCGGCTTGGCGTCGTTGGGGACCAGCAGGATGTAGGCGACGGCGAAGGCGATGCCGGCGAAGCCGATGACCTCGAAGGCGTGGCGCCAGCCCAGGCCGAGGATCAGCGGCGCCATCACCAGCGGGGCGATCATGCTGCCGGCATAGTTGGACGAGGTCAGAAAGGCCGACATCTTCGGCTTGTTGTCCTTGTCGAACATCTCCGCCACCGCCTTGATGGCGGCGGGCGGGAAGCCGCCCTCGGCGATGCCGAACACCAGCCGGATGGCGATCAGCGATCCCAGCGACCAAGCGAAGCTGGTCGAGACGGTGAAGACCGACCACAGGGCGATGGAAACCACGATCACATATTTGGAGCCGAAGCGGTCGGCCAGCCAGCCGCCCGGAATCTGCATCAGCGAATATCCCAGGAAGAAGACGCTGATCACCACGCCCAGTTCCGAGGCCTGGAGGTTGAAGTCCTTCCCGATCTGACCCAGCGCGATCGAGATCGCCGCGCGGTCGATGTAGGAGATGCAGAAGGCCAGATAGAGAAGCGAGAACCCGATGATGCTGGTCTTGTGGGCCTTGAGGGCGGACATGCGAGATCTCCGTCGAATTTGGGGGAGCGCGGCTCCATCGGCTTTCATCTGGATTTGCCGGACGGGCAGGGGCGCGGACGGCGGACAAGGAAAGGGCGTTGCGGCACGGCGGTCGGCCGGCGGCCTGTCGGTCGGTCAGCGGCTTTCATGGCCTTGGGGTTCCTCGTGGGCTTCAGCCACGAGGAACCCCAAGGAAGGTCAATCCCAGGCGAGAAAGCCCGGCGTTCCGGAAAGTGGCGGGGCGTCCGCCAGCATCCGCAGATTCGGCAGCGGCCGGCACAGGGCCGGATCGTTCGCGAAGGCCGCTTCCAGTGCCGCGGCGGCGGCGAGCACCAGCGCGTCACCGCCGCGCGGACCGACGATCTGTAGGCCGAAGGGCATGCCGGACTCGTCCAGCCCGACCGGCAGGCTCAAGGCCGGATGGCCGGCGAGCGTCACGCCATAGGCCAGGGCCAGCCAGTGGAAGTAGGAGCGGGTCGGACGGCCGTCGATCTCCCGCGGATAGAGTTCGCTCCACGGGCGCGGGCTGACGGTGATGGTCGGGCTGATCAGCAGGTCGTGCGTCGCGAAGAAGGACTGGAAGGAGCGGTAGATCCGCGTCTGGGTCGTCGCGGCGCGGGTATAATCCTCCAGGCTGTAGCCCAGCCCCTCCTCGATGTTGGCGCGGACATTGGGGCCGAGCATGTCGGGGCGCTCGCGGAAGGTCCTGGCATGCATCGCCAGGAACACCGAGGCCCGCAGAACCGCGAAGGCGTCGTCGGCCCCGGCGCAGTCCGGTGTCGCCTCGACGCAGGCGCCGGCCAGCGGGGCGATGTGGCGGACACGGTCGCGGAAGACGCGGCGGATCTCCTGCGCCGTCGGGGCGAAGCCGAAATCCTCGGTCGCGGCGATACGCAGGCGGGACAGGTCGGCGGGGATGACCGGGAACCAGCGGTCCGCCCGGCCGCGGACCGTTTCGCCGGGCAGGCTGTAGGCCAGCGGGTCGCGGCCGTCGTCGCTGGCCATGACCGACAGCATCAGCGCCAGATCCGCCACGTTGCGGGCCATCGGACCATCGGTCGACAGGTTCGACCAGCCGATGGCGCGGCGTTCGCTGGCGACCAGCCCATAGGAGGGGCGCATGCCGACGATGCCGGCATAGCCGGCGGGATTGCGCAGGCTGCCGCCGGTGTCCGATCCGGTGGCGATCGGCGCCATGCCGCAGGCGAGCGCCACCGCCGATCCGCCCGACGACCCCGCCGACGAGCGCAGCGGGTCGAAGGGGTTGCCGGTGGCGCCATGGACCGGGTTGCGGGTGTTGCCGCCGGCCGCCCATTCGGGGGTGTTGGTCTTGCCGAAAATGATGGCCCCGGCGGCGCGCAGCCGGGCGACCGATCCCTGGTCGGCCGCCGGCACATGATTTGCGAAGAGCGGGCTGCCATAGGTGGTGCGGAGACCGGCGGTGTCCTGGGTGTCCTTGACCAGAAGCGGGATCCCGTGCAGCGGTCCCACCCCGTCGCCACGCCGCATCGCCGCATCGGCCTGTTCCGCCGCCTTGCGGGCACCGTCGATGTCGAGGGCGACGACGGCATTGACCGCCGGATTGACGAGATCGATGCGGGCGAGGCAGGCTTCCAGCAATTCGACGGACGACAGGCTCCCATCGGCGATGCGCCGCCGCATCTCCGCCAGGGAGAGATCGGCCACCGAAGGCATGGGAGTGTGGATGGGCGTGTGGGCGGGCAAATCGGGCATGGCGAGACCATCCGTCCGGCTTCAATTTGCCGCATCGTCACAAAATTTAGCGCATCGGTCAAATAGTTTATATGATCAGCAAATAGGCGCTGATCTTGCTGCATTGCGCAATCATGTGGCAGAACAGGGACCATCAAGGTTTCCGCCAGCCGGTCTGGCGAAGCGGTCGATGAAAACTATTTAGCACATGCAATAAAGCCTGCCCGTAAAATCGGCAGCGCCAGTGGCAGCAAGGCGGAATGGGTTGATGCGGGATCACGATGAGTTGGCCAACACCACGTCGAGGTTGGGCGTTTGCCTGAAAGCGGCCCGCCGGGCGCGGGGGTTGACCCTGAAGCAGGTGGCCGAACGGACCGGAATGGCGCTGTCGACTTTGTCGAAGGTGGAAAATGGCCAGATGTCGCTGACCTACGACAAGCTTTTGCAACTGACGGCCGGTCTGAAGATCGAGATCGCCGAACTGTTCGAGCCGGCCGGCTCACGGCCGGAACCGCCCCAGATGATCACCGCCCGCCGCAGCATCAGCCGGGCCGGACAAGGTCATCTGGTGGATACGACCTTCTATTCCTACCGCTACCAATGCACAGATCTGGTTGGAAAGCAGATGGTGCCGATCCTGGCCGAAATCCGGGCCCGCACGCTGGAGGAGTTCGGGCCGCTGCTGCGTCACTCGGGTGAGGAGTATTTCCATGTCACCTCCGGCCGGGTCATCGTCCATACCGAATTCTATGAACCGGCGGTGCTGGGGGTCGGCGACGGCATCTATCTCGACAGCAGCATGGGGCACGCCTATCTGAACGCCGGTGACGAACCGGCCCGCGCCATCTGCGTCTGCACCAGCGAAGAGCCCGACCTCTATCAGAAACTGCGGTCGCTCGCGGAGACAGTGCCTGCGGAAGGCTGAGGGCCAATTCCATAAAGCGGAGATTGTTTCCATAATCATTCTTATATGTTTTTTGTGTACGCGCAATGTTAAACTGCCAGTCTTCCGTCAGTTTTGCGACGGCTGGGAGGCTGGTGATGGGCTGGATCACGATGAGCGAACGGGATTTGCAGCGCGTCGAGATTCTCGGCGAGGTTCTGAGCGGTCGCCGCGGGGGCGGATCGGTGTGCAAACGGGCATGCCGGCGGGGGCCTTCCCAGGGTGGAGGTCATTCATTCGGGCTGAACAGCTTTGAAAATTTCCCCGCCACAGCGAATCTCGTGGCTGGACCTATCAAGATCAGATCCGAAAGATTCGAAATAGCCGCCCAGGTAACGGGCAAAGAATGCTTCAGTCATAGCGATATAAGCAATCTCATTTTTAGGCTTAGTGAAGCCATGCCCCTCATCGGGATAGGTGACGTAGGTGACCGGAATACCCTTAGCTTGCATGGCCGCAACAAAAGCATCACTCTCAGCGACTTTGCAGCGGACGTCGTTCTCTCCATGGAAGATCAGCATCGGTTTCGTGATGTTGCCGACCTTGTGGATCGGTGAACGTTCGGCAAGAAGCACGCGGCCTTCCGCCGTTCGTGGGTCACCATAACTTCTGTAGAAAAATTCGATCGAACCGCTCCAGGCTTCAGGTAAGGATTCCAGAAACGTCTCCAAATTAGCGAAGCCAACCACCGAGACGCAGCAACAGAACACGGTTGGAGTGAAGGTTGCGGCTACAAATGAAGCGTAACCGCCATAAGATCCACCATAGATGGCAACTTTATTCTTATCAGCTATTCCTCTATCAATGACCCAATTGACGGCATCAATTAAATCATCGTGCATCTTTGCGGCGTGCTCTTTTTCACTTGCAAAGATAAAATTTTTACCAAACCCTACGGATCCACGGTAGTTAACTGAAAGAACAGCATATCCACGATTGGCGAGCCATTGATGATAGCTGCCGTACCCATACACGTCACGCATCCAGGGGCCACCATGCACGATGAGAACCGTTGGAAGCGGTTTTTCGGGAATAAGTGCAGTAATGTGTTCCGGCATTGTCAAGTAAGAAAGCAGGTTTAGACCATCACGCGATTTGATATTAAGCGGCCACATCGGAGAAAGCTTATACCCGTTCAGCATCGGTCTGCTGCGGAGTATTTCGACTAACTCGCCATGGCTACGATCATATAAGAAAAACGTATGAGCTTGTTCTGCTCTGTAAGCGTTGACCACCCACCTGCTGTTGTCGTTTGTTTGGCTTACTATATCAAAATCGAAACCTAGAAGCTTATTTTTTAGGAAGGTAAAATCATTGCAAACCTCAGGTGCAATGAAAATCCATTCTTTGCGCAATGACTTTATGCTCGCAGCTAGGATTTCTTTAGTCTGTGGATGAATAATTATCCTATCAATATCGTAATGAGGGTGCTCGGCCAGAATTGTCTTCTCACCAGTTTCCCAATCAATTAGAGAATACGCAGATGTGTTACGCCCGAGGCACGTGTACATCAGGCAATTTTTGTTATCAGCGCTAAACGTAAGTGAAGATGTCTCTCCACTGTCAATGTAGTCGATGTCCAGCCAATGCGTGACAGCTTCTCCATCGATACGCCAACAGATGGATCCTCCATCTTCTCTGGCCGAACGAGCGAATCGTGGTTTAAGATCCCAATCAAATCTTACAATGAAGAACGACTGCGTATTGAGCCAGAGGATATCACGATTGCCCGTTTTGACATCGACGGCATAATAATCGTACCAGCGCTTATCACGATCGTTGATGCCGATGACAATTTTATCAGGGGCTTGAGGCGACTGAATCTCAACCTCAGCGCTAATGCCATCGATTGGCGTTAGATCGCGCATCTTACGCTGAGCGAGATCAATAATAAAAATGTGCCAATTTTCATCGCCGTTATTATCTCGGCTAAACCAGACAAAACAACTATCGAGTGTCCATCCATATGAAGAAATGGAATGATCTTTTACGCGGGTTAAGGGTTCTGCCGCAGCGATGTTGTCGACGGGTGCCATCCACACATTGGTGACGCCTTCATGAGGTGAAAGCCATGTCAACCATTTGCCATCAGGTGACAATTGAGCACTTGAGGCGGTGGGATTGCCGAATAAGTGACGGCGCGGAATAAGAGGTGTATTTTTCATAAAATATCCCATCTCGGAACGTCGCGAGCGGCAGAGGTAGAATAAACTCCAATGACTTTGGCGTACAATGTGCTGGCGATCCTGCGGTGGCTGGTGCCGGATCGGCGGGTCGAACGCATCCTGGAGGACTGGCGGCGGGAGGACTGAAGGGAGAGCGAAGCACGCAAAGACGGAAGAAACATCCGATATAGGAAATATTCCGCTTGATATTTCCGGCCACCCTCCCTACCTTATCGGTGCCGCTTCCCTGTCCCGGCGCCGGCCCGCTTTGCCGACGCCCCGCCCCGTCCCTTCCCTGTCCAGGTTTCTCCATGTCTCCCGTCCTCCGTCCGCGCAAGGCCGCAACGGTCTTCATCCTCGTCACCGCGGCGCTCGACATCGTCGCGATGGGCATCGTCATTCCGGTGCTGCCGGCGCTGATCGAGCAGTTCGCCGGGGCCGATGCGCAGGCCGGCACCATCAACGGCGCTCTGGTGGCGCTGTGGGCGCTGATGCAGTTCTTTTCCTCTCCGGTGGTCGGGTCGCTGTCGGACCGTTTCGGCCGCAGGCCGGTGATCCTGCTGTCGGCGCTCGGGCTGGCGGCGGACTATGTGCTGATGGCGCTGGCGCCGAATCTGTGGTGGCTGGTGGTCGGCCGGGCGGTGGCCGGCATCACCTCCTCCAGCTTCACCACCGTCTTCGCCTATATGGCCGATGTGACGCCGCCGGAGCAGCGGGCGCGCGCCTATGGGCTGATCGGCGCCGCCTTCAGCGCCGGCTTCATCGCCGGTCCGCTGCTTGGCGGCCTGTTGGGCGAGCTGTCGCCGCGCGCCCCCTTCTGGGCGGCGGGAGCGCTGAGCGGTCTGGCTTTCCTCTATGGTCTGGTCGTGCTGCCGGAATCGCTGGCGCCGGAAAACCGCATGGCCTTTTCCTGGCGCCGGGCCAACCCGTTCGGCGCGCTGCGCCTGCTGCGCTCGCATCCCGAACTGTCGGGCCTGGCGCTGGTCAATTTCATGCTGCATTTCTCCCACCATGTCTTCTCCGCCGTCTTCGTGCTCTATGCCGCGCACCGCCATGGCTGGAGCGCCTGGGATGTCGGGCTTCTGCTGGCGATGGTCGGCGCCCTCGACATGATCATCCAGGGGCTGGCGGTGCAGCGGATGGTCAAATGGCTGGGCGACCGCGGCACCATGATCCTCGGCCTGTTCGGCGGCGCCGTCGGGCTGGCCTGCATGGGGCTGGCGCCCGATGGCGGCTGGTTCGCCTTCGCCATCGTGCCGAACGCGCTGTGGGGGCTGGCGATGCCGACCATCCAGTCGCTGATGACTCAGCGCGTCTCGCCGTCGGAGCAGGGCCAGTTGCAGGGCGCCAACATGAGCGTGGCCAGCGTCGCCGGCATCCTGTCGCCGATCTTCTTCGGCACGGTCTATTCCGCCTCGATGGGCGACGACCCGCTGTTCCCGCATCCGGGCTCCGCCTTCGTGATCGCGGCATTCGTGTTGCTGGCCGGCGCCGTCATCGGCTGGATGGTGGCCCGCCGCAACGGCCGGGCGGCGGAGGCGGACCGCCTGGCCGCCTGAGGCGTCTCCGCAGCCGGCCACCGCACGGGCCCCCACGGCAGGCCCTTGCGCCAATTGTGGGGCGTCCCACATTCCGGTGGCCCGCACCCGGCAATGACCTATTGCTCCACTGCGTTATCAGCGGTGGGAATCCGTCGGCCGACAGGGTAAGACTGTCGGCTCACCCAATCCACATCGTCGATCGAGACCCGGAGAACGCGATGCTCGCGGCCCCCAACCTGTTCACCCACCGCCCCGACCGGAGCGTGCGCCCCAAGGCCGCACCCTTCCTGCCGATGTCGCGTGCGGAAATGGACCGGCTGGGCTGGGACCAGTGCGACGTCATCGTCGTCACCGGCGACGCCTATGTCGACCATCCCAGCTTCGGCATGGCGATCATCGGCCGGCTGCTGGAATCGCAGGGGCTGCGCGTCGGCATCATCGCCCAACCGGACTGGAACAGCGCCGAGCCGTTCAGGATCCTGGGCAAGCCTCGGCTGTTCTGGGGCGTGACCGGCGGCAACATGGATTCGATGGTCAACCACTACACGGCCGACCGTCGCCTGCGCCACAATGACAGCTACACGCCGAACGACGAGGGCGGCAAGCGGCCCGACCGCGCCGTCATCGTCTATTCCCAGCGCTGCCGCGAGGCCTTCAAGGACGTGCCGATCGTCCTGGGCGGCATCGAGGCATCCTTGCGCCGCATCGCCCAGTACGATCATTGGAGCGAGAAGATCCGCCGATCGGTCCTGGTCGATTCCAAGGCGGACATGCTGGTCTATGGCAATGCCGAACGCGCCATCATCGAGATCGCCCAACGGGCGCTGAAGGGGGAATCGCCCAAGGCGATGACCGACATCCGCGGCACCGCCATCATGCGCTCGACCGTGCCGGAGGGCTGGACGGTGGTCGACAGCAGCTCGATCGACGATCCGTCGGCGCCGGTGTCGCCGCGTGCCGCCGGGGCCGACCGCATGGTCGTGCGGCTGCCCAGCTTCGAGCAGGTGACCGCCGACAAGGTGCTCTACGCCCATGCCAGCCGCGTCCTGCACCAGGAGAGCAACCCCGGCAACGCCCGCGCCCTGGTCCAGCGCCACGGCGACCGCGAGGTCTGGCTGAACCCGCCACCGATCCCGCTGGAAACCAACGAGATGGACGGCGTCTATGACCTGCCCTATGCGCGGGCGCCGCATCCGTCCTATGGCGATGCGCGCATCCCGGCCTGGGAGATGATCCGTTTCTCGGTCAACATCATGCGCGGCTGTTTCGGCGGCTGTTCCTTCTGCTCGATCACCGAGCATGAGGGGCGCATCATCCAGAGCCGGTCGGAGGGATCGATCCTGCGCGAGATCGAGCAGATCCGCGACAAGACCAAGGGCTTCACCGGCGTCATCTCCGACATGGGCGGGCCGACCGCCAACATGTACCGCCTGGCCTGCAAGGACAAGGAGACGGAAGCGGTCTGCCGGCGCCCGTCCTGCGTCTTCCCCGACATCTGCAAGAACCTGAACACCGACCATTCCTCGCTGGTCCAGCTCTACCGCAAGGCCCGCGCGGTGCCGGGGGTGAAGAAGATCCACATCGCGTCGGGCCTGCGCTACGACCTCGCCGTGCGCAATCCGGAGTATGTGAAGGAGCTGGTGACCCACCATGTCGGCGGCTACCTGAAGATCGCGCCGGAACACACCGAACCGGGTCCGCTGGCCAAGATGATGAAGCCCGGCATGGGCGCCTATGACGAGTTCAAGCGCATGTTCGACAAGGCGGCGAAGGAGGCGGGCAAGAAGCTCTACCTGATCCCCTACTTCATCGCCGCCCATCCCGGCACCACCGACGAGGACATGATGAACCTCGCCTTGTGGCTGAAGCGGAACGGCTTCAAGGCGGATCAGGTGCAGACCTTCCTGCCCTCGCCGATGTCGCTGGCGACCGCCATGTACCACAGCGAGCGCAACCCCCTGCGCCCGGTGCGCCGCGTCGGGTCGGAACTGGTGTCGTCGGCCAAGGGGCTGAAGCAGCGCCGGCTGCACAAGGCCTTCCTGCGCTACCACGATCCGGAGAACTGGCCGATCCTGCGCGAGGCGCTGAAGCGCCTGGGCCGCGAGGACCTGATCGGGCCCGGCGAGGAGCAGCTGATCCCGGCCTGGCAACCGGTCGGCGCCACCGCCAAGCCGCGGGAGAAGGGGGGTAAGACCTTCCTGACCCAGCAAGCCGGCCAGGGCCGCCGCATGGTGCCGCCGGTCGGCAAGGCGCCGGGGGCGAAGCCGGCCGGGGCGGGGGGCGGAGCTGGGGGCAAGCCGTCCGGCATGAAGCCGCGCCAGACGACTCTGAAGGGTCGGTAACGGTAGAGGGCACAGGCCCCATTCCCCGCTCCCCCCTGGGGAGAGGGCGATCATTGGCGCATTCCGCAATGGCTCCTTTGGCAGGGGTGCCGCCCGTATGGCCGGCCCTGCCCTGGTTGGATACCCATGGCCCAGTCGAAACGCACCCCGCGCCCGAACGCCATCCGCAGCGTCCTGGCCTTCACCTTCCGGCACTGGCGGCGCCAGGCCCCGCGGGCCGTCGGCATCGCCGGGGCCATCGCGCTCGCGACGCTCGCCGACGTCTTCATGCCGCTGTTCGCCGGCCGGCTGGTCGATGCGCTGACCCTGCTGCCGGGCGACCGCGAGGCGGCGCTGCATGCGGCGCTGACCGCCTTCGGCGCCATGGTGGCGCTCGGCATCGGCATGGTGGTGATGCGCCATCTCGCCTGGAGCGGCATCATCCCCTTCACCCTGCGCATCATGGCCGATGTCGGCCGGGACAGCTTCCACCGCATCCAGCGCTTCTCCACCGACTGGCACGCCAACAGCTTCGCCGGATCGGTGGTGCGCAAGATCACCCGCGGCATGTGGGCGCTCGACACGCTGGACGACACGCTGCTGCTGGCGCTGTGGCCGTCGCTGGTCGTGTTGATCGGCACGATGGTGACGCTGGGGCTGCATTGGCCGGCGATGGGGCTGGTGATCGCGCTCGGCACCGCGATCTACATCGCGATGACGGTGCTGTTCTCCACCCTCTACATCGCGCCGGCCGCCCGGCTGTCGAACGCCTGGGACACCAAGCTGGGCGGAACGCTGGCCGACGCCATCGGCTGCAACGCCGTGGTCAAGGCCTTCGGCGCCGAGCCGCGCGAGGATGACCGGCTGGCCGCCGTGGTCGGCAAATGGAGCCGCCGCACCCACCGCACCTGGACCCGCCACACCCGCCACAGCACCGTCCAGCTGGTGGTGCTGCTGATGATCCGCAGCGCGGTGGTGGCGACCGCGCTCTGGCTGTGGTGGCGCGGGCAGGCGACGCCGGGCGACGTCGCCTATGTGCTGACCACCTATTTCGTCGTGCATGGCTATCTGCGCGACATCGGCATGCACATCAACCACCTCCAGCGCTCCGTCAACGAGATGGAGGAGCTGGTGGCGATCCATGCCGAACCGCTGGGGGTGGAGGATCGGTCGGACGCCACGCCGATCCGCATCGGAGCCGGCGAGGTGCGTTTCGACCATGTCACCTTCCGCTATGGCGGCCACACCACGCCGCTCTACCGCGACCTGTCGCTGACCATCAAGGCGGGGGAACGGGTCGGGCTGGTCGGGCCGTCGGGGTCGGGCAAGACCACCTTCGTCAAGCTGATCCAGCGCCTGTATGACGTGACCGGCGGACGGGTGCTGATCGACGGCCAGGAGGTGGCGGGGGCGACCCAGCAGTCGCTGCGTTCGCAGATCGCCATCGTCCCGCAGGAACCGATCCTGTTCCACCGCACGCTCGCGGAGAACATCGCCTATGGCCGCCCCGGCGCGTCGATGGCGGCGATCGAGATGGCGGCGAGGCTCGCCAACGCCCACGACTTCATCGCCCGCCTGCCCAAGGGCTATGCGACGCTGGTCGGCGAGCGCGGCGTCAAGCTGTCGGGCGGCGAGCGTCAGCGGGTGGCGCTCGCCCGCGCCTTCCTGGCCGACGCGCCGATCCTGATTCTGGACGAGGCGACCTCCAGCCTGGATTCCGAATCGGAGGCGCTGATCCAGGAGGCCATCGAACGTCTGATGCAGGGCCGCACCGCCATCATCATCGCCCACCGCCTGTCCACCGTGCGCACACTCGACCGCCTCCTGGTCTTCAACCAGGGCCGGGTGGTCGAGGATGGCAGCCACGCCACCCTGCTCCACCGGACGGGCGGCCTCTATCGCCGCCTGTTCGAACAGCAGTCGGCGTCGGAGCCGGCGCGGCGGATCGGGGGGTGAGAGGGGGGCGCGGGGGGAGGAAGCGACTGTTCCCCCCTACCCCGTCCCTCACATGAACAGCTCCATCGTCTGCGGCACGTTGCACGGCGTCTCTCCCGCCAGCACGGCGCGGGCGACCTCGACGGCGGCGATCAGGCCGCTCTCGGTGAAGGGCTTGGGCAGGCAGCCGATGCCGGCGACCGGCCCCCCCTTCTTGAGCTCGTCCCGGAACGCGGTGATGAACAGGCAGGGCACGCCCAGTTCGCTCAATCCCCGCGCGGCGTCGATGCCGCTGGAGCCCATGCCGAGATGCATGTCGACCAGCGCCAGATCCGGCCTGTCGGCGGCGGCCATCTCCACCGCCTCCGCCGCGGTGATCGCCGGGCCGGTGACGCTGTGGCCGACGGCCTCCAGATAGAGTTGCTGTTCCAGCGCGATCAGCACCTCGTCCTCCACCAGCAGGATCCTCATCCCCCGATCTCCTCGGCGGGCGAGATTTCGGCAAGCGCCACCGCATCCGGTACCGGCAGTGCGATCCGGAAAATGGTGCCCTGCGGGGTGGTGTCGATGTCGACGCTGGCCCGGATCTGACCCGCGAGGCTGGAGACCAGCCGCATGCCAAGGCTGCGGCTCTTGCGGATGTCGAAGTTGGGCGGCAGGCCGGGACCATGGTCGGAAACCGTCAGGGCCAGCCGGTCGTCCTCGCGCCGGAAAGTCACCCGCACCCGTGCCGGGCCGCTGCCGCGATGCTTGACCGCGTTGGTGATCAGTTCGTTCGCGATCAGGCCCAGCGGGGCGGCATGATCGATCGGCAGATCGACCACGTCCGACTGGACGACGATGTCGCACATGCTGTCACCGCCCGATGCGCGGCCCAGATCCTCGCACAGCTCGTTCAGGTAGGTGCCGAACTCGATGGTCTGGAACTGGTCGGCCTGATAGAGCCGGTTATGGACGCGGGCGATCGCCTCGATGCGGCTGCGGGCATCCTGGAAATGCACCCGCACCCCTTCGTCGGGCAGGCTGAGCGTTTGCAGGGTCAGCAGGCTCGACACCAGTTGCAGGCTGTTCTTGACGCGGTGGTTGACCTCGCGCAGCAGGGTCGATTTCTGGCCGACCAGCTTGCGCAGCGCCGCCTCCATCGACTTGATCTCCGTCACGTCGATATGCATCAGCACGGCGCCGCCGAAGGGACCGGCCGGCATCGGGGCGGCGAGGCAGCGGAACCAGTGCTGGGTGTTGGTGACATATTCGGCCGATACCGGCCGGCCGCCCGCGCCCAGCAGCGTGCGCACCCCGTCCATCACGGCGTCGGCCCGCGGATCGGCGGTCTCGCCCCGGCCGCAATGGTCGAGATAATCGTCACCGACGATGCAGCCCTGGCCGAGGAAGCCGGTCTCCGGCCCGGCCTCCGCCCAGGCGCGGTTGACCGAAACGATGCGGCCGGACCGGTCGAGCACGGCGATGAAGGCCGGCAACGCATCCAGCGTCGCCTTGGTCTGCTCGGCCAGCTGGCGCATGGCGAGCGCGCTGGCCCGCAACTCCTCCCGTGTGCGGCGGCGTTCGGTGATGTCGCGCAGGATGCCGGTGATGAAGGCTCGCCCCTCCGACTCCCAGCGCGCCATCGACAGCTCGAGATCGATGTGGCTGCCGTCCCGGCGCCGGCCGGACAGTTCCACCGGCTGGGCGGCGATGTCCAGGCTTCCGCCGACGCCGGGGCCGCCGCGCTCCGCCATGGCGACCCAGTCCGGTGCATCGTCGCCCAGCAGCATGGTGACGCTCTTGCCGATCAGTTCGTCCGGCCGGTAATCGAACTGCCGGGTGGCCGCGCCGTTCATCCATTGCACCGTGCCGCGGGTATCGGTGGTGACGATGGCGTCGGGTGCGGTGTCGACGATGGCGCGATGGCGTGCGTCGCGCTGTTCGCGCAGCACCCGCTCCCGGTTTACCGAGACGGTGACGTCGGTCACCTGGATCAGGCAGCGCGCGTCGCTGCCGCCCGTCTGCGCATGGGTCTGCGCATGGGAAGACAGGGGACGGATCACCACATTGTGGACCATCCGCCGCCCGTCCGGCAGGCGCAGCGGGAACAGCATGGGGTTCAGCGTGTGCGAGAGGACGCCGGGGGCGCCGGTGGTCAGGGTGTCGCGCACCGCGTTGTGCAGGCGGGATTCGCGCAGGTTGGGCAGCGCGTCGAACAGGTCGTGCCCCAGAATCTCCTGGGACGCCAGGGTGGACGCCTGCTCCATCCAGCTGTTCCAGTACAGGACCCGGCAATGACGGTCGAGAAGCAGGATGCCGGCATCCAGCGCGCCGAGGACATCCAGGGCCCAGGTGGGTTGTTCAGGCAATCGGGGAGCCATGCGACGGTCCGGCGGATATGGTGGCTTCGGAGGCGATGCCTTCGATGAAGGCGTGGATCAGCTGCTTCAACGACTGAAGGGACGAAACCCCCATCAACAGGGCGATGTAGCCGCGGATGCTGCGGCTGCGGATGGTGAAATCGATGTAGAGGAACAGCACCAGCTCGTCCAGGTTGCCGGCCTTGTCCTTCAGGATGTTGGCGCCGTCGCCGCGCAGCACCGCCGGCAGCGAGATGGTCAGCCGGTCCTTCAGCGCGTTGGCGACGATGACCAGGCAGCCGTTCAGGATGATGTTGCCGATCTCCGCCAGGGCGTCCTGTTCCAGATCGACGATCTCCGCCAGGGTCAGATCGCCGCCCAGCACCGCGCGGGCCAGCTCCAGGCTGTTGGCCTCCGGAAAGATCAGCATGGCCCGGCCGTCGAAGGAGCCCTGGAACTGCTGTTCCACCGCCACCAGCCCGTTGCGTTCGCGCGCGATCAGGAATTCCGCCGCCTCCTGCCGGCTGACGATGTCCACCGTCGGCACCGACAGCAGGACCTGGTCATTGACCATGCGGCTGAGATGGGTGGCGGCGCGGCCGACCCCCATATTCACCAACTCGGTCAGCGCATCGCGCTCCAGGTCGGTCAGTTCCACCATCTCCGGGTGCCTGTTCATCTTGGTCTCGGCTTCGCAACCGGCGCCGCCGGGCGGTCGCAGCCCAAATGTGGACCAAGCATCGCGAAAAAGGCACCCCCGTCAATGTCATATGTTGAGCCTGCGACGCCATAGCCGATATAGCCGCCTCATTCCCACAATGGTCAGGCTGTCAACGCGCCATCTGAGCGAGGACGGCCGGACTCTTTGGCGGGAGAACCCGAATCCTGCGCGACATCGCTTAAGGCGCGAAATCAAACGACCGAATATCTTGGAGATGGAGCGGATGGATGTTTCAACCGCTTGGCGGCCCCTGGGGGGCTTGTCCGGCGGGGGATGGCATCTCCACATCAAGGGGCGACGTCCTCGCGATGGACGTCCTGTTAGGAGACGTCGATGACCCCCGAGGAACGCACGCTTCTGTCCGACCTGTTCCGCCGCCTGCGCGAGGTGGAGGCCCAGCAGCATTCCCAGCCGCGCGACGCCGAGGCGGAGGACTTCATCCGCCGGTCGGTCCAGGACCAGCCGCTCTCGTCCTACTACATGGCGCAGACGGTGCTGGTGCAGCAGCAGGCGCTGACCGCGGCCCAGACCCGGATCGAGGATTTGGAGCGGCAATTGCGCGACCGCCCGGCCCAGCCGGCCCCGTCCGGCGGCAGCTTCCTGTCGAACGCGCTCGGTATCGGCCGTGGTCCCTGGGGCCGCCCCGCCGAACCGCCCCCCGCCCCGTCCTATCAGCAGCCGGCCGCCGACCGCAGCCCCTGGGGTGCGGCACCGGCCGCCGCCTACCCGCCACCGCAATACAGCCCGCCTCCCTATCCGCAGCCGGGTCTGGCTCCGCGTGGCGGCGGCTTCTTCGCCGGCGCGGCCCAGACCGCGGCCGGTGTCGCCGGCGGCATGCTGGCGGCGAGCGCCATCTCCTCCCTGTTGAATCATTCGCCCGGCCCCTTCGGCACGGCGACGGCCCAACCCCTGATGGGTGGGGAGACCATCAACGAGACCGTCATCAACAATTACTATGGCGACGACCGCGGGCCGCAGGGTGGCGGTGGCGGCTCGGACGCGGCCCAGGACGCCTCCTACGATCCCGATCCGCCGCCGGACGATGTCTCCTCCGACGATTCATCCTATGACGACGGTGGCAGCGGTGGAGACGACTCCTGGATTTAGCGGCGGATCGCGAAGCCTCCCCGCTCGGCGTCCGGTTCCCGCAAACCGGGTCGAGCGGGATGCGCGTCGGGCCTTCTCGCGATCACCATCGATTCCGGATCCGGACCGTCGCGGCTCCGGAGCGCGGAGAAGCTGTGGTCGGTTCATATCCGTAAAAACGGCAGAAGATTCCGTGAAACGGCAAAAAACGGTCATCTGCCGTAATGATCTATCAACCACACTGTAGCATGCTTGTCATGCCAAGCAGTGCGGGACGAAGGCAATCCCTGGGAGTTGGGGGGGCTCGTCCGCAGCCGGCGGGAGCCAACAAAACGGGCGAAAAGCCCCGACCTGACGCATCTTCCGGGGAGCAGCACGCATATGACGACGATTTCGCGCGACGACGGCTCGATACCGGACCGCAAGGACGGTGCCCCATCCCCCCAGAAAAGCGGCCGCGGGATGGGTGTACGCGGCAAGCTCCTGCTCGCCTTCGCCGGCATGGCCGGAATGACGGTGGCCGCCAGCATGGTTGGCCTCACCTCCTTTTCCGCGGTGGAAAGACCGCTGGCCCGGATCGTCGGTACCGGCCTGCCCGAAATGGAGCTGGCGAAACGTCTGTCGGGCGAAAGCAGCGGCATCGCCGCCGCCGCCCCGGTTCTGGCCGCCGCGGAAAGCCAGGGCGAGCGCGAGCGTGTCTATGGCGAGATCATGGGCAGCGGCAAGGCGCTGGGCGCGCTGGTGGAGGAGTTGGCGAACCGCCGGAAGGATGATCCGCGGATCGGCGAGTTGCGCGGAAAGACCCGGGATCTGGTCGCCACGCTGGAGCGCGCCAACGCGGCGGCCAACCTGCGCCTGTCCGTCCGCGGCACGCGCGAGACGATGGCCGGCGATCTGGCGAAATCCTACGACGCCTTTCTCGCCAACCTCGCCCCGCTGACCGAACGCGCCGACGCCACCCTGCGCAACATGGGCGAGACGCTGGACCACAGCACCGAGCGCGACATGAACGCGCTCGGTGACGCCGTCCGCTCGCTGATCACCATGTACGAGATGCGCGGCGACCTGGGCGTCGCATCGGAAGCGCTGACGCGCGCCGGCAGCGCTGAAACCACCTTCGCCGTCATCCAGTACCAGCAGGCCTATCTGGAAGCGGCGGCCCGCATGGTCAGCGCCACCGGGCAGATCGGCAGCCGCCTGAGCAAGGATACCTCCGACGGGCTCGACGAATTCTTCCAGCTGGGCGATGGCGCCACCGGCGTCTTCGACATCCGCCGCAAGGCGCTGGAATCGCCGGCCGGCAGCGCCGAGCGCGACACCCTGCGCCAGAAGATCAGCGACGTGCTGGCGGATGCCGCGAGCCGGCAGGCGACCCTGCTGGAACAGATGGAACCGCCGCTGATGCGGCTGAAGGCGGAGATCAAGCTGGCGAGCGTCAACACGCGTTCGCAAACACGCGACTCGATGCAGGATCTGCTGGGTGGCGGGTTGGCCCGTCTGCGGACCTATCTGGAACTCTCGACCTATGCCGCCGCCACCGTAGGCGCGCTGAACGAGGCGACCCAGGCGCCGACCGCCGACCGGCTGGCGACGCTGGAGACCCGCTTCACCACCGCCGCCAAGGCGATGGAGGAGCGGCTGAAGACGCTCCAGGCCGCCGGTGACGACGGGCTGCCGAAGCTGGTGAGGAGCGCGGAAATGCTGGCCGGCTTCGGCAAGGGCGACAACAGCCTGTTCAAGCTGCGCCGGTCGGAACTGGATGCCGCCACCGACAATGAGAAGGTGATCGCGGAAAACCGCCGGATCGCCGGTCAGTTCGCCGGCATGGTCGACGGCCAGATCGCCGCGATGAAGCAGGAGGCGGACACCGCCGCCGCCGGAGCGACCGATGCCTTGTCGGCGGGGCGCAAGATGCTGATCCTGTTCGCGGCCGCCAGCCTGATCGGCGCCGCGGCACTCGCCTGGTTCGTCGTTGGCCGCAATATCGTCGCGCGCATCGGCCAGCTCTCCGACGCCATGCGGGCGATCGCCGCCGGCGATCTGAACGCGCCGATCCCCGCCGCCGGCACCGACGAGATCGGCGACATGACCCGCGCCCTGCTGGTCTTCCGCGACACCGCCAACGAGGCGAACGCCGCCAATGCCCGCGCCGAGGCCGAACGCGGCCGCGCCGCCGGCGAACGCCGCCGCGCCATGGTCGAGATGGCGGAGAATTTCGAGACCAGCGTCCGCGGCGTGCTGGACCGCGTCGCCCGCGCCGCCGGCGAGATGCAGGACATGGCCCAGCGGATGAGCCGCAACGCCGAGGCCACCACCGGCGAGGCGGCGACCGCCGCCAGCACCTCCCAGCAGGCCGAAGGCAGCGTGAAGGCGGTGGCCGCCGCGACCGAGGAGCTTTCCGTCTCGATCCAGGAGATCGGCAGCCGGGTCCACGCCTCCAGCCAGATCGCCCGCAAGGCCGCCGACGAGGCCGAGCGCACCGACCGCACCGTGGAGGGCCTGTCGCAATCCGCCAACAAGATCGGCGAGGTGGTGCAGCTGATCAACTCCATCGCCGGTCAGACCAACCTGCTGGCCTTGAACGCCACCATTGAAGCCGCCCGCGCCGGGGAGGCCGGCAAGGGATTCGCCGTGGTGGCCAGCGAAGTGAAGAGCCTCGCCAACCAGACCGGCAAGGCGACGGAGGAAATTTCCAGCCAGATCCAGGCGATACAAGCGGTGACCCAGGATGCGGTGGACGCCATCCGTTCCATCGCCGGCACGATCCGCGAGATCAACGAGATCGCCGCCACCGTCGCCGCCGCGGTCGAACAGCAGAGCGCCGCCACCCACGAGATCACCCGCAATGTCGGCGAGGCCGCCGACGGCACCCAGCATGTCCGCCGCAACATCGATTCGGTTGCCCGCGCCGCCGCGGAATCCGGCGAGTCCGCCACCCGTGTGCTCACCGCGTCGTCCACCGTGGCCGATGAGGTGCGCTCGCTCGGTTCCCAGGTCGACAGTCTGGTCAACCGCATGCGGGCGGGATGAGCGGGCGGCGGAAGCGATGATCCCCAAAGGAAAAGCCCCTCTTCCGGAACGGGAAGAGGGGCTTTTCCTTTGACCGGGCCATCGCTCAGCGACGCCGGGATTCGACCGTGATCGGCCGCCAGATCACCGCGGCCCCGGCGCCGGCACCGCAGGCGCCGCCGCAGAATTCCTCATGGCTGTCGGTGGCGCCATCCTGGATGCCGGCCCCATGTTCGGTGACGGTCGTCGCCCGCGCCTGTTGCTGCTGGGCCATCTGCTGCTGTTGGGATTGAGTGGTCATACCATTTCTCCTCTCGGGGAGGCATGAGGTACCAAAATATTCGCCAGCGATCAACTGAGATTTTCAGCCGATCTATAGTGATTTATTTTGATAAAATGCCGCAAAACGATGTTTGTTTTGCGATGCCGAAGAGTTCGGCGTGCGGCGCACAAGATGAATGCAAGGCGGACCGAAGCCATTCAGCCACAAACATAAAACGCCCTTCCGCGTGGTGGCGGAAGGGCGTTTTCATGGACGGCGATGCGGCGGATTGCCGCCCGGCGACGGCACTGCGGCAAAAGGCCGGCGGCGTCAGCCGCTGTTGCGCAGGCCGGCGGCGATGCCGTTGATGGTCAGATGGATGCCGCGGGCGATCTGCTCGCCGCTGTCGCTGGTGCGGTGCCGCTTCAGCAACTCGACCTGGACATGGTTGAGCGGGTCGAGATAGGGGAAGCGGTTGCGGATCGACCGCGCCAGCAGCGGGTTCTTCTCCAAGAGGGCCGACTGCTCGGTGATCGCCAGCAGGGCGTCGATGCTGTCCTGCCACTCGGCCCGGATGCGGGTGAAGATGGCGTCGCGCAGCGCCGGATCCGACACCAGCCCGGCATAGCGCGAGGCGATGGCGATGTTCGACTTGGACAGCACCATGTCCATGTTGGACAGCAGCGTGCTGAAGAAGCCCCAGTCGCGGTGCATGGCGCGCAGCCGTTCCATCCCGTCGGGATGTTCGGCCAGATAGGCCTTCACCGCCGAGCCGAAACCGAACCAGCCGGGCAGCATCAGGCGGCATTGCGCCCAGCTGAACACCCAGGGAATGGCGCGCAGATCCTCGATGCTGGTCGATTTCTTGCGCGAGGCCGGGCGGCTGCCGATGTTGAGGTTGGCGATCTCGCCGATCACCGTCGATTCCCAGAAATACCTCTCGAACCCCTCGGTCTCGTAGACCAGCCCGCGATAGGCCTTGAAGGCATGCTCCGACAGCTCCTCCATGGTCTGGAGGAACAGGTCGCTACAGGGGGCCGCCGATTCCGGGTGCAGCAGCGTGGCTTCCAGCGTCGCCGCCGCCAGCGTTTCCAGGTTGCGGCGGCCGACCTCGGGGTTGGAATATTTGCCGGCGATGACCTCGCCCTGCTCGGTGATGCGGATGGCGCCCTGAACGGCGCCGGCCGGCTGGGCCAGGATCGCCTGATAGCTGGGGCCGCCGCCACGGCCGACCGAGCCGCCGCGGCCATGGAACAGACGCAGCCGCACGCCATGCCTGGCGAACACCTCGACCAGCGCGATCTCGGCCTTGTACAGCTCCCAGCCCGACGTCATGAAGCCGCCGTCCTTGTTGCTGTCGGAATAGCCGAGCATCACCTCCTGGAGATTGCCGCGGCTTTCCAGGAAGCGCCGGTAGGTCGGGATCGACAGCAGCCGGTCCATGGTGGTGGCGCAGTTGCGCAGGTCGCCGATGGTCTCGAACAGCGGGGCGATGTTCAGGTCCAGCGTCTGGTCCTTCGGCCGCAGCAGCCCGGCCTCCTTCAGCAGGACCGCGACCTCCAGGATGTCCGACACGCCGTCGGTCTTGGAGATGACGCAGTTCACCACCGCATCGGCGCCGAAGCGGGCGCGGGCGTCGGCGGCGGTACGCAGGATCTCCAGCTCGGAACTGGTTTCCTCCGAATAGTCGGCATAGCGCGAGGCCAGCGGGCGGTTGGTCTCCAGCTCGCGCACCAGCAGCGCGATCCGCTCATCCTCCGACAGCGCCGTGTAATCGGCGCCGGTGTCGGCGAAGGACAGCAGTTCCGCCACCGAACGTTCATGCACGTCGGAATTCTGGCGCAAATCGATGCTGGCGAGATGGAAGCCGAACAGGTCGACCGCCCGGCGCAGGTGACGCAGCCGGCCCTTGGCGAGCGCGGCCGAGCCGTTGACGGTCAGCGAACGGTCGATGATGTCGAGATCGGCGCCGAACTCCGCCGGGCTCAGATAGGGCGGCGCGTCGCCGACCGCATGCAGCGGCGCCTCCAGCCCGTCCAGCGTGCGCATGGTGGCGGCCAGCCGGGCATAGATGCCGGAAATGGCGCGGCGGTAGGGCTCCAGCTTGCGGTGCGGCGACGGGTCTGGCGAGCGTTCGGCCAGTTGGCGCAACGGTTCCGACACGTCGATGACGCGGGTGCTCAGCGACAGCTCGGCACCCAGACTGTGCAGCTCGTCCAGATAGAATTGCAGGGCACGGGTGCTCTGCATCCGCATCGCCTGACGCAGGACCGGCGCGGTGACGAAGGGATTGCCGTCGCGGTCGCCGCCGATCCAGCTGCCCATGCGCAGGAAGGACGGCAGCTCCGTCGTCGTCCAGGACGGGTCCATCTTGCGCAGATGGTCCTCCAGCTGGGCATAGAAGCGCGGCATCTCGCGCAGGAAGGTGTAGTCATAGAAGGTCAGGCCGTTCGAGACCTCGTCCGTCACCGCCAGCTTGGTGGCGCGCAGGATCGCGGTCTGCCACAGGGTCAGCACGGCGCGCTGGAGCGATTCGAGGTTGGTCTCCTCCTCCTCCGGCGTCATCGGGCCGTGGTCGCGCTCGGCCAACAGCTTGGCGATGGCCATCTGCACGGTCAGGATGCTCTTGCGCTGCACCTCGGTCGGATGGGCGGTCAGCACCGGGCTGACCAGCGCGCCGTCGAAGAACTCCTTCAGCTGCTGGGTGGTGACGCCGGCCTTCGTCGCCTCGTCCAGCGCATGGGTCATGGTGCCGTCGCGCGCGGCCGATCCGGCGAGCGCATGGGCGCGGGTGCGGCGGATGTGGTGCTGGTCCTCGGCGATGTTGGCGAGGTGCGAGAAGAAGCTGTAGGCCCGCACCACCCGCGCCGTCTGCGGTGGCGACAGGCTGTTCAGGATCGCCTCCAGCTCCTTGCGCGCGCCCTCGTCCTCGTCACGGTGGAAGCGGATGGAGGTCTGGCGGATGCGCTCGACGATGTCGAACACCGCCTCCCCCTCCTGACTGCGGACGGTGTCGCCGAGAATCCGCCCCAACAGGCGGATGTCCTCACGGAGCGGCTGGTCCTTCGTCTCGGAACTTTCCTGCAGCAGGATGGCGGACATGGGCAACGGTTTCCTGGTCGAGGATGGATGGATAAGGGGGCGATGCGAACACCGGATGCATGAACGGGGATGGTCAAATTCCGGGCAGGAGAACCCCCTGCACGCGAAGTGGTCAGACCATCGGCGACAGCATGACGATTCCGCCGGAAGTTTCAACCGTCCGTGTGCTGATGCGAAATGATTTCCAAAACCCGCCCAAAACCCACCGGCATCTCGCAGCGCTGCGAGATGCGACGTCGCATATCACCGGCCGAAGGGCGGCCGTCCACCCCTCGGCACCGCCGCCGCAAGCTCCCGCCGGCCGGGTTCTACCATACGAGTTTCGGCTTGCGGAGTTCCCGCTACCATACTAGCATTCAGACGCATCACGAACCATCAGCGCCTTAGACGATCCTGCATCCACACGGGCGGTCCCCGCGGCACCGGCCGCCCGCAGCATGCCCGCCACACCTGAAAAAAGCCTGAAATGGGAGGAAACCCTATGATCGACCTCGGGATTTCACGACGCGGCTTCCTTGCGGCCTCCGCCGGGACCGCCGGGTTGCTGGCGACCGGCAGGCCGGTGTTCGCGGCGCTGCAAAAGCCCGCGAGCCCGGTCACGCTGAACGTGGTGGATGTCGCCGGCAATCTGGCGCTGACCCAGAAGGCCATCGAGAATTACCGCAAGGCCAAGCCCGACTGGGCCTCGCGCATCGTCTTCTCCAAGGCTCCGGCGCCGGAACTTCCCGGCAAGCTGAAGGCGCAGCAGGACGCCAACCGGGTCGACATCGATCTGGTGCTGACCGGCACCGACGTGCTGTCGGCGGGCATCGACCAGAAGCTGTGGGTTCCCCTGCTGCCCGACCACGCCGCCGACCTGCCCAAGCTGTCGGACATCTATCTGGAGCCGGCCGCCCGCATGCAGGGCCTGGCCGAGGGCCAGGGCGTGGTCGTCACCTACTACCCCTCCGGCCCGCTGTTCGAATACGCGCCGGAACGGGTGAAGCAGGTGCCGAAGACCGCGGCGGACCTGCTGGCCTGGGCCAAGGCCAACCCGAAGCGCTTCGGCTATGCCCGCCCGGCCAATTCCGGCCCCGGCCGCACCTTCCTGATGGGGCTGCCCTACATCCTCGGCGACAAGGATCCCAAGGATCCGGTCAATGGCTGGGAGAAGACCTGGGCCTATCTGCGCGAGCTGGGCGAGACCATCGAGGCCTATCCGGCCGGCACCACCCCGACGATGAAGGCGCTGGGCGAGGGCTCGCTCGACATCATCGCCTCGACCACCGGCTGGGACATCAACCCGCGCGTGCTCGGCGTGGTGCCGAAATCGGCCGAGATCTTCGCGGTGGAGAATTTCCGCTGGGTCGCCGACGCCCATTACATGTGCATTCCCAGGGGCGTATCGGCGGAGAAGCTGGCCGTGCTGCTCGACCTGATGAACCATCTGCTGACCCCGGCGCAGCAGGCCTACACCTATGACGAGGGCTATTTCTATCCCGGTCCGGCGGTGAAGGGCGTGACGCTGGCGATGGCGCCGCGGGAAAGCCAGGACGCCATCGCCGAATTCGGCCGTCCGGGCTACGACAAGCTGATCGCCGACCACCCGATCGAACTGCCGCTCGCCGCCGACAAGCTGGTCCAGGCCTTCCGCCGCTGGGACGAGGAGATCGGCGCGCGCAAGGGCAAGTGACCGCGCACCCCGACCGACCCAGCGCCCCATCCAGCCACAGGACCCCGGAATGACCGTCGGACCCACCACCTTCAAGCAACTGCATCTTCAGGGAGTGAGGCGGGAGTTCGACGCCTTCACGGCGCTGAAAGGGCTGGACCTGACCATCGAGCGGGGCGAGTTCATCGCCCTGCTCGGTCCCTCGGGCTGCGGCAAGACCACGGCGCTGAACTGCATCGCCGGGCTGCTGCCGGTCAGCGGCGGGCGCATCATGCTGGACGACCGCCGGGTCGACGTGCTGCGGCCGGAGGAGCGCGGCTTCGGCATGGTCTTCCAGAACTACGCCCTGTTCCCGCACATGACGGTGCGCAAGAACATCGGCTTCGGCCTGCGCATGCGCGGTGTGCCGAAGCCGGAGCTGGACAAGCGCGTCGACGCCGCCCTGGCGGCGGTACGGCTGGAATCGCAGGCGGAGAAGCTGCCGGGCCAGCTCTCCGGCGGCCAGCAACAACGCGTCGCCATCGCCCGCGCCATCGTGGTCGAGCCGCCGCTGGTGCTGATGGACGAGCCGCTGTCCAACCTCGACGCCAAGCTGCGGCTGGAGATGCGCCAGGAGATCCGCCGCATCCACCAGTCGCTCGGCTCCACCACCATCTACGTCACCCATGACCAGGAGGAGGCGCTCTCGCTGGCCGACCGCATCGTCGTGCTGCGCGACGGCGCCATCCGGCAGGTCGGCACCCCGGCGGAGCTCTACGCCCTGCCCGCCCATCTCGACGTCGCCGACTTCATGGGCTTCCGCAACCGGGTCAACGGCGAGCTGGTCGGGATGGAGGGCGAGGACGCCCTGCTCGACATCGAAGGCACGGTGATCCGCGGCCGGATGCGGGCCGCCGCCGCCGGGAAGGCCGCCGTGGCGGCGATCCGCCCCGACGATCTGGAGCCGACCGGCGACGGCGGCGGCATCCCGGTCCGGGTCGAGGCGGTGGAATATCGCGGCCGCGGCTTCCACGGCGTCGGCGTCACCGCGTCGGGCACCGAGCTGCATTTCGCTTCCCACCATCCGCTGGAGCGCGGCGCCACCGTCCGGCTCGGCGCCGATGCCGGCCGCGTGCTGGTGTTCGGAGAGGCGCGATGAGCGCCGTCCTGGAAAGCCGCGCCCAGGGGCCGACCCTGCGCCAGCGGCTGGCCGCCCGCGGCATCGACGGCGCCACCCTGCTGGTGCTGCCCTGCGTGGCGCTGATCCTGGGGCTGTTCATCTACCCGTTCCTCTACGGGCTGGTGCTGTCCTTCCAGCCCAAGGACGGGTCGCTGTTCGGCAATTACGCCCGATTCTTCAGCGATCCCTTCCTCTACGGCACCATCTTCAAGACCCTGCGGCTGGCCTTCCCGGTGACGCTGCTCAATCTGCTGATCGCCATTCCCATCGCCTTCCGGGTGCGGCTGTTGCGGCGGCAGCGGCTGCTGACCACGCTGCTGGTGCTGCCGATCACGCTTGGCACCGTGCTGGTCGCCGAAGGCATGCTGTTCTATTTCGGGCCGCAGGGCTGGTTCAACCGCATCCTGATGGCGGTGGGACTGCTGTCGCATCCGGTTTCGGTGCTGAACGGCTATTGGGGCGTCTTCATCTCGCTGGTGCTGACCGGCTTCCCCTTCACCTTCCTGCTGACGCTGTCCTACGTCACCGGCATCGATCCGTCGCTGGAGAACGCGGCGGCGACGCTGGGCGCCGGGCCGGCGGCCCGCTTCCGCGAGGTGTTCCTGCCGCTGCTGGTGCCCGGCCTCGCCATCACCTTCTGCCTGTCCTTCGTCCAGGCCTATTCGGTGCTGCCGTCGGCGGTGCTGGTCGGCGATCCGGCCAACGCAACCCGCGTCATCTCCATCGCCGCCTATCAGGCCGCCTTCGAGGAGTATGATTATTCCATGGCATCGGCTATCGCGATGATCATGGGGGCGGTCCAATTGCTGGTGGTGGTGGCCGTGCTCGGCTGCCGGTCCCTGTTCTATCGCGGCCCCGCCGCGGGCGCCAAAGGCTGAGGAGTGGCGGCGATGCAGAAATCCTTCCTATCCCGCCTGTGGATCTTCGCCGTCTGGGCGGTGATCGGGCTGTTCCTGGTCAATCTGATGGGGCTGATCGCCTCGGTCCTGACCTCCTCGGTGGCGACGCGCTGGCTCGGCACCTGGCTCCCGGCCGGCTTCACCACCCGCTGGTATTTCGCCGCCTGGGACGAGTTCCAGCTAGGCGACGTGCTTTGGGTCACCTTCCAGGCGGTGGGCGCCGTGGTGGTGCTGTCCGGCCTGCTCGGGGTGCCGGCCGCCTACGCGCTGGCGCGGCGCGAATTCCCGGCCAAGCGCGCGGTCATGCTGCTGCTGCTGCTGCCGCTGCTGGTGCCGCCGATCACCTACGGCATCCCGCTGGCGACGGTGCTCTACAAGGCCGGGTTGGGCGGCACGCTGACCGGCGTCATCCTGGCCAATCTGGTGCCGACGGTGCCCTTCGTCGTGCTGGTGATGATCCCCTTCATCGAGCAGATCGACCCCCGCACCGAGGCGGCCGCCCGCGTCTTCGGTGCCAACATCTTCCAGATGTTCGTCCATGTGCTGGTGCCGATGCTGATGCCGGGGGTGCTGGCGGCGCTGTTGCTGGTGCTGGTGCGGACCATCGGCATGTTCGAACTGACCTTCCTGGTCTCCGGACCCGGCAGCCAGACGCTGGTGGTGGCGCTCTACTACGCCGTGTTCGCGTCGGGCGTGCGGGCGGTGCAGTCGATCGACGCCATGGCGGTGATCTACATGGCGACCACGCTGGTCTGGCTGATCGTCGCGCTGCGCTTCGTCAACCCGACCCAGATCGTCGGCCGCGGCAAGCGCCCGGCGGCGTGACGGTCCACCGCGACGGCGGCAATCGCATATCGGGCTTGTATGTCCTTGAAGAGATTCCCGTCATCCCAGCGGATGCGCATAGGGGGATGACGGGTTTTTCTGGAGAGGAACAGGATCTTCACAGGCGATCGCTCCGGCAACGCCGCGCGATACTCTTGCCCTATACTTGGTATGGTAGTATCCTGAAAGATCGAATGCCGCCCTTTGCTGTGGGCGATGCCGAGGCGATACGAAGCATGACGTTGCGATGCTGAACAAGATCGATGTCGATTCCGGGGAACCGATCGCGCGCCGCGTCTACCGGGTGCTGCGCCAAGCCATCGTGACGATGGAGTTCCGTCCGGGGCAGGCCCTGTCGGAACAGGAGATCGCCGACCAGCTCGGCGTCAGCCGCCAGCCGGTGCGCGAGGCCTTCATCAAATTGAGCGAATCCGGCCTGCTGACCATCCGGCCGCAGCGTGGCAGCTTCGTCGTCAAGATCTCGGTCAAGCAGGTGCTCGACGCCCGCTTCGTCCGCGAGGCGGTGGAGACCGCGGTGGTGCGCAAGGCCTGCGAGACGATCACCCCGGCCGGCATCGCCGAGCTGCGTGACAATCTGAAAGCCCAGTGGGACATCGCCGACGAACCGGTCCCGGTGCGCTTCCTGGAACTGGACGAGGCCTTTCACCGGACCATCGCGCTCGGGGCGGAGTGCGACTATGCCTGGCGCATCGTCGAGGAGACCAAGGCGCAGATGGACCGCGTGCGCTATCTCAGCGTCCCCTACGCCACGCCGATCCGCCGGCTGATCTCGCAGCACCAGGCGGTGCTGGAGGCGATCATCGCCCGCGATCCCGTCAAGGCGGAGGCGGCGATGGGGCTGCACCTGCGCGAGATCCTGACCTCGCTGCCCGAACTGGAAGGCAAGTTCCCCGACCTGTTCACCCTGGAGGATGCCGCCGCGGCGTCGCAGAAGGCGCCTTCCCGGAAGGCGGGATCCAGGATCGCCGGAGCACGCTGACCGGCCCGGCCTCCGGCAGGCGCCCCGGGGCCGAATGGCTGGGCCGCCGGTTGGTGTTACGTCTCCATGGTACGCCTTCACAACAATCAGGGTTGTATCGTTCCGGACTCTACGACATACTACCATACAAGAATGCGAGCCCAGAGCTCGCCAGGAAGGAACCGTTCCCCATGCAAACGCCCGCCGCTCCCCTCCCTCCTTCCGGCACCCCGTCCCGGCGCCTTTGCGCGTCCAGCCTCCCCGCCCTGCCGGCGGGGGTGGCGCAACCCGGCTATGACCGCGGGGATCTGGAGATCGGCATCGTCCATCTCGGCGTCGGCGCCTTCCAGCGCGCCCATCAGGCGGCCTACACCGACGCCCTGCTGGAGAAGGAGTTCGGGCCGTGGGGCATCGCCGGGGTCAGCCTGCGCAGCCCCGACACCCGCGATGCGCTGGCGCCGCAGGATGGGCTCTACACCGTCGCGGTGCGCGATGCCGAGGGGGAGCGGCTGCGGGTGATCGGCTGCCTGCTGGACCTGCTGGTGGCGCATGAGGATCCGGGCGCGGTGCTGGAGCGGATGTGCCGCCCGTCGGTGCGCATCGTCACCCTGACGGTGACGGAAAAGGGCTATTGCCACGATCCGGCGACCGGGGCCTTGAACGAGGGCCATCCCGACATCCGCCATGATCTGGACGCTCCCGGCCAGCCGCGCACCGCCATCGGCTTCCTGGTGGAGGCGCTGTCCCGCCGCCGCGCCGCCGGCCTGCCGCCCTTCACCGTGCTGAGTTGCGACAACCTGCCGAGCAATGGCGACACGGTGTCCCGCATCCTGCGCCGCTTCGCCGAACTGCGCGATCCGGCCTTCGGCGCCTGGGTGGCGGAGAACGTCGCCTGCCCCAACAGCATGGTCGACCGCATCGTCCCCGCCACGACCGAGGCCGACCGCGACCGCCTGTCCCAGGCGCTGGGGATGCAGGATTCGTGGCCGGTGGTGACGGAACCCTTCACCCAATGGGTGGTGGAGGACCGGTTCCCCGCCGGCCGCCCGGCCTGGGAGGAGGTCGGGGTGCAGATGGTCGCCGACGTCCATCCCTATGAGACGATGAAGCTGCGGCTGCTCAACGGCAGCCATTCCACCATCGCCTATCTCGGCTATCTGGCGGGTTACGAGACGGTGTCGGACAGCATGGCCGATCCCGCCTTCGCCACGCTGGTCCGCAACCTGATGGACCGCGAGACCGGGCCGACGCTGCGCATGCCTCCCGGTGCGGATATGGAGCAATACAAGGACGCGCTGATCGCCCGCTTCCGCAATCCGGCGCTGCGCCACCGCACCTGGCAGATCGCCATGGACGGCACGCAGAAGCTGCCGCAACGGCTGCTGAACCCGATCCGTGACCGGCTCGCCGCCAATCAGCCGATCGACCGGCTGGCGCTCGGCGTCGCCGCCTGGATGCGCTATGTCGCCGGCACGGATGAAAAGGGGCAGCCCATCGACGTGCGCGACCCGCTGGCCTCCCGGCTGGCGGAGATCGCCGCCGCCACCGCCGGCCAGCCCGACCGCTTGGCCGAGGCGCTGTTCGGCCTGTCCGCCGTCTTCGGCGAGGATCTGCCGCGCGATTCGCGCTTCACCGGCCCGATCGGCCAGGCGCTCGACCACCTGTTCGCCGAGGGTGCCCGCGCCGTGGTCGCCGCCGCGGCCTGAGGCCCCGTCTTTCGCATCTCCCTGCCCAAAGGAGTGTTGCCGTGGTCGCCCTGACCGTCGAAAAGCCGCATGTGCTGGCCCTTCGCCCCGACAGCGGCCCCGCCACCGGCGCGGTGAAGCCGGGAGAGGTGCTGGTCCGCGTCCAGCGCGCCGGCATCTGCGGCTCGGACCTGCACATCTATCACGGCTCCAATCCCTTCGCGGTCTATCCCCGTGTGATCGGCCACGAGTTCGCCGGCACCGTCGAAGCGGTGGGCGACGGCGTGACCACCATCGCGGCCGGTGACCATGTGGTGGTCGATCCGGTGGTGTCCTGCGGCCGCTGCTATGCCTGCCGGGCCGGGCGGACCAATGTCTGCGCCAATCTGGAGGTGTTCGGCGTCCATCGCGACGGCGGCTTCCGCAACCATGTGCTGGTGCCGGCCGCCAACGCGGTGAAGCTGCGCGCCGACCTGCCCTTCGCCATCGCCGCCCTGGCGGAGCCCTTCTCCATCGCCGCCAATGTGCTGTCGCGCACCGGCATCGCCGCCGACGACACCGTGCTGGTTTATGGCGCCGGCACGGTCGGGCTGACGGTCGTGCAGGTCGCCAAGCTGCACGGCGCCCGCTGCATCGTCGCCGACCTCGACGACAAGCGGCTGGAGCGGGCGAGGGAGTTCGGCGCCGACGTCGTCCTCAACTCCTCGCGCGTGTCGGTTCCCGACGCGGTGCGCGACGAGAATGACGGGCTCGGCCCCACGGTGGTGATCGACGGCGCCGGCGTCCCGGCGCTGCTGGAGGAGGCCTGCCGCCTCGCCAGCCCTGCCGGGCGCATCGGTCTGCTCGGCTTCTCGCCGGCCCCCTGCAACATCAGCCAGCAGGAGATCGTCAAGAAGGAGCTGACGCTGGTCGGCTCGCGCCTGAACCGCCGGCTGCTGCCGCAGGTGATCGACTGGCTGGAGAGCGGCAAGCTGCGACCGGCGGCGATGATCACCCAGGTCTTCCCGATCGCCGACGCGGCGAGCGCCTTCTCCCTGATCGAGACCGACCCGTCCAGCACCATCAAGGTCCAGCTCGACTTCGAAGGCTGACCGCTGGCCGGAGGCTCCCAACAGCCAATCAGAAGCGGACCCGATCCGCCCAGACGGAGGAACACCAGGATGAACAGCAAGACCCCGATCTCGCGCCGCACGCTGGCCAAGAGCATCGGTCTCGGTGCCGGCATCGCCGCCGGGGCGACTCTGCTGGGTGGCATCGCGGCACCTGCCATCGTGCGCGCCCAGGCCAGGACGACGCTGAAGCTCGGCCATCTCGCCAACGAGGAGAATGTCTGGCACAAGGCCTCGCTGGTCTTCGCCGAGGAAGTGGCGAAGCGCACCAACGGCGCGGTCGAGGTCAAGGTGTTCCCCAACGAGCAGCTCGGCAAGGAAACCGACCTGATCAAGGGCATCCAGCTCGGCACCATCGATTTCACCATCACCGGGGAGTCGTTGCAGAACTGGGCGCCGGCCGCGGCGCTGCTGGCGGTTCCCTACGCCATCCGCGACCTCGGCCATCTCGACAAGGTCGTCACCGGCGAGCCGGGCAGGAAGATCGCCGAAGCGATCGAGCAGAAGACCCAGCTGGTGCCGCTGACCTATTTCGCCCGCGGCCCGCGCAACCTGACCAGCAAGCGCCCGATCAAGTCGCCGGACGAGCTGAACGGCCTGAAGATGCGCGTCCCCAACGTGCCGCTGTTCGTCTCCTTCTGGCAGGGTCTGGGCGCCAAGCCGACGCCGATGGCCTTCTCCGAGGTCTTCACCGGCCTACAGAACGACACCATCGAGGCGCAGGAGAACCCACTGGCGCTGATCAAGTCGGCCAGCTTCTACGAGGTCCAGAAATACGTGAACCAGACGGAGCACGTCATCAGCTGGATCTATCTGGTCGGCGGATCGAAGAAGCTGGGCAAGCTGCCGGCCGAGCAGCGCGCCGCCATCATGGACGCCGCCAAGGCCGCCCAGACCGCCGAACGCAAGCTGTTCATCGAGGACGAGGCCAAGCTGGCCGCCGACCTGAAGGCCAAGGGCATGGAGTTCATCGCCGTCGACAAGGCCGCCTTCGCCGAGAAGGGCCGCCCGGCGGTCGTCGCGGCGCTTTCGCCGGAGATCAAGCCGATCTACGAGGAAATCCTCGCGGTGAAGTGAGGGGGGATACGGAGCCGTGTCCCCCTCCCCCCAACCGCAAGAGCCCTTCCCATGCGCAATGCCTTTGCCGCCCTGGTGTCGGCCGTCTCCGCCCTTTGCCGCTGGGGAACCCTGGCGGCCATCGGCGTCCTCATCACCGTCGTGACCATCCAGGTGCTGGGCCGCGTGCCCGGCTTCCCCTCGCCGCCCTGGACCGAGGAGGTCGCCCGCTTCGCACTGGTCCATCTCGTCGCCTTCTCCTGCGGGCTGGCGCTTTTGCGCGGCGAGCTGGTGAATGTCGACATGTTCGTCCTGCTGCTGCCCAAGCCCGCGCAGGCCGCCGTCGCCCGGCTGGTCGACGTGGCGATCCTGGTCTTCGCCGTCGCCATCATCCCCGGCGCCTGGGACTATGTCGTCGGCAGCGTCGGAGAGCGGGCGCGCTCCCTCAACGTGCCGATGATCTGGGTCTATGCCGTGACGCTGATCATCCCGGTGTCGCTCGCCTTCTTCTCCATCGCCCGCCTCGCCGGGCTCGGCCGTGACGCGGCACCACCCAGCCACGGGGAAACCGTCTGATGGTCACCGCACTGTTCCTCACCTTCGCCATCCTGCTGATCCTGGGCGCGCCGGTGGGCATCGCGCTGGGCGGCGCCTCGGCGGTCTATCTGGTCGGCAGCGACATCGATCTGGCCGTCGTCCCCCAGTTCATGTATGCGGGCATGGACAGCTTCGTCCTGCTCTGCATCCCCGGTTTCGTGCTGGCCGGCAACCTGATGAACGGCGGCGGCATCACCGACCAGATCGTGCTGTTCAGCAACCGGCTGGTCGGCCATATCCGCGGCGGCCTCGGCCTTGCCAACGTCACCGGATCGATGGTGTTCGCCGGCATCTCCGGCACCGCCGTGGCCGAGACCGCCTCCATCGGCGCCGTCATGATCCCGGCGATGCGCAAGTCGGGCTATGACGCTCCCTTCGCCGCCGCGGTGACCGCCGCCGCCTCCACCGTCGGGCCGATCATCCCGCCCAGCGTGCCGATGATCATCGTCGGCACCCTGACCGGCCTGTCGGTCGGCAAGATGTTCATGGCCGGCGCCGTGCCCGGCCTGCTGCTCGGCCTCGGCATGATGCTGACGGTCTGGATCCTGGCGCGGGTGCACAACTACCCGCGCGAACCCTGGCAGGGCTTCGGCGCGCTGGTCCGCGCCAGCCGCGGTGCCTTCTGGGCTCTGCTGATGACGGCGATCATCCTGTTCGGCATCGTCGGCGGCTATTTCACCCCGACCGAGGCCTCGATCGTCTCGGCGCTCTACGCCTTCGTCATCGGGCTGTTCGTCTACAAGGGCTTCACGCTGCGCCAGTTGCCGGCGATCCTGCTGGAAAGCGCCATCGGCTCTGGCGGGCTGATCCTGCTGGTCGGTCTCGCCAACGTCTTCGGCTGGATCCTGACCAGCGAGCAGATCCCGCAGTCCATCGCCGCCTCGATGCTGGCGCTGACCACCAACAAGTATCTGATCATCCTGCTGATCAACATCCTGCTGCTGATCGTCGGCACCTTCATGGAGACGATCGCCGCACTGATCATCCTGTTCCCGCCGTTGCTGGCGGTGGCGACCCAGGTCGGCATCGACCCGATCCATTTCGCCACCTTCGCCGTACTGAACCTGATGATCGGACTGACCACCCCGCCGGTCGGCGTCTGCCTGTTCGTCGCCGCCAACATCGCCAAGATCTCGCTGGGCGCGATCACCAAGGCGATCTGGCCCTTCCTGCTCTGCAACATCGTGATCCTGTTCCTGGTCTCCTACATCCCGGCCCTGTCGCTGTGGCTGCCCAACCTGCTTTTCCGCTGATTGTCCAGAAGTCCAAAGCCCCCTCTCTTTCCAAGGAGTTCGCAGCCATGGAACAATCCTGGCGCTGGTTCGGCCCCGAAGACGCGATCAAGCTGAACCACATCCGCCAAGCCGGCGCCACCGGCGTGGTCACCGCCCTGCACCACATCCCCTATGGGGTCGTCTGGTCGGTCGAGGAGATCCAGAAGCGCAAGGCGATGATCGAGTCCGACAAGGAACTCGGCCTCAGCTGGACCGTCACCGAAAGCCTGCCGGTGCATGAGGCGATCAAGATCGGCGAAGGTGATTTGACCGAGCTGTTCGACAATTACCGCCAGTCGATGCGCAACCTCGCCGCCTGCGGCGTGACCACCATCTGCTACAATTTCATGCCGGTGCTGGACTGGACGCGGACGGAGCTGGCGGCGGCGCTGCCGGGCGGCGGCACCTCGCTGCGCTTCAACGCCCATGAGCATGCCGCCTTCGATATCTACATGCTGGAGCGGCCGGGCGCCGAGGACGACCATGCGCCGGAGGTTCTCGCCAAGGCCAAGGAATGGTTCGACCACTCGTCGGAAAGCGACCGGGCGAAGCTGCTGTCGAACATCATGGCCGGCCTGCCGGGCGCCTATGACCGCTACGACATCCCCGGTCTGCGCAAGATGATCGCGCGCTTCAACGGCATGACCGCCGACGGCCTGCGCGAGACTTTGGCCCGCTTCCTGCGCGAGGTGATCCCGACGGCGGAGGAGGTCGGCATCCGCATGGCGATCCACCCCGACGACCCGCCCCGCCCGCTGTTCGGCCTGCCCCGCGTGGTCAGCACCGAGGACGACCTTGCCCACCTGATCGACGCGGTGAAGTCGCCGAACAACGGCCTGACCTTCTGCACCGGCTCGCTTGGAGCCGGGCGGAGCAACGACGTGCCGGCGATGGCGAAGCGTTTCGTCGAGGACATCCATTTCGTCCATCTGCGCAACGTCGCCAAGGAGCCGGACGGCTCCTTCGAGGAGGCCGACCATCTCGGCGGCGATGTCGACATGGTGTCGGTCGTCACCACCCTGCTGGAGGAGCAGAAGCGCCGCCAGGACGCCGGCAACGACAATTGGCGCCTGCCCTTCCGCCCCGACCATGGCCATGAGCTGCTGGACGACATCGGCAAGCCGACCCATCCCGGCTATCCGATGATCGGGCGCCTGCGCGGTCTGGCGGAGATCCGCGGCGTGATGACCGCTGTGGCGGCGATGAAGCGGCTGCCGGTCTGACCGTCGGCGCCTCCAGCCGCTTGCGGAAATGAAAAAGGGGGGCTCTCGCCCCCCTTTTCACATCCCTGCCGCTTTTCACATGCCGCCGGGATAGTTCGGCCCCCCGCCGCCTTCCGGCACGACCCAGTTGATGTTCTGGGTGGGGTCCTTGATGTCGCAGGTCTTGCAGTGGACGCAGTTCTGCGCGTTGATCTGCAGGCGCGGATCGCCACCGTCGTCGTTGCGGACGATCTCGTAGACGCCGGCCGGGCAGTAGCGCTGTTCCGGCGCGTCGTAGAGCGCCAGATTGATGCCGATCGGCACCGACTTGTCCTTCAGCGTCAGGTGGGCCGGCTGGTCCTCCTCATGGTTGGTGTTGGAGAGGTAGACCGAGGACAGACGGTCGAAGCTGACTTTGCCGTCCGGCTTGGGGTAGGCGATCTTCGGCGCCTCGCTGGCCTTCACCAGGGTGGTGTGGTCGGCGTGGTGCTTCAGCGTCCAGGGCGACTTGCCCTTCAGCGCCGTTTCGTAGGCGGCATTGGCGATGCCGGCCCACAGGCCCTTCTGGAAGCCGGGGCGGATGTTGCGCACCGCATGCAGCTCCGGCCAGACCCAGGACTGCTTGAGGCGCTCCGGATAGGCGATCACCTCTGTCCCATTGGCCGCCCCATTGCCGTCGCCGGTGCCTTCACCGCCGGTCAGATGGTCGAACACCGCCTCGGCGGCGACCATGCCGGACTTCATCGCGGTGTGGTTGCCCTTGATCTTGGGCACGTTCAGGAAGCCGGCTGCATCGCCGACGATCAGGCCGCCGGGGAAGGTCAGCTTCGGAATCGACTGGAAGCCGCCCTCCGACAGGGCGCGGGCGCCATAGGCCAGACGGCGGCCGCCCTCGAAGGTCGGGCGGATCGCCGGGTGGGTCTTGTAGCGCTGGAACTCCTCGAACGGGCTCATGTGCGGGTTCCAGTAATCGAGGCCGACGACGAAGCCGACCGACACCAGATTCCCCTCCATGTGATACAGCCACGACCCGCCATAGGTCTTGGGATCCATCGGCCAGCCGATGGTGTGGACGATCAGGCCCGGCTTGGACTTCGACGGATCGACCTCCCACAGCTCCTTGATGCCGATGCCGTAGGTTTGCGGCTGGCAGTCGCGGCGCAGGTCGAACCGCTCGAACAGGGTCTTGGTCAGCGAGCCGCGGCAGCCCTCGGCGAAGATGGTCTGCTTGGCGTGCAGTTCCATGCCCGGCGTGTAGTTGCCGGTCTTCTCGCCGTCCTTGCCGATGCCCATGTCGCCGGTGGCGACGCCCTTCACCGCGCCTGTGTCATCATACAGCACCTCGGCGGCGGCGAAGCCGGGGTAGATCTCCACCCCGAGCTCCTCGGCCTGGGTCGCCAGCCAGCGGGCGAGGTTGCCCAGGCTGATGATGTAGTTGCCGTGGTTGTTCATCTGCGGCGGGGTGACGGGCGACTTGTAGGCCTTGGTCTCCGTCAGGAACAGGAAATGATCCTCGCGCGCCTGGGTGGTCAGGGGCGCGCCCTTCTCCTTCCAGTCCGGGATCAGCTCCTCCAGCGCATGCGGTTCGAAGACGGCGCCGGACAGCAGGTGGGCGCCCACCTCCGACCCCTTCTCGATCACGCAGACGCTGAGCTCCTGCCCGCTCTCGACCGCGCGCTGCCGCAGACGGATCGCCGCGCTCAGGCCCGACGGGCCGGCGCCGACGATCAGAACATCATATTCCATAACCTCGCGCGGTTCGCGTTCCATCTCCAACTCCCCCACCGTTTTGTTTTGATACCGTTTCCCTCGGGACGCCCTATGGTGTTTCGCGGGCGCGTGCTTGTAGCACGTTTTGCGCCGCACCCAAATTGGGTATCTGAACATGTAAGACCACACGATCTGTGGTAAGGTCAAACGATGATTGACGTATGCGACATCCTCGACGCGCTGCGCTGGCACACCGACATCGGCTGCGACGAGGCCATCGGCGACGAGCCGACCGACTGGGCCGCTCTCGCCTCGCGTCCGGCGACGCGGGCGCCGTCTCCCGGCGTCGCGCCGGCCGCGGGCGCCGCGATCGCGCGCGCTCCGGCGGCGACTCGGCCGCCCGCGTCGGCGCGGCCGGCGGCACCCTTCGCGTCGCCCGACCAGCCGCTGGGCGCCAGCGAGGCCGGCATCCAGGCCCGCGCCCGCGCCGGCGAGGCCGGGACGCTGGAGGCGCTGGAGGCGGCCCTGCGCAGCTTCGACGGCTGCCCGCTGAAGGCCACCGCGATGAACACGGTCTTCGCCGACGGCAACCCGCAGGCCCCGGTCATGCTGATCGGCGAGGCGCCGGGCGAGGACGAGGACCGGCAGGGCAAGCCCTTCGTCGGGGTCAGCGGCAAGCTGCTGGACCGCATGCTGGCCCAGATCGGACTGGACCGGGGCACCGTCTACATCTCCAACATCCTGCCCTGGCGCCCGCCCGGCAACCGCAGCCCGACCCAGGCGGAGGTCGCCGCCTGCCTGCCCTTCCTGGAACGGCATGTGGAGCTGGTGCGGCCCAAGCTTCTGGTCGCGCTCGGCGGGGTTTCCGCCAAGACCCTGCTGAACCGGGCGGAGGGCATCACCCGGCTGCGCGGCCAATGGCGCAGCTACGAGGCCGCGGGCACGCCGATCCCGCTGATGCCGATGCTCCATCCCGCGTACCTCCTGCGCAACCCTATCGCAAAGCGCGAGGCATGGCGGGACATGCTTGCACTGCGCCAAAAGATCGACGAAGTCGGCATCAAGTAATCCAAAGACAAAACCCAATGTCACAACCGGGCCGCAATCGTTCATATGACCGAGCTGGTTGCATTACACGAATGTAATCGTCCCTTGCCGAAGGGCACCTTCCCAACGGGCTAAGGCATTTCCCCCGGAACCGATAAGCCGTTGTAGGGACTGGCGAATACCGGGCGATGACACATTCCGCGCGAATCCGTTGCTTGCGGTTCTTCGGCTGCTGCTGTATCCCGAAGCCATGCTCCGGATATTTTGCAGTGCAGCATACCGGGTCGCGATCGCGACCCCGCTGCGGCGGAACCTTCTGGGGGTGCTGGGTCTCACGGTGGCTTACACCCTGGGGCCCGACGGTGCGGTCGGGTTTCGGCCCGCTTGCGCTGCCCTCATCATCCACGCGCCGGACGGTCACGCCGTCGTCCCGCCCGGCGGGGATTCCGTGCCTGACTTCACCAGCCCCATGGTCGGCGACGCGCCAAGCGATCCGACCGCGGGGTTCCCCGAAAATCTCACGCCCGCCGCCCTTTCGCCCGCTCCCGGCCCCGCCGCGGCCAGCGGCCCGGCGGCCGCGGCGCCGGACCCGACCGCCGCGCCGCTGCTGCTCGCGGCCGACGACGAGGCCCGCGCCGTCCAGCTGGACGAGGAGGATGCCGCCCGCTACCGCCGCATCTTCGCGGCCCAGGAGCGGGCGGACTGGGACGCCGCCGATGCGGAGATCGCCAGGCTGAAGGACCGCCGGCTGATCGGCTATGTCCTGCGTCAGCGCTACCTCCATCCCGACCGCCGCGCCAGCTACGAGGAACTCGCCCGCTGGATGCAGGATTACGGTGATCTCGCCGGGGCGGAGCGGGTGCACAGCCTCGCGCAGAAACGCCAACCCGCCGGTCAGCGCCCCCCGAAGCCCCCGCGCGGGGAGGAGCGCGTGCGCCTTGTCGGATCGCTGGAACGGCTGGGCGGCCTGCGCACCGTCGCCAGCAACGAGGAGGACGAGGACGACGGCCTCACCGTCGCGCCGCGCAGCCGCACCGCGTCCCGCGCCCGCAGCGACCGCGCGGCGGTGGCCCGGGTGGAGGACCTGTTGCGCTCCGGCCGCACGTCCAGCGCCCTGACCCTGCTGGGACAGGACGAGTTCGGCGGCAGGCTCGACAGCGTGCAGTATGACGCCGCCCGCGCCCGGATCGCGGCATCGCTCTATTACGCCGGCGAAACGGCGCAGGCGCTGAAGCTGGCCTCGGCCAGCGCCGCCCGGTCGGGCGACATGCTGCCGGAGGCCCACTGGATCGCCGGGCTGGCCGCCTGGCGGCTGAAGCAGACCGACCGCGCCGCCCGCCATTTCGAAGGCATGGCGGCGGCCGGCCCGCGCTCCCCCTGGAAGGCCGCCGCCGCCGATTACTGGGCCGCCCGCGCGCTGGCGCGCAAGCCCGGCAAGGAGAAGGAGGCCGCGGAGCATCTGGCAGCCGCCGCCCGCTATCCCCACACCTTCTATGGCCTGATCGCGCTGCGCAGCCTGGGCAGCCTGGACCAGGTCCGCTGGCAGGCGCCGGATCTGACCGGGCGGCAGCTGGCGGCGGTGGCGGCCAAGCCGGCCGGCGCCCGCGCCATCGCCCTGCTCCAGGCGGGCCAACGCGAACTGGCCGGCCTCGAACTCCAGCGCGTCAACCCGCAGGGCGATCCGCTGGCCGAACAGGCGATGGTCACCCTGATCGACCGTGCAGGGGTGGCCTCGCTGGCGCTGCGGCTGGGCAACGCGGTGGCCGGGCCCGATGGCGCTCCCTATGCCGCGGCCCTCTATCCGCTGCCGCACTGGACCCCGCGCGACGGCTTCGCGCTCGACCGCGCGCTGGTCTTCGCGGTGATGCGTCAGGAATCCCGCTTCGACCCGCGTCTGGTCAGCTCCGCCGGGGCGACCGGGCTGATGCAGATCCTGCCCAGCACCGCCCAGCATGTGCGCGAGCGCAACGCCGACATCGGCAGCGACGACGCCAACCGCGACGCCCTGTTCGACCCGTCGCGCAATATGGAGCTTGGCCAGCGCTACCTGTCGGAACTGCTGGGCATGCCGGACATCGACAGCAACCTGTTCCTGGCCGCCGCCGCCTACAATGCCGGGCCGGGCACGCTGGCGCGCTGGCGGCGCGATCTGGACGACATCGACGATCCGCTGCTGTTCATCGAAAGCCTTCCCTTCGGCGAGACGCGCGACTATGTGGAGAAGGTGATGGCGAACTTCTGGATTTACCGGCTGAGGCTGGGCCAGGAGACCGCCTCGCTCGGTGCCGTCGCCGACGGGAAATGGCCGTCCTACACCGCGGTGGAGGCCCGCCCGGCCCAGGTCGCCAGCCGGCCGGACACGGTCGCGGCGAAGCCGGCACCGGCTGAGACGGCGCCGGTTGCGACAGTGGCCGAGCGGGGCGAGGCCAGCCCGATACCCTGACCGCCGGTGTCCCCTGTCGGGCTCCGGCCCGACATGAGGACATGCCTGCCGCCATGCCGAAGATCGACGAGAACCGCCCCTTCCTTCCCGTGAACATCGCGGTGGTGACGGTGTCCGACACCCGCAGCGCCGCCGACGACCGCTCCGGCGACGCGCTGGCGGAGCGGATCACCGGGGCCGGCCACCGGGCCGCCGCCCGAACCATCGTCAAGGACGACATCGCCGCCATCCGCGCCCAGGTCCAGGCCTTCATCGCCGATCCGCGGATCGATGTCGTGCTGACCACCGGCGGCACCGGCGTCACCGGCCGCGACGTGACGCCGGAAGCGGTCGAAGCGCTCTATGAAAAGGCGATCCCCGGTTTCGGCGAGCTGTTCCGTTATCTCAGCTACGCCAAGGTCGGCACCTCCACCATCCAGAGCCGGGCGACCGCCGGGGTGGCGAACGGCACCTACATCTTCGCCCTGCCCGGCTCGCCCAGCGCCTGCCGCGACGCCTGGGACGACATCCTGGTCTGGCAGCTCGACAACCGCCATCGCCCCTGCAATCTGGTGGAGCTGATGCCCCGCCTGCGCGAGCATATGGCGTGAGCGGTACCGGATCGAACGGCGCCGGGTCGAACGGTTCGGGGCTGGCCGGTTTTTCGTTGGGGGCGCTGCACGACGCCCTGATCCGGCTGCCGCGCCTTGCCGACCTGCCCGCCGACGCGCTGGAGCCGATGCCGCTGAAGGGCGTCGCCCACGACCATGTGCGGCTGCGCGGCCGGCGGCTGGTCGCCCGCATCCCGCGCTGGAGCCAGCTCGGCCTCGACGCCTGGACGGCGCTGGACCGGCAGGCCGCCGCCTTCAGGCGGGCGGAGCCGTCGGGCCACACCCCGCGCTTCGCCGGCCTGCTGCCACCGGGCGAGGGGCTGCCGCAGGGCGCCCTGCTGGTCGGCGAGGTGGAGGGGCGCACGCCGGTGCTGCCCGGCGACATGCCGGCCATCGCCCGCGCGCTCGCGGCACTGCACCGCATGGCGCCGCCGGACTTCCACGAGCCGTTGCCGGCGCCGTCCGATCCGGTCGCCGCCTTGCTAAGCCAGGTCGAACGGCAGACGGAGTGGTTCGACCGCGCGCCCCTGTCGTCCGAGGCCCGCGCCCTGATCGCGGCGGAGTTGGACGCCGCCCGCACCGGCGACCTCGCCCCGCCACCGGACACGCCGATGCCGCTGACCGCGGTGGGGGTGGATGTGCATCCCGGCAACTTCCTGATCGATGCCCATGGCAAGGCATGGTTCACCGACCTTGAGAAGCTGCAATACGGCCATCCGGCAAGCGACCTCGCCCATGCCAGCCTCTACAGCTCGACGAGATGGGATCCGGCGGTGGATGCCGAGCTGACCCCGGCCGAGGTCGAGGCCTTCATCGCCGCCTGGACGAGAGCGGTACCGGGCGACCTCGCCGACGAGGTGAGGCCGTGGTTGAAGCCGCTGCGCCGGCTGACCTGGCTGCGCACCCTGTCCTGGATGGCCCGCTGGTCGGTGGAGGGCGCCACCCTGTCGCCCGGCATGCCGGAGGCTTTGCGCGCCCATATGGATGCCCATGCCAGCGACATCCTGCGCGCCAACCGGATCGAACAGGTGCGCCAGGACTGGATTGCCGGCTGACTGGACCGCCGGCTGAAACGTCCGGCGGTCCGCGGGCCCTCAAGGGGCGAACAGCCGCAGATTGGCGGCGTTGCGGCGGGCAAGGCGGCGGTCGTCGGTTGGCAGCGGCACCAACCCCAGCGGTTCGAGATAGCCGCCGGGACCGATGGCCGCCTCGCGCAGGAACTCCGCCACATAGTCCCGCAGCCCGCCGGCCTGATCCAGCGCCCGTCTGGTCAGATACAGGCGGGTCGCCATCGTCAGCGGGTAGCGGCCGTCGAGAAAGCGATCCGGCACCGGCGGGATCCCATCGATAGAGATTGGAGCATTGACGGCCGGGGCGCCCTCCTCGGCGCCGCTGCGCAGGTCCGCCAGCGACAGGATGGTCAGGACGGTGCTGCCCGGCGCCGCGATCCGCCGGATCAGTTCGGCCGGGTCGTCGGCCTCCTGCACCATGCCGTCCGTCCGCGCCTGGATGCACAGCTGCCGGCGCTTGTCGGCGCCATAGACGCTGCGGATCTCCGGCAGGGGCCGGCAGCCGGCTTCCATGATGGCGTCGTCGAACTGCGCCCGCCGGGCCTCCCGCGGGCTGGGCAGCGCCACCGCGATGGGTATGGCGGGCAGGGCCGGATCGATCTCGTGCCAGCTCGTGTAGGGGTTTGGCACCAGCTTGCCGTCGCGGGGCACCATCCGGGCGATCGCCAGATACAGGCTGCGCGAGGTCAGCCCGTCGATCGGCAGGGCCGCCCCATGCACCAGCCCCAGCGCCGACAGCCCGACGGTCAGTTCGACCACGTCGATGACCTCGGCGGCGCGGCAACGGTCATATTCGCGCGCCGTCATGCGGCGGGTGGCGATCACCGCCGCCAGCGTCGGCGCCCCGGAGCACAATCGCTCGAATCCCTCGGCCGTCGCGACGTCCCGCAGGATCGGCACCGGTTCCCGCAGACCGGGGTCGCGTCGGCCGACACGGTCCGCCACCGCCCTGGCGAAGGGCATCTGCGTCGTCGAAACCGCCAGCCACGGCACCACCGGGTCGTTGCCGGAGGTTGCGGCCGGAGCCGCCCCGGCGCCGAGCAGGATCGCCCACAGCGCGGCCATGCGCAAAACGGTCTTCGGAAGCCTCACGACGCCCCTCCGCAGATCGGGCCGGTCTGCGCCACTTGCGCCGGGGAGACCGCCACCAGGGTCACGGTGGGGATCGGCAGCAGCGACACGATGACGGCGGTCGCACCCGTCTGGTCGGCATAGGTGCCGGCCTTGACGATCGCCTCCAGCACCAGCCCGTCGACGCGGGCCGGAAATCCCGAATAGGTCTGGCGGAAGCCGTCGAGCCGGCGGCGCACGGCGATGGCGTCGGCCTCGGTCAATTCGCGGATGTTCTGGAAACTGTAGGTCAGCTGCGGCGGCAGGCCGATGCCGGAAACCGTGCAAACCAGCTCGAACCCGGCGTCCTGGCCGATCTGCACGAACTCCTCCCGCCGGCTGCGGTCGCGGGCGGCACGGTCGGCCGGGGTCAGCGCCCGGCCGGTCTCGTCATGGGTCTCGCCGCCGAACGGATTGATCGGCGTCAGGATCCGGCTGACCGACCACCAGACCATGCCGGCGCTGTCCATCGCGTTGCCATAGCGGTCGGCCGCGGATTCATAAAGCCAGGTTCCCCAGCCGATCGAGCGGTCGATGGGCTCATCCTCGACCAGTGCCTGGGCCAGCGCCTGGCCCCCCGCCGTTCCGCACAGCAGGCCGAGCGTCATCAACGCGGACAGAGCGGACCCGAACTTCACGGCGCCATCCTTCGCATGCCATCGCAGACAGGGCGTACCCCATCATATCCGGCGCATCTCCGTTGGGACAGCCCAAACCGGATGCGGCCACCGACGCGCGCGGCATCGGGCGATCGGCCCCACCAGCCGTGGAATCGACCGATCGGCGGCGGGCGGCGATGGAATGTCTTGCCCGTCCCCGGTGGAAGATGCTGGGATGGCGCCTTGTGGTGTATGACCGCGGCGGCCCCAGCGATCCGGGCCGCGCATCAGAGGTGACCCGAGCATGACGAGCGTCCGAAGCCGGCTCCTGCCCATTTCCCTGGCGGTCCTGATGACGGGAACCGCCCTGGCGCCGGCCGTCGCCGCCGGCCCGGGCGCGGAATCGGCCGCGGACGGCGCCGGCTCCGCCACCGGCAGCTATCTGGCCGGGCGCTATGCCCAGCATCAGGATGATTGGACCGCGGCGGCGCGCTTCACCGCGCAGGCGCTCGCCGCCGACCCGGACGATGATTCCCTGCTGCGCCGCACCTTTCTGCTGCGGCTGGGCGAGGGCCGGATCGATACCGCGCTCGGCTACGCCGCCCGCCTTCTGGGCGAGCAGGGCGAACCACAGATGGCGCTGACCCTGCTGACCGCCGACGCGCTGGCCAGGGGCGGGCTGGACGAGGCCGACGGCTATGCCGCCCGCCTGCCGTCCGACGGGCTCGGCCGTTTCCTGACGCCGCTGACCCGCGCCTGGCTGGCGGCCGCGCGCGGCAAGACGGACGAGGCGCTGGCGGCGCTGCGGCCGCTGGCGGAGGTCAAGGGCTTCGAAGCGCTCTACAACCTGCATGCGGCCCTGGTCCTCGACCTCGCCGGCCGCAGCGAGGAGGCGGCGGCCCGCTACGCCAAGGTGACGGAGACCGACGCGCCGTTGCGGGTGGTGCAGATCGTCGGCAACTTCATGACACGCACCGGCCGCAAGGACGAGGCGCGCAAGCTCTACCAGACCTTCCAGGGCAACAACCCCGACGGTCTGCTGGTGGAGCCGGCGCTGGACGCCATGGCGAACGGCCCGTCCGACGTCCGTCCGGTGCCCGATGCCCGCTCCGGCCTTGCCGAGGCGCTGTTCGACCTCGGCAGCGCGCTGCACCATGAGAATGCCGACGAGCCGGCCCTGCTGTTCGGCCGCATCGCGCTGCATCTGCGCGATGATCTGGCGCTCGCCCATCTGCTGATCGGCGACATCGCCGCCTCCCGCGGCCATCACAACGAGGCGCTGGCGACCTTCAAGCGCCTGGAAACCGACCCGCTGCTGCGCTGGACCGCCCGCATGCGCGAGGCCGACAGCCTCGTCCGCCTGGATCGCGACGACGACGCCATCGCGATCCTCAAGGATCTCGCCGCCGAGCGGCCGGAGCGCACCGACGCCATCATCCGGCTGGGCGACATCTACCGCTACGCCAAACGCTACGCCGAGGCGATTCCCGCCTACGGCACGGCGCTGGAGCGGATCGGCACGCCGCAGGAACGGCATTGGCCGCTGCTGTACGCCCGCGCCATGTGCTACGAGAGGACCGGGCAATGGCCGCAGGCCGAGGCCGATCTGCAAAGGGCGCTGACGCTGCGGCCGGACGAACCGTCGCTGCTCAATTTCCTCGGCTACAGCTGGATCGACCGCGGCGAGCATCTCGACAAGGCGCGGGCCATGGTCGAGCGCGCGGTGGAACTGCGCCCGCGCGACGGCTACATCGTCGACAGCCTGGGCTGGGCGCTCTACAAGCTCGGCGACTACGACGCCGCGGTCGCCAAGCTGGAACGGGCGGTGGAGCTGAAGCCGGGCGATCCGACCATCAACGACCATCTCGGCGACGCCTATTGGCGGGCGGGCCGGCGCAACGAGGCGCGTTTCCAATGGACGCGCGCGCTCCGCAACGCCGACGAGGACACCGACAAGGGCGCCATCCAGGACAAGCTGGACAAGGGCCTGACCGACCGGAAGGCCGCCGCGAAGCAGTGAGGGGACGCGCGGCATGTCTCGACCGGATCGGGCTTCGGCAATCCCGGCCGCTTCCCTTGACCCGCGCGACGCCTCCTTCTCCGAACTCGGCCCATCCCCTTGCCTCACCGGCCGTTCTGGGCTCTGCTGGACCTGAGATTTCCGGCTTTTGCGGGAAACGGCGCCGTCAACGTCTTCAGGCACTCCCATGCGTATCCTGTTCCGCTGCGATCCCGCGCTCGCCGGCCATCTGCCCCGTCCTGTTCCGGCCCGCGGCATTCTGCCGGATTGGCTGCGTTTCATGCCGGCGAAGGCCCATTCGGAAATCCACGGTCGGGAAATCCGCACCGTGAAGCAATGCCCCCCTTTCGTTGACGCCATGTCCCACGGCTTCATGATCCTGCTGCCGTGTGACGTGACCGTTCGGAATGGTGCCTTCACCTGGGATTGGGCCATCCCGGAGCCTTCGACCGAAGGCCATCCCCGGTCACCGCTCAGCTTCCATGTGGCGGAACAGCTTGCCGGCGCGCCTTTTTCCAATGGGCTGGCCGCGGTGAAGTTCAACAGCTTCTGGACGATCGAGCTGGAAGAGGGCTGGTCGCTGTTCGCGACGCATCCGGTCAATCGCCACGAGCTTCCATTCCGTCTGGTGACCGGTGTCGTGGATTCGGATCGCTTTTCCGATGCGGGAATCAATTTCCCGGCGGTCTGGTCCGATCCCGATTTCTCGGGTGTCCTGCCGAAGGGTATGCCCATCGCGCAGTGCTTTCCGGTGCCGCGGGCGGCTCCCGATCTGGTTTTCGAAGCTTTCGACGAGCCGCACAAGACCGCTTACGAGAAGACGGTCGCCGAGGTGCTCGCCAAGCCCGGCGTCTACCGGAAGCGCTTCCGCGCCAAGCGGCGCCGCCCCGTGCCGGACTCCGTCTGACCGTGGCCTGGAATCAGGGTTTGAGCATGCGCTTCAAGGCCTGGCGGTCAAGCCACAGCTGGCCCCGCGGTGCCGAGGTCAGCGACATGGCGATCACGCCGAAGGTTTCGGGCTGCACGCCGTAGGCGACTTGATAAGCCGCGACGGCGCCGTCGATGTCCCGCATGTCCTGGAGCACGATGCCGAGATTGACCGCCGCCTCGGCGTTGCCGGGTTGCAGTTCGAGCGCTTCGCGATAGGCATCGGCCGCGCCGGCCAGATCGCGCAAATCCTGTTTCACCAGACCAAGATCGAACCACAGGGAAGCGGTCCGGCCGGCCGCCGGGACGGCTTCCAGCACGGCGGCCGCATCGCGCAGCAATCCATCTTCGAAAAGCAGTCGGCCGAGACGCGCGGCGGCTTCCGGCAGGCCGGGATTGGCGCGGGTCACCGCCCTCCAGGCATCGATCGACCGGTTCCGATCGCCCACGGCATCGACCGTGCGGGCCTGTTCGAGAAGGATTTCGAGGCTGGGGGACATCGCGGCGGCACGTCCGAGGTGAAACAGGGCCCGCTCGAAATCCCCGCAGGATCGCGCGATGCGGCCTGCGAGCAGGTGACCCGGCGCGTTGTCGGCCTTCGCCGCCAGACTTGTCCGGATATGGGCGCCCGCCCTTGCCGCGTCGCCCTTGGCGAACAGAACCGCCGCGAAAAGGTGATTGAGGATCGGGTCGTTCCGATTCCGCCGCAGACCGGCCTCGCACAGGGATATCGCCTGCTCGAAGCGCCCGGCATTGAAATCGGCCACGATTTGCCGCACCTGATCTTCGGTCGTCGCGACGCGCATGCCTCGTCCGCCTTCATCGTTGCCGCTATGACAGACTGCCGATGTCGCAGTCATAGGTTCGGATGAAACGGCACGCCATACAAATTTCCGAGCCGCCGACGCTCGACCAGCTGGCGGCTCGGCACTCAGCCCGCCCCCACATAGGGCCTGTATAGGCTGTCGGTCTGCTGGATGTGCTCGACGAACCAGTCCTTCAGCAGCAGGATCAGGTCCATCCGCAGCATGGTCGGGTTGTCGCCGTCGAAATCGCGGGCCAGCTTCTCCACCTCGTCGGCGAAATAGCGGTGGGCGGCGAGATGGGCGTCCAGGTCGGGATAGCCGCCGCGCTCCATCATCGCCTCCTCCCGCGCGAAATGGACGGCGACATAGTCGCGGAGGCTGGCGAGCAGGCTGGACAGCTCCTCCCGGTTGGCGGGGGTGATGCCGCTTTCCAGCAGGCCGTTGAACAGATCCAGAAGGCGACGATGCTCGTCGTCGAGAACCGGAACCCCGACGCTCATGGTCTCGTCCCAGACGACGTAGCTCATCGCGGCGATCTCCCCCTTCACGACCGGCGATGGCCGGGTTGGATGGCCGGGTTGTGGACATCTTGACAGGGATCCTAAAACCGGCAACCGTGCCCGTCCAAGCGGCAAATCCCCGCAGGGGTGCCGCCCCTCCCCGCCCTCATCCCTTCCCCAGCGACAGAGTGACCGATGGCCCTGCTCGACGACATCGCGGAGAAGAAACGGGCGCTCGACGCCGCGCGCCCCCTGCCGCAGGAGGTCGTCCACGGCATCGCCGACCGGTTGGAGCTGGATCTGACCGCCGCCGCCGCCGCGCTGGAGGAGGTGCCGCTGAAGCGCGCCGACGTGAAGGCGATCCTGGAGCGCGGCGGCATCCTGCGTCACCGCGCGGTGGAGGAACAGCGCTTCGTCCTGAACCACCGCGCGGCGCTGGAACTGATGGCGCGGCTGTCCTTCGATCCGGCGGGCGCCGTCACCGAACGGACGGTGGCGGCCTTCCACGGCCTGCTCTATCGTGGGATCGGGGATGAGGCCGGCAAATACCGCGACGGACCGCCGAAGGACGATCCGGCCGAAACCGCCCCCGATCCGGCCAAGCTGCGGGTGTCGATGTCGGCGCTGTCGACCTGGATGCGCAAGTCCGACGCCACCCCCGACACCGCGTTCGAGGCGCATCACCGGCTGAGCGCCATCCGCCCCTTCCACACCGGCAACCGGGCGACGGCCCTGCTGCTGTGCAACCTGATTCTGAACCGCGCCGGCTATCCCCCGGTGGTGATCCCGGCCGACGACCGCGGCCTGTATCTGGATCTGGTCGAACGGGCCTGGGCGGTCGGCGACAAGACGCCCTTCCGCGACCTGATGCTGCGCTTCCTGTCGCAAAGCCTGGATTTCTGCCTGGAAGCGGCCGGCGGGGCCCCGGAAGCGCCGGACGCCGAGCACCCCCTCGGCTAACCCGCCGAGCCTAGCCCGCCGCGCCCCCTCCGGCCGGCAGGCGCAGGCGCGACGGCCGGTCGGGCCCGCTGTGGATCAGCAGGGTGATCGGCTGCTCATCGACCCGCCGGGTCTCGCCCGGCTCGGCCCCGGTGCCGGGATTGACCGGATAGGCCGGGAAACAGGATCCGGCGAGGCTGAGGCGCAGCGCCGATCCCGGCGCCAGGGTGGCGCAGGCCGCCCGCATGGCGATGGTCAGCGGCCGGGTCGGGTCGCCCGGCTCGACCCGCGCATGGCCCTGGGTCAGCGGCAGCACCTGCCCGTCGGGCCGCAGCACCGACAGCACGGCGCTGACATCGAAGGACGGGGCGTCGGCCTCCACCCACACATCCAGCGCCACCCGCCCGGCCAGCATCAGCGGTTCCTCCAGCGGCAGGCTGGTGTAGGTGGCGACGTCGGCGCGGCGGTCGACGGCGGCGCGGTCGACGCGCCCGGCGGCATCCGGCACCGCATGGCCGCCCAGCGTCGGCACCGGCAGGCGCGGGTCATGCACCACCACGTCGAGCGCCTCCAGCTCGGGCATGTCCAGCTCCAGCCGGCCGCCCTGGCGGTTGGCGAGCCCGTCGCTGGCCAGATGCAGGACCGCCGCCGCCGCCGGCAGGGCCGGCAGCTCGTGCCAGCGCCCGGTCTCCACGTCATGAAGGCGGACCGGAGCGCCGCGGTCGCCGCCCTCGCCCTTCAGCACCCGCTCGAACCAGGCCAGTTGCAGCGTGTCCAGCGTCGGTCCCGATCCCGCCGGAAGCGGGATGGCGGCGGGACCGTCGGCGCCCCAGGGACCGATCACCAGCCGCGACGGCGCCCGTCCGCGCGCGGCGACGCGGTCGTTGAGGAAATCATGGGCATCCAGCATGCCGGCCAGACGCGGATCGTACCAGCCGCCGATCTGTAGGATCGCGACATCGGCCGGCATGCCGTCCCGCATCGCCTTGGGCGACAGCGCCGCCCAGGCCGGACCGGGCGCCGGGTTGGTCAACCAATCGTCGTAATGGGTGTAGCGGGCATAATCGCGCAGCGCCTGCGGCCGCGACGGGATCTCGTCATCGACCGGCAGGCGGCGGGCCGCGTCCGACAGCACCCGGTGGCCGGTGCCGTCCTCGACCCGCCGCGCCGCGTCGGCGGCGGTGCGCAGGGCCCAGCCCATGGCGTCGGCCAACCGGAAGGCCCCGCCCTCATAGGCCCAGTCGGAGAAGACGTCCCAGCCGGCGAAGGCCGGCGCCACCGCGCGCAGGGCCGCCGGCGCCTCGGCCAGCGCCAGCCACTGCGCCATGCCGGCATAGCCGCAGCCATACATCGCCACCGCCCCCGACGAGCCCGGCAACGAGGCGGCCCAGGCCACCGCGTCGGCCCCATCCTCCCGCTCCGCCTCGAAGGGGCGGAACCGGCCGTCCGACGTGCCGCAGCCGCGCATGTCCTGCACCACCACGACATAGCCGCGCGCCGCGTACCAGCGCGGGTGCGCGTAATGGCTGGTCAGCGCGGTGCGCCGGCCGCAGGGCACGCGCAGCAGCAGCACCGGCCAACTGCCGGCGGCATCGGGGCGATAGAGGTCGGCATCCAGACGCGCGCCGTCCCGTGTCCGCATCGACACGGTTTCCGGCGGCCGGACCGGCAGCAGGCTGTGCGATTGCTTGAACATCGGGGCCAGATGAGCCATGGCGGGTCGGGCTCGCTCAAGGACGAACGACAATGAATGTGTCGTCTTGGCAAAGCCCGTGCCAGTGGTTCCGCTGCGTCATTTATACGCTTATGCGGTGGGCGGACCCCGATCCCGCCCGCCCATTTGCCAGACAATCGCCTGTTTCCCAGGCAACCCGCCCGTTCAGGCGGCAATCAGCTCGAAGCGGTCGACATCGACCATGCCGCGGTCGGTGATCTTCAGATGCGGGATGACCGGCAGCGGCAGGAAGGCCAATTGCAGGAAGGGCTCGGCCAGCGGACAGCCCATGGCCCGGACGGCGGCGCGCAGGGCGCGCAGCTTCACCTCGACCGTCTCGAACGGCTCCAGGCTCATCAGCCCGGCCAGCGGCAGGGCCAGTTCCCCCACCACCCGCCCGTTGCGCACGGCGACGAAGCCGCCCTGAAGCTCGATCAGCCGGTTCACCGCGACGCGCATGTCGGCGTCGTCCGCCCCCACCACGCAGATGTTGTGGCTGTCATGGCCGACCGAGGAGGCCAGCGCCCCCTCCGTCAGGCCGAAGCCCTGGACGAAGCCGCGGCCGATGTTGCGGTTGGTGCCGTGGCGGGCGAAGACGCAGATCTTCAGCAGGTCGCGCGCCGGATCGGCGATCATCCGGCCGCCGGCCACCGGCACCTCGATCCGCCGATGCTCGGTCAGGATCCTGCCCGGCTCCAGCCCGATCACCGACTGCATCGACCCGCCGGCCGGCACGGCGAAATCCTCCTCCGCCACCGGCTCCAGCTTCACCGACTCCAACCCAACCGGCGTCACCGTCGGCCTTCCGTCGAAGCTGTGCGGGCCGACGACCCGGCCGTTGCGGATGACCCGGTTGACCGCGCACTCCTCCAGATCGTCGAGCAGCACCAGATCGGCGCGATGGCCCGGCGCCACCAGCCCGCGGTCGTACAGGCGGAAGCCGCGGGCCGCCGACCAGGTGGCGGCGCGGTAGACATGGGCGACCGGCGCGCCCAGGCGGATGGCGCTGCGGATCAGGTGATCCATGTGCCCCTCCTCGGCGATGTCCAGCGGGTTGCGGTCATCGGTGCAGAAGCCGAGGAAGGGCGAGGTTTCAGGCCTGATGATCCCGGCCAGCGCATGGACATCCTTCGACACCGACCCGTCGCGGATCAACACCTGCATGCCCTTGCGCAGCTTCTCCATCGCCTCGTCCGCACTGGTCGTCTCGTGGCAGTTGCGGATGCCGCAGGACAGATAGGCGTTCAGCTCCCTCCCCGACACCAGCGGGGCGTGGCCGTCGATGTGGCGGCCGTCGAAGGCGGCCAGCTTGTCCAGCACCCCGTCGACCTTGTGGAAGAGGCCGGGGAAATTCATGAATTCCGCCAGGCCGAGCACGCGGGGATGGTCCCGGTGGCGGATCAGGTCCGCCGCCTCCAGCCGGGCGCCGGAGGTCTCAAGCTCCGTCGCCGGCACGCAGGAGGACAGCTGCACGAACAGGTCGAGCACGGTGCCGCCGGCGCTGTCGAGGAAATAGCGGAGGCCCCGCTCGCCCAGAACATTGCAGATCTCGTGCGGGTCGCAGATCGCGGTGGTGGTGCCGCGCGGCAGGACGCAGCGGTCGAATTCCTGCGGGGTGACACAGGTGGATTCGCAATGGAGATGGGTGTCGATGAATCCCGGAACCACGGTCAGACCGCGCCCGTCGATCTCCTCCACCCCATCATAGGTTTCATAGGTGCCGACGATGGTCTCGCCGCAGACGGCGATGTCGCCCTCGGCGATCTCGCCGGTGACGACATTGAGGAAACGCGTGTTCTTGATGACCAGATCGGCCTTCGCCTCGCCCAGCGCCTGCCCGATGCGCGTCTTCAGATCGTCGCGGCTCACCGCCATGTCCCACTCCGCCGGTCGTCCATTCAAAACGGCAAGGTGGCGTGGCTCGTCGCGCCGCGCAAGCGGCGCGACGCCCGGCATCAGGAAAAGTGCTTGCCACGGTGAAGCGCCATATAGGCCTTTTCCTGGTCGCTCAACGGAAGCCGCAATGATACGGGTAGCCCCAGTAGAGCACGGTCATCGGCGGAGATCCCGGCGGAAACCAGCATCGACCCGTCATCCGTGAAGGAGATCAGCCCACGGTCGAACAGCGCGTCGATGGTCGCCGACAGGATGAGGCCGTTGTTGGGGTCGAGCCGCTCGGCATTCCCGGACTCGCACCAGGGCTTGATATGGGACGCACGCAATGCCTCTGTGACAGTGCAACCCGTCACCGCGCAAGCGTTGCTCCATCGCTCCAGCAGACGGCCGCGAAACGCCCCTTGCCCGATCCGGGCCTGATGCAGGGCCTGCCGCTCCGTCTCGGGAATATCCTCACTCTGGAGCTGGTCGATGTCATAGGAGACTGCGGACTGGCCGCCGGAAATCTCGTTATATATATTGTGCCATTCCCGTGTTCTCAGGCTATCAGGAACAAGCTCCATCACCCTGATTGCCGTCGCCCTGTCGATGAGGTGCCACATTCTGAATCTTGTGGAAAGATTTTTTTTGCCGGTTATTGAATACGCGTCAATTTCTATGGTTTCCGCAGGGCCTGGGGAGAAATATTGTTCCTCCGGACATATCCAATTGGGAATCCAATTGACGTCTGTTTTCCAATCCTTGAGAAATTTCTTTTCATTGTCATAATAGCATTTCCTGACGAGCTTCTGATCCCAGGCATCGTCCTTAAAATCATTGATATTGAGTTTCTTGACGATCTCTTCGCGTTGCCGGCGACGACTCTCATCGGTCAAGCAAGTGGCGCTACCAGCGATGCCAACAATTTGCTGGATGCCATGATGGGACGCGTACATGAAGACGAAAACACTTCCGTCATGATCTTCCGCATCAATATTTCCCGGGCCTTCGGTATGGAAAACCTTGATATCCTGATCATCACCGCGATACCGCATCCGAGGGTTATTATTCCATTCCTCATGACCATAACCGCATTCGGCAGGATATCCGCCCGTCGCTCTATGCCCATCCGGCTTCAAATACCCACTTGCATTCCAATGCACCGGCTTCATCAAAAAAAGCGTCATCCATTGACTCCATGCTTACAATCTAGGGAAACTCTCCAAAAGAGCATCCCAAACATGGATCATAGTTGTATTGTATGGATTCCCAATCTGAATATTTTTATATGTCATAACTCATCGCAACCGGCAGGCGCACGCTGATCGTCGTGCCCTCGCCCTCGCGGCTGCGGATGTCGAGCGTGCCGTTCAACAGCTCGACGAAGGACCGCACCAGCGGCAACCCCAGCCCGGTACCGCCCGACCGGCGCGACAGCTGGCTGTCGACCTGACCGAAGGGTTGCAGGGCGATGGCGATGCCCTCGGCGCTCATGCCGATGCCGCTGTCCGCCACCTCGATCAGGATGCGCCCGCCTTCGGGGCGGACCCGCAGGGTGACGCTGCCGCCGGCCGGGGTGAACTTCACGGCGTTGGCCAGCAGATTGAGCAGGATCTGCTTCACCCGCACCGGGTCGCCCAGCAGGCGGGGCGTGTCGGGGGCGATGTCCTGGACCAGGGTCAACCCGCCCTCCTTCGCCCGCTCGGCGATCAGCAGAAGCGAGCTTTCCACCGCGTCGCGGACATCCATCGGCTGCGGATGCATCTCCAGCTTGCCGGCCTCGATCTTGGCCACATCCAGGATGTCGCTGATGACGGCCAGCAGATGCTGGCCCGACTTGCCGATCACCTTGGCATAGTCGAGATATTTGGGATGGCCGAGCGGCCCGACGATCTCGCTCTCCATCATCGAGGAAAAGCCGATGATGGCGTTCAGCGGCGTGCGCAGCTCGTGGCTCATGTTGGCCAGGAACTCGCTCTTGGCGCGGTTGGCGAGTTCGGCCTGCTCCTTGGCCTGGATCAGCGCCTGTTCGGCGCGGCGGCGCTCCTGGATCTCCTGCATCAGCGCGCGGGTGCGGTCGGCGACCCGCATCTCCAGCTCGTCGCGCGCCTGGCGCAGCGCCATTTCCGCCCGTTTGCGCCGGGTGATGTCCTGACCGACGCAGAGGATGCCCGCCGGCGCCCCGTCGGACTCCGGCAGCCGGTTCAGGTTCCACAGCAACACCCGCTCGCTCCGGTACTGCTGATCACGCACCGCCTGCTCGAAATTGCGGATCTCCGTTCCCTCCGCCGCCATGGCCAGCTGGGTCGCGAAGGCCCCGTTCGGCCGCTCCTCCATCACTTCGGTCCAAGGACGGCCGACGGCCTGTCCAACCTCCAGCCCGAAGGCGCGTTCGGCCTCATGGTTGGCCTCCAGCACACGCCCGTCGGCCCCCAGAACCAGGATGATGCTGGCCGCCGTCTGCACCAGGGAGCGGAACCGCAACTCGCCGACCCGCGTCTCGCTCCGGCGCAGGTTGGCCTCCAACTCGGCGATGCGGGCTTCCAGCCGGCGGATGGTCTCAGCCGGGTCGCTCACCGACGGCGGGAGCCGGCGCGGGGGCGGATCGCTGGGGCGGCTCCGGTCGCTCACGCGGCGGCGTTTTCCGGCTGCATGATGTCCCCCAGCTTCGCCAGCAGGAATTCCAGATCCTCCGGCGCCAGATCCTCGTACTGGGTCAGGATGCGTTCGATGACGCGGCGGCGGTGGCGCTCACGGTCGCCGGGCTCGCCGTCATAGGGAGTCTCCTTCAGCACATCGATGGCGATTCGGCAGGCTGGCAGCAGGGCGGGCGGCAGCTTCGCCTTGTCGTACAGCGATTTCAACCCCAGCCGCCCGGCATCATGGATCAGCAGGCGGGCGTTGGTCAGCGGCACGTTCGCCATGCGCGAGGTCGCCATCTCGAAGAAGGCGATGTCGCCGGTGCACAGCGAACGGACCAGCAGCGACGGCGTCAGGCGGCCGGTACGGGCGAGCTGCGTCACCAGCCGGTCCAGCGCCCCCTCGTCGCTCTCCCCGGTGAACAGGGCGACGGTCGCCCGTTCGCGGCTTTGCAGGATCAGCTCCGACGCGACCCGCGACGGCAATTCATGGTGCGCGACCAGATGCTGGCGCAGCCGTTCCGACACCACGGCGACCAGCCGTTCGGCGATGGTGATCGGCAGCTTGGAGCGGTGGACCAGCGGGTCCTGCACCGCCTCGCTGCCACCGAAGCGGTCGATCACGCGGCCCAGGCTCCGCTCGCCCAGCTCGGCCCCCTCGTTGGCGACCAGCGCCGCCACCGCGCGTTCCGACCCGCTCTCGATCAGCGCGTCGGCGACGGCGGCCGGCACGGTCGGCCGCTGGGCGATGGCCGTGCTCTTGCCCTCGCCGCCCGACCGCAGGATCTCGACCAGATCGGCGGGGGTCAGAACGGTGGAGACGCTCAGAACCGGGATCGCCACCGCCTCGACATCGCGGGCGAGCGCGAGGGCGACATCCCGCGGCAGGGCGTGGCTGGATTTCAGGTTCTCGGCCAGGGTCTGGCGGACCCGCAGCACCGTGTCCTTCACCATCACGCGGATGATGTCCTCCGCCAGCCGGCGCTCCGACTGCGACAACTCGGGACTGTCGAACTGCTGGGCCAGCTTGACAGCCAGATCGGTCCGGCTGTCCGGCGAGGGATCGGCCAGAAGCCGGGCCACGTCCCCCTGGGTCAGTTGACCCGCTTTGAAACCGTCACTCATGGATCCCGGACCCTTCCTGCCCTGGTCCATCTCCGTATCGGTCGCGGAAGGGCGAAACCCGCGCGGATGTGGGCGGAGACTTGTCCACTCGCCACAGGATCTTCCCAAACGATTGAGCCTTCCTTAACACCCCGGGGTCATAGGACGTTGGGCGGAGACGCCACGGAAGATCGGCATCCCGCCGCATTGCTCAAGGGATTTCGACGAAACTCGGCGGTTCCGGCAGGATGGGGCGATGGCGGCGGGTGCCGCGCAGCAGCAGAGCCACCTCGGCGATCTGCTGCTCGACTGAGATGTGGCGCTGCGAGGCGACCTCCAGCCCGCGATCCTCGTAGACATAGGCGTCGGGGTGGCTCTCCGCCCAGCGTCCGATAGCGGCGTCGCGTTCACGCAGCAGGTCGATGATGGTCGGCCGGAACAGCCGCATCATCGCGGTGATCCAGCGGTTGGCCGGCCAGGACGGACGGGCGTGGTCGACCTCGAACGCGTTCAGCATGGCGATCACGTCTTCGGCCCCATACCAGGTCTCCCCCGTCACCCAGCGGTTGGTGGTGAACAGCCGCACCGGCTGGCCGGCCACATCCATGGCGATGCCGATCAGATGGGACAGCGCGTCATTGTCGTTGTCCGGTGGCACGAAATCGGCCAGCGGCGCCGGCCGCACGCCAGGCGGCATGCCGTGCGGGCGCAGGAAGCTATGGAAATGCCCGTGCTCTCCCTGCGGCCGTTCGCCTTCGGGATGGCAGTGGTAATAGTACTGGGCATGGAATTCGGCGTCGTAGACGTCGCCCGGCGGATAATGCTTCCACTCGTACAGCGTGCCGTGCCCGCGCAGAAGTTCGCCCACCACCGTGTCACCGGTCTTGGCCAGAACGCGCTGGCACAGACGGACCTCGCGCCCCGCCTCGGCCATCGCCTCCAACTCTTCGCGGGACATTTCCGACAAATCCGTCATCGCCCGATCCTGCGCTGCGCGAACACCCCTATTAGCTACGCGGTTATGGGAGCGTGGCAAGGCCTTTTCGGAATCGCATCCTATGGTTGCGAATCCATGCCCTTTGAACACATCAACCGGCGGGCGGACGCAGGCGTTGCGACAGCGACCAGTTGACCAGATCGCCGGTGACCTTTCCCAGCGCCTCGTCGAAGGCGGCGACCACGTCGGTGAAGGACCGGCCCCGCACCGGCACCGACGCCTCGAAGGTCTCGCCGGCCTCGATGGAGCGGCGCGGCATGGCGACCAGCTTGGCCGACAGCCGCACATGGACCCGGTCCGGCATGGCCGCACCCGGCGTGGAATATTCGGCCTGGAAATCGCGCAGCTCCGATTTCAGCACATAGTCGGAGCGCAGCCCGACCGTGTCGCGCCCGACGGAAACGATGCGGCCGCTGTCCTCGAAGGTCTGGACCACCAGCCCCTGCACCATGTTCGGCGCCCGGTCGGCCCAGGACACGTCGGCGAAATAGTCGAGCGAGGTCGGCGTGCGGGCGAGCGCGATGCGCGGCGTATCGATCCCCGCCGCCGCCGCCGGGGTCTCCACCAGCAATTGCCAGTCGGCCTTGGGGCCGGGGGCGACGCCGGCCCGCGGGGTCAGGGTGTAGAGATGCGGCGCCGTCGGGTTCAGCGTCGAACAGGCGGCCAGCCCCAGCAGCAGAACAGCTGCCAGCACTCCACGCGCCACCGGCCGCACGACTCCACGCCGCTCCATCATCGCCCGCCTCATTTCCCACGCACCTCCACGCCCTGCCGCGTCCCGCCGAACAGGAAGTTCGACGGGTCGTTCTCGATCCGCGTGACCACCCGCGACAGCTGGCCGGACAGGTCGCGCAGCTGTGTGATCAGCAAGGTCAGTTCATACAGCCCCGTGGCGGTAAAGTCGCGCACCGGCTCGCGGTTCTCGGCGGCGAGCGCGTTCAGCGTGTCGGACGTCCGCTTCAGCGACCGCAGCAGCTCGCGCGTCTCGCCACCCAACTGCTTGGCCGTGCCGTCCACCGTCGCCAGCGTGTCGTGCGCCTGGGCCAGCGTGCGGGCCAGCTGCGGCCCCACCGTCTCGAAGCCGTTCAGCGTGCGGCGGGCCTGGGCCATCGTCTCCTCCAGCCCGGCGCTGGCGCCGGCAAGCTCGGCGCTGATGGTCCGGGCATTCGCCAGGATGTCGGCGACCGCCTTCTGGTTCTCGCCGTTCAGCATCTCGCCCAGCCTGGTGACGACCTCCAGCGAGCGGTTGACCAGCTGCGGCGCGCTGTCCACCACGGCGGTCAGCGAGCTGGGCCGCGACGGGATGGTCGGCACCCCGTCGGCATCGGTTGCGGTCAGATGCTTGCCCCCCACCGTCCCGCCGGAAATCTGGACATAGGCGCCGCCGGTGATGCCCTGCAACTCCAGCGAGGCGATGGAATCGGACATGATCGGCGTGCCGTTCTGCACCTGGATCGTCACCCGCACCCGCGTCACATTGTCGGGGTCGAGCCGGATATCTGCCACCGTGCCGACCGGGACGCCGCGATAACGCACCGGGCTGCCCTGCTGCAACCCGGTGACCGAGCCGGTGAAATAGATGCGGTAGGTCTCGCGCGTCTCATCCAGCTGGACCTTGGCGATCCAGGCGGTGAAGACCAGCAGGCCGGCGACCAGCGCCAGCACGAAGCTGCCGACCAGGACATAGCTGGCGCGGGTTTCCATGGCGTGCCCCTACCCTTTCGCAAACAGCCGAGCGTCATTGCGCTCTTTGGCGTCGAGGGCCGCGCGGCCGCGCGGTCCGTGGAAATAATCGTGGATCCAGGGATGCGGGTCGGCCAGATGCTGGGCGAGCGTGCCCACCCGGATCGTCTTGTCGACCAGCACGGCGATGCGGTCGCAGATCGAGGTCAGACTGTCCAGATCATGGGTGACCATGAAGACGGTCAACCCCAGGCTGCGCTGGAGCCCCTGGATCAGCGTGTCGAAGGCGGCGGCGCCGATGGGATCCAGCCCGGCGGTCGGCTCGTCCAGGAACAGGATGTCGGGGTCGAGAGCCAGCGCGCGGGCCAGACCGGCGCGCTTGATCATGCCGCCCGACAGCTGGGCCGGATGCTTGGTGCCGGCATCAAGCGGCAGCCCGGCCATGGCGATCTTCACACGCGCCAGCTCGGCGATCAGCGGCCGGGCCAGACCGGTATGCTCCTTCAGCGGCAGCATCACATTCTCCGCCACCGTCATCGAGCTGAAGAGGGCGCCGTTCTGGAACAGCACACCGGTGCGGGCCTGGAGCGCCGTGCGCTCCGCCCGGTCGATGGCGGCGATGTCGTGGCCGAGCAGCTCGATCCTGCCGGCGGCGGGGTCGATCAGGCCGAGGATCTCCTTCAGCAGCACCGACTTGCCGGTGCCGGAACCGCCGACGACGCCCAGCACCTCGCCACGCTCGACATCGAGGTCGAGGCCGTCATGGATGGTCTGCGGGCCGAAGCGGGTGACCAGACCACGCACGCGGATCACGGGAGATCCTGCCATCACACCCCCAGCAGCGAGAAGAGGACGGAGAACACCGCGTCGATGACGATCACCAGGAAGATGCCCTCCACGACCGCCTTGGTGGTCATGATGCCGACGCTCTCGGCGCTGCCGGAGACCTTCAGCCCCTCGTAACAGCCGACCATGGCGATCACCAGGGCGAAGACCGGCGCCTTGATCAGCCCGGCCAGCACCGTGTTGATGCCGATGGCGCTGTGCAACTGGCGGATGAACTGGCCGAAGGTGATGTCGAGCGTGGCATAGGCCATCACCGCGCCGCCGAACAGCCCCATCACGTCGGCGTAGAAGGCCAGCAGCGGCAGGGTGATCACCAGCGCCAGCGCCCGCGGCACCACCAGAAGCTCCACCGGGTCGAGGCCCATGGTGCCGATGGCGTCAACCTCCTGGTTCACCTTCATGGTGCCGATCTGCGCGGTGAAGGCGGAGCCGGAGCGGCCGGCGACGATGATCGCCGTCATCAGGATGCCGATCTCGCGCAGGACGGAGATGCCCAGCAGATTGACCACATACAGCTCCGCGCCGAAGCGCTTCAACTGGTCGGCCCCCTGGAAGGCCAGCACCACGCCGATCAGGAAGGACAGCAGCCCCAGGATCGGCAGGGCGTTCAGCCCGGTCTGCTCGATATGGAACAGGACGGAGGTCAGGCGCAGGCGCGACGGGCGCAGGATCAGCCGGACGAAGGTGACGGTGACCAGACCGAGGAAGCCGACGAGGTCGAGAACCTCCCTGGCGGCATGCACCGTCGTCTCGCCGGTGCGCACCACCATGTCGTGGATCGGGTGATGCTCGCGCTCGATCGGATGGGGCGGCGCCTTGCCGGCATCGCGCACCGCGTCGAACAGGGCGGCATGCTCGGGCCGCACCCCGACCACCTCCACCGCGCGGCCGTCCGCCGCCATCCGGTCGGCCTGCCGGCTCAGCAGATAGGCGCCGACGGTGTCGAGCGCCTCCACCCCCGACAGGTCGAGCCGCAAGGCGGCGCCATCCCTGGGAGGAGCCGCATGGTCGAGCGCATCCGACGCCGCGGCGGCGACCTCCAGCGTCCAGCGCCCGGCGGCGGCGATCCGCCACCCGTCCTCCGCCGGATCGGCCTCGATCCGCGGCGCGGCCGATGCCGCATCCGTCTTCGCTGTCCCGCCTTGCGTCAAAATCACTGCCACTGGTTCCGCCGCACGCATCCGCACACCGACCGGTGCGTGTGGAACGTGGCGGAGCCCGGCCGGATGGTCAACCCCATCGGGCGCATGGCCGGTCGCGCCGGGCTACCCATTCCCGTCTTTGCGGCGGGATGGACTGCCGGTAGAGTGCCGGGAAACGGGCCGGGCTTTTCGCACCGCCGCAGGATTTTTCCACGGACAAGACCTTCGATGAACCTGAAAGACTATATCCGCGGCATCGCGGATTTCCCCAAACCCGGCATCCTGTTCTATGACGTCTCGCCGCTGCTGGCGAATGGCGCCGCCTGGAAGGCGACCATCGACCAGCTGGCCGAGGCGGTGCGCCCGCATAAGCCGGACCTGCTGGTCGGGATCGAGTCGCGCGGCTTCCTGGTCGCCGCCCCGCTGGCGCTGGCGCTGGGCATCGGCTTCATCATGGTGCGCAAGCATGGCAAGCTGCCGGGCGACAAGATCGCCCATTCCTATGATCTGGAATATGGCACCGACACCATCGAGGTGCAGTCCGACGCGGTGACGCCCGGCCAGCGCGTCGTGGTGCTGGACGACCTGCTGGCGACCGGCGGCACCATGGCCGCCGCCATCAGCCTGCTGCGCCAGGTCGGCGCCGACGTCCGTGCCGCCGCCTTCCTGGTCGAGCTGACCTTCCTCAACGGACGCGACCGCATCGACGTGCCCAGCATCTCGCTGATGGCGTACGAGTCCTGACGTCAGCGCCGGGCGCGCCAGCCGTCAAGGCCGAAGCGCCCGCCCCCCGAGGCGACCAGCGACAGGAAGCCGCCGATGATGGCGAGATTCTTCATGAACTGGATCTGCTGCATCTTCATGGCGTCGGGGGCGGCGTCCCAATAGCGGTGGGCGATCAGGGTCGCGACGACGGTGAAGGCGGCGACCAGCAGCGCCGCCAGCCGGGTCCAGGCGCCCAGCACGATGGCGAGACCGCCGACCGCTTCGACCAGCGCGCCGATCGGGGCGACGATCGTGGCCATCGGTACGCCCTGGCTTTCCATCCCGGCGATGAAGCCACTGAGCGCCAGCAGCTTGCCGAAGCCGCTCTGCACGAAGATGGCGCCCAGCAGGACGCGGGCCGCCAGCAGCAGCGCATCCCGCCCGGCGCTGGCCATACCGGCATCGGCTCCGTATCCGGCCGATGTGGTCGCATGATCGGTCATCACATAAGTCCCTTCGACCCGTTGCTTCGGATGTGGGACGGCGGCGGGTGGGAGGTTATTCCCGAAGATAATCGGCCGGACGCCAGAAAGCGGCGTCAGGCCGTCCTCCACAGGCTGATGATCATGACGCCGGCCACCGTCAGGGCGGCACCGGCCAGTTGCAGCCACCCCATCGGCTCCGCCAGCAGCAGGTAGCCGAAGATGGCGGCGGCGACCGGGCCGATGGCGCCGCACAGCGCCACCAGATTGGGACCGACCCGCCGCAGCGCCTCCGCCGTCATCAGCACCGGCAGCACGGTGCACGCCACCGCCATCACCGCCGACAGCCCATAGACCGGCAGCGGCTGGTCGAGCGCCGACAACGGGCGCAGCAGCAGGAATTGCAGGATGCAGCACAGGCAGGCCGCCGTCATCGCATGGGCGGTGAAGCGCATCGAGCCGACCCGTTGCACCACCCGGCTGCTGCCGACCAGATAGACCGAATAGAGAAAGGCGCCCATGAAGACCAGCGCCGCCCCGGTCATGAAGTCGGGATGGCCGGTACCGATCTCCGACCACACCACCAGCGCGACGCCGGCATAGGAGACCACCAGCGCCACCACCTCGCGCAGGCCGATCCGCTTGCCCAGGAACAGGGCCGACAGAACCACGACGATGGTCGGGTAGAGGAACAGCAGAAGCCGCCCCATCCCGGCGGTGACATAGCGCAACCCCAGGAAATCGCAGAAGCTGGCGGCGTAATAGCCAGTGACGCCCAGCGCGACCGTCAGGGCGAGGTCGCGCCCGGCGACCGGCGCCCGCTCCGCCGCCGCCTTTCCCGCCGCCTTTCCGAGTTGCGGCCACAGCGCCATGCCGAGGAAGAAGGGCAGCGCGAAGACCATGCGCAGCATGATCAGCGTGACCGGATCGACATCGTAACGGTAGGCCAGCTTGATGATGACCGGCCGCAGCGAAAAGGCGACCACCCCCGCCACGGCAAGCCCCAACCCGGCCAGGACATGGACGGGCGGCAGCGGGCGCGTTCCCCTGGCCTCGAAGGGGACGGCATCGGAAGACGGGCCGGGCGATGGAATGGCGACGCGGTCGCCCACTATGGTCTTGTGCGGCATCGGGACGTTCTATACCCGACACTCCCGATGCCACAAACCCCGATGCCACACGCCACCAACCGGCTTGGGCCCCGACGCTCCTACCAGGTGATCACGTAATCGCCGGTGTAGGGGCTGGACCCTACGTCAAAATTCTTGGTACCGAACGTCTTCTCCAAGGCGGAGCCGTTGCCATTCACCGTCATGCCGCTGCCACTCCAACCGTAGGCATTCCGGGAAACCGTGAATTCGCCTTTCGACTGCACAAGAGCCGGATCGTTGACGGCATGTATCTTCATCTTGCCCTGCATCGCGGCGGTCAGTTCGGCTTCACGACCGGCGATGACGTCTTCCCAGCCATCCTCCTTCTTCAGCGCGCCGGAGGCGAGACCGCTTCTCATCCGGCTGATATCATCCGGATAGCTTTCGAGAACCACCTTCTTGCGATCGGCCAGGGCCTGGTCCAACGTCTTCGGCATGGCGCTGTAAAGCCCCTGAAGGGTACTCACGGTGCCGTAGATGTTCCTCTCCTCCTCGCTCAACTGGGCATATTGCTTGTCAGTGAGCTTCGGCAATTCGGGAAGCTTCCCATCGCGAACCAGGGCGCGGACCTGATCGTCGGCGACCCCCTTGGCGGCATTGCGGAACACATCCGACTTCGCCCATTCCCTCACCGCCGCGACGGCGTCCGCCGCCTGCCCCGAGGACCCGCCAGCCTTCAGCGACAGCAGGGCGTCCTCCGCCCCTTGCTTCACGGCCCCCGGCATCTCCGGGTTGGGCGAACGCCCGCCCCCCAACAGTTGCGCCGCAAGCTGGTTCGCGGCGGCTCGCCCCTTTTCCGCGCTCGCCAGCATCGCCTTGGCGCGGTCGGACAAATCGACCTTGGTGGATGGACTGAAACCACCGCCATCCGCGCCGGGAGCGGGCTTCTTCACGAACATGTCCGCAGTCGTGCCCGGCGTCGACCGGGCGGATGCGAGGTTGCCAACCGGTAAACCAGCGGCGCTGATAATGCTCATGGTCCTACCCTCTGCCATCAGCTACCAGGTGATCACGTAATCCCCGGTATAGTCACTAGACGACACACCAAAATTCTTGGTGCCGAACATCTTTTCCAAGGCGGGGGCGTTGATATTTATCGACTTGCCATTCCCACTCCAGCCCTGATCGCCACCGGAAACCGTGACTTCACCTGTCGTCCGCACAAGCGTTGGATCATTGACGGCATGTATCTTCATCTTGCCTTGCATCGCGGCGGTCAGTTCCGCCTCCTGCTTGGCGATGGCGTCTTCCCAGCCATCCTCCTTCTTCAGCGTGCCGGAGGCGAGACCGCTCCTCATACGGCTGATACTGTCCGGATAGCTTTCGAGAACCACCTTCTTGTGATCGGCCAGGGCTTGATCCAGCGTCTTCGGCATGGCGCTGTAAACTCTCTGGAGAGTACTCACGGTGCCGTAGATGTTCCTCTCCTCCTCGCTCAACTGGGCATATTGCTTGTCAGAGAGTTCCGGCAATTCGGGAAGCTTCCCATCGCGAACCAGGGCGCGGACCTGATCGTCGGCGACCCCCTTGGCGGCATTGCGGAATATGTCCGACTTCGCCCATTCCTTCACTGCGGCGACGCCGTCCGCCGCCTGTCCCGAAGATCCACCCGCCTTCAGCGACAGCAGGGCGTCCTCCGCCTCTTGCTTCACGGCCCCCGGCATCTCTGGGTTGGGCGAACGCCCGCCCCCCAACAGTTGCGCCGCAAGCTGGTTCGCGGCGGCTCGCCCCTTTTCCGCGCTCGCCAGCATCGCCTTGGCGCGGTCGGACAAATCGACCTTAGTGGACGGGCTGAAACCACCGCCATCCGCGCCGGGAGCCGACTTCTTCGCGGAAACGTCCGCCGCCGCGACCGGCGTCGACCGGGCGGACACGAGGTTGCCAACTGGTGAACCGGCGGCGCTGATGATGCTCATGATTCCTTCCCTCCCATCGGGTTGCGCGGTCTCCAACCAACAATCCCGTATGATTCCCAACGACAGACGGCGACTGTCGGGTTCTCTCGCCCCATGTCCGCCACCTCATCGCCGCCGGCGTCGCGGCGGGATCTCCGCCGCGACGCCTGACACTCACCGCATGACGAACTGACCCGTGTAAGAGCTGGAGCCGGGGATCCCTGGCCCCGACTGATCGCACCTGGGTCGCCCGGCCGCGCCCTTATAAGCGTTGGTCGAGGCGAAGCCGCCGACGCTGCTCACCTGGACCTGGAACTGGCAGCCATTGGCACCCTGCTGATAGCGGACGGTGCACAGGGTGCTCGGATCGGTCGTCGAACCAATGAAGGACGCCGTGGCGCCGTTGGAGATCGAGAACGGCGCGGAGATGCTGCCGCTGGTGCAGCTCGCCGAATCGAGGGTGATGGTCGCCCCGTAATTGTTGACGATCTGGAACTGCACGGTCGCGGCCTGGGCGGCGCCGGCGGTTCCGATGGTCAGGGCGCCGGCAAGAAAAGCGCAAGTCTTGAGCCGCGAAAAACGGTTGGTCGCACGCATCCTGCAACACTCCATATTGTTTATTATAAGAACACGCCCAGTGCGTCCGCACCCTCTCCCAGCCATCCGGAACCGGGCGACGCATGGCGGAATGCGCATACCGAAGAATGCACCACGACGATGCAAAGCATCCTATGCGTGTCAAAGATAGGTCCGCGGACCGGATCGAGTCAAGAATCAATCGCAGGGACACGGGTCGGCTGCGCTTGAGTTCCCCTGTATAGCCGCGCGTCAATCCCAGGAAACCACGTCGCGGCCCTTTGGGAATTCTCTTGGCATCACCCGCAGGGAAATACTTAGATCCCGATGGATCCGGGTTTTGCTTATGTTTTTGCTTGGAAATTCGCAGTCCAGGCCGCGCCTTCCTCTCCGGCCGGCTGATCGCCGGACCAGGAGGACGTCCGCAACGGCGTGTGATACCAAAGCCGTTAAATTTTGACCTGTAAGGCCCACGGGTAACCGCATGTGGAGCGGATGCGGCCGGGTTCGGCGAGGATGCGGTTCCAGACGCGACAGCAGACGTCGAGGATGGCGTTGAGGTCGGTGAAGAGCCGGTGGGACAGCAGGGTGTCGCGCATGACCTGCCAGAGCCTTTCGATGGCGTTGAGTTCCGGGCTGTAGGGCGGGAGCGGCACGAGGGTGATGTTGGCCGGCACGGCGAGATCGCCGCTGGTGTGCCATCCCGCCCCGTCGATCACCACGGCGGCATGGGCGCCGGGGGTGACGGTGCGGCTGATCTCCTCCAGCATGAGGTTCATCGCCTCGGTGTTGGCGCGCGTCATGACGATGGCGGCTCCGGTGTCGCGCTCAGGACAGACCGCGCCGAAGAGATAGGCCGACTTGAAACGATGATCGCGCACGGCGCGCGGCCGGCTGCCGCGCGGCGCCCAGCGCCGGGTCAGGGTGCCTTTCTGGCCGATGCGGGCCTCGTCCTGGAACCAGACCTCCACGGCGCTCGCCTCGGGGTGGTCCTCTCCGATGGCGGCGAGGCGTTCGGCGAAGTTTTTTTAAACGCCTCCTGGGCCGGTGCGTCGGCCTTGGGATGGATCGGGCGCGGCGTCAGGAAGGACAGCTTCATGCGGTGCAAGCGGTCCTGCATGCCGGTGCGGCTGTAGTCCGCCCCGAAATGCCGCAGGGCCAAGTCGCGGATGTGGCGAACCCGGTACTCGACGACGCCGTCCCGTTCGACCTCGGGGCCGGCGGCGATCAGGTCAGCCAATTCCGGCTCCAGGGCGTCGGCGAGCAGCGGCGGCCGGCCGCAGCGCGCCCGATCCCGCAAGCCGTCCACCCCTTCGGCGTTGTAGCGCACGACCCAGTCGCGCAGCGCTTGCCGGTCCATGCCGGCTTGCCGCGCCGCTTCCGCCCGGCTGACGCCGTCCAGCGCCATGGCGATCGCCAGCAGGCGCCGGCACACCCGCCCATCGCTCTCGCCGCGGGCGAGGCGGCGCAGGTCTTCCGAGCTCAGGTCGGGGCGGATCGGCAGGGCGGACATGGCTGTGCTTCGCTCAATGGTGAGACCTGGCACAGGGAATCACTACCGGCGCTGAACCGCAAGCCACAGACCCGGCGAGTCAGAAGTTTCCGGCTCTGGTATGACAGGCGGTCGCGGAGCTTCCGGCCGCCGGCCGGGCCGGGCCGAGCCGAGCCGGGCCGGTAAAGACGCAACCATCCGAACCCGGCGGGGGAGACCGGCCATCCCGCAGGAGAGGGATGGCCGGTCGCCGGCTCAGCCGGCGGCCCCATCCGCCGCGCGGGCGGCGACGGCGGTGCCGGACATCGGCTCCAGGCCGGTGAAGGCGATCCGCGCCTGCTGGCCGATGGCGATGGCATGCACGCCGGTCAGGGCGCCGGTGGACACCCACTGCCCGGCCTTCAGCGGCCGGCCGAGCCGCGCCGCCATGCCCAGCGCCACCGCCAGCGCCGCCTGGATGCCGCCCGGCAGCTTGGCGCTGCCGCCGACGCCGACGCTCTGGCCGTCGATCAGCACCTCGGCCCTGAGCGCGTCGGCGCCCTCGACCCCGCCGGCGATCTCCTCGCCGATGATCAGGGCGGTGTTGTTGCCGAAGACGGAGGTCGCGGCGGTCGGCCCCAACTGGTTGACCGGGGCCAGCGGGCCGCCGGCCACCTCGATCACGGCATGGATGGCGGCGATGAAGGCGGCGGCCTCGGCCGGGCTGTAGTCCAGCTTGTCGGCCGGGGCGTCGGCGGCGACGCGCACCGCGAACTCCGCCTCGACCGCGCCAAAGCCGCCGGGGATGACCGGGAAGCTCAACGGTCCGCCATCGGCCTTCGTCACCGTGCCGGCGAAGACCGGGCCGATGTAGCGCATGGCGCCCAGCGCCTCTTCCAGGGCCGGGGGAACCCGCGCCACCTTCCAGCCGGCGACCTCGTCGGGCCAGGCGGCGGTCGCCGTCGCCTGGACGGCGTAGGCGGTGGCGAGATCGGCCGGCAGCGGGCCGGGGAAGTCGGCGAGGCCGATGGCGCCGCGGCGGGCGGCGACGAAGCCGGCCGCGATCTCGGCGATCACCGGATCGGCCAGGGTCGGGGCGCTCAGCCCGATGGGATGCGTGACGGTCATGACAAGAACTCTCCACTGAGGGGAGGGCCGACTGTAACGGCCCCGGCCCGCCCGCGAAAGCGCGCCGCGCCGGGTCGCGCCGCGAAAGGCGGGGTGGACGGACCATCCGCTTGGGGCGACACTGGGGGCGTCCTTGCCCGTGGGAGAGGCCATGCACTCCGACACCGCCAACACCGCCACCGGCCAACTGTTCGGCCGTATCGAGGCGAAGCGCGACGATCTGGTCGCGCTGACGCAGGCGCTGATCCGCATTCCGACCGTCAACCCGCCCGGCGACGCCTACACCGACTGCGCCCTGTTGATCGGCCGGCGGCTGGCGGCGCGCGGCTTCACCGTGGAATATGTGCGGGCGGAGGGGGCGGCCGGCGACAGCGACCGCTATCCCCGCACCAACATCGTCGCCCGCATCGAAGGCCCCCGGCCGGGGCCTTGCGTCCATTTCAACGGCCATATCGACGTGGTGCCCGCCGGCCAGGGCTGGACCGTCGATCCCTTCGCCGGGGTGGTGAAGGATGGCCGGGTCTATGGCCGCGGCGCCTGCGACATGAAGGGCGGCATCGCCGCGTCGATCGTCGCCGTGGAATCGCTGCTGGAGGAAGGTCTGCTCACCGCCGGCGCCCTGGAGATCTCCGGCACGGTGGACGAGGAATCCGGCGGCTATGGCGGTGTCGGCCATCTGGCGACGCTTGGCTATTTCTCGCGGCCAAGGGTGGACCATGTCATCATTCCGGAACCGCTGAACGTCGACCGCGTCTGCATCGGCCATCGCGGCGTCTGGTGGGCGGAGATCGAGACCAGGGGCCGCGTCGCCCACGGCTCCATGCCCTTCCTCGGCAACTGCGCGGTACGCCACATGGGCGCCGTGCTGCACCGGATCGAAACGGAGCTGCTGCCCCGCCTCGCCGTCAAGCGCACCGCCATGCCGGTGGTGCCGGAGGGCGCGCGCCAATCCACCATCAACATCAACGCCATCCATGGCGGCCAGCGCGAGGACCATGACGGGCTGCCCAGCCCGATGGTGCCCGACCGCTGCCGCATGGTGATCGACCGCCGATACCTGATCGAGGAGGATCCCGAGGCGGTCCGCGGCGAGATCGTCGCCATCCTGGAGGATCTGCGCCGCAACCGTCCCGGCTTCGACTATGAACTGCGGGAGGTGCTGGCCTTCCTGCCGACCATGACCGACGCCGACGCCCCCGTCGTCCGCGCGGTGGCCGCCGCCATCGAGACGGTGCTCGGCCGCCCGGCCAGGCAGGTGGTTTCCCCCGGCACCTATGACCAGAAGCATGTGGTGCGGATCGGCAACCTGAAGGACTGCATCGCCTACGGCCCCGGCATCCTCGACCTCGCCCACCAGCCCGACGAGTGGGTCGGCATCGACGACATGGTCAAGGCGGCGCAGGTGATGGCGCTGGCGACACTGGGGCTGCTGGAGGGCGACGGCGGGTCGCGCTTCTGAGAAGGCCGCCGGCTTCAGCCCGCCGGCATCGGGGCGAGGGTCTTTCCGCCCAACAGCCGCTCCACCTCGTCCGCCGGAATGGGGCGGCTGAACAGGAAGCCCTGGTAGCTTTCACAGGCGAGATCGCGCAGAAGCTGCAACTGCTCCTGGGTCTCCACCCCCTCGGCGATCACCGACAGGCCCAGGCTGCGGCCCAGCCCGACGATGGCGCGCGGAACGGACGCGTCGCTGTCGCCGGTCGCCAGGTCGCGGATGAAGGAGCGGTCGATCTTCAGCTTGTCGATCGGCAGGCGATGCAGGTAGCTGAGGCTGGAATAGCCGGTGCCGAAATCGTCCAGCGCGATCAGCACGCCGCGCTCCTTCAACGCCATCAGGGTCGCCGCCGCCGCCTCGACATCGCCGATCAGCGTGCTTTCCGTCACCTCGATCTCCAGTTCCGGCCCGCTCAGCCCGTGGACGTCGAGGGCATGGGCGATCTTGGCCGGCAACTGCCCGTCACGGAACTGCGCGCCCGAGATGTTGACCGCCACCGGGACGGACAGGTCGAAGCGCTGGCGCCAGCGCCGGATCTGGGCGCAAGCCTCGAACAGCACCCAGTCGCCCATCGCCACGACCAGCCCGGTCTCCTCCGCCACCGGCAGGAAACGGCCGGGCAGGATCAGCCCCTCCTCGGGATGGCGCCAGCGGATCAGCGCCTCCAGCCCGACGATGCGGCCGGTCAGGGTGTCGACCTGGGGCTGATAGACCAGGAACAGCTGCCCCTCGCGGATGGCCCGGCGCAGACTGCCTTCCAGATCCATGCGCTCGCGCGACTTGGCCCCCATCTCCCGGGTGACGAAGCGGAAGCCGTTCCGACCCTGTTCCTTGGCATGATACATGGCGATGTCGGCGCAGCGGATCAGTTCTTCCGCGTCGTCGGCGTCATCGGGATAGAGGCTGATGCCGATGCTGGGCGTCACCACGAAACTCTGGCCGCCGACCGGGAAGGGGCTGGCCAGATGCGCCACCACCTTTTCCGCGACGCGGGCGGCGTCGGCCGGCTCCGTCACCCGGCGCAGGACGATCAGGAACTCGTCGCCGCCCAGCCGGCCGACCGTGTCGGAGTCGCGCAAACCCGCCTGCAACCGGCGCGCGACCGAGCGCAACACCTCGTCGCCGAAGCTGTGGCCCAGACTGTCGTTGATGATCTTGAAACGGTCGAGATCGATGAACAGGACCGCCACCTTGGTGCCGTCGCGTCGTGCCTCGCGCAGGGCCTGGGCGATGCGGTCATAGAGCAGCACCCGGTTGGGCAGGCTGGTCAGCGCGTCGAAATGAGCCAGATACTGGATGTGCTGTTCAGCCCGGCGCTTCTCGCCGATGTCCTCGGCGAAGGCCAGGACGAACTTGAGCACCCCGTCCGAGGTGACCGGCTGGAAATGCAGGCTGAAATGGCTGCGCCGGCCACCCAGGACCAGCGGCTGGTCGGATTCGAGCTTGCCGCTTTCCCCCTGCAACGCCGCCTCCAGCGCGAAGACCGCCGCCTGATCCCCGAAGCGAAGCCGCGCGTCGGTGCCCAGCAGGTCCCGCGGCGGCCGGCCGGCCGCGGCGGCGAAGGCCGGGTTGCATTCCATCAGCACCCCGTCGGCGCCGACCAGCGCGATGCCCAGCGGCGCCTGGGTGAGAAGCTGCTGGCGTTCCTCCTCCCGCAAGCGGAGCGACGCCGTCATCACGCCAGCCAGTTCGAGCGCGCGGGAATGGGTGACCAACCCCATCCGCAGGATCAGCGCCAGCGCGATGCTGAGCCCGGTACCGCCGGCCAGGACCGCTCCCGGCACCCACTCATGCGCGCCGAACCGGCCATTGGGAAGACTGTCGTAGCGGACAGTCCAGATCCGCCCGCCGACCGGCAGTTCCCGGATCAGGTGCGGGCCGGGCTTGACCTCCGGTGGGCGACGGCTGCGGTAGAGGGGGATTTCAGCCTCGGCCGGCGGCGCATCGTAGATCTCCAGCCCGGTGTCGGGCCGGTTCTCGTCGATCAGCCCGTCCAGCAGCGGGGCTATCCTGACCGGGGTCAGTACCGCTCCGGTGAAGGAGGCACGCCGGGCCTCCAGGGACGGCGGCAACGGGTCGCCGCGATATGTGGCCTGATACAGGATGAAGGCGGGCTTGGCGCCGGCCAACTCGTCGGTCTTCAGCGTGATCGCCCGGGTGGCCGCCGGCTCGCCGCTGTCGCGCGCGCGGTCGATGGTGGATCGCCTGCTCGCCTCCGAAGCCATGTCGAAGCCGATGAGCCGCACAGTCGCCTCGTTGACCGGGGCGTTGAAGAGGGTGACCACCCGCTCCGCCCCGGCCGCTCCTCCGGCCGTCTCGGGCCAGATCCGGAAGGTCGAGAGGCCGGCCGCCCGCATCGATGCCACCAGGTCGCCGGCCCGATCGGCCGCAACGGCGCGGGCATAGCCGATGGAGATGATGCCGGGGTAACGCTCCGGCACGTCCAGCGCTTCGACGAAACGGTTCCACTGCGTCCAGTGCAGGTCGGGAAAGGTCATCATCAGCGAGGCGGCGCCGCGCGCCACCTGTTCGTATCCGCGCAGCCGGTCCGTCAGCTGTCCATGGATCTCCTCGACCCGCGTGCCAAAGCGATGCTCCACTTCCCGGTACAGCAAGCGTTCGGAATGGACCATGAACAGCAGGGATAACCCCACGCCGACAACCAGGGCCAGAACGGGAATGGCGACCGGCAAGCGCAGATTGCGCAGGATACGGCGAAAGGCATGGTCCGGGCCGGAGGCCGGCGTGCTGTCCGAGGTGGGGTCGGCCGCCGTTTCCGGCATCAGAACTCCTCTAGGATCTTCGGACTGGTCAGCAGGAGTTTTTCGATCATGCCCAGGATCTGCTCGATCTTGGTGCGGGTGGCGTCCAGTTCGTCCGCCGTCTTGTCGTCGATGCCGGCTTCCATCAGCATGGTATCGAAGGTATGCAGCGTCTCGTTGAAGGCCTTCTGCTCGGCCACCAGAACGTCGAAGGCCCCCAGCGAGGCGGTCAACGCCAGCGGCGGGTCGCTGACGAAGGAATGGCTGATGTCGGTGAAGATGGCGATGGCGCTCAACTTCTGCCGCAGAACCCATTGCGGGAAGTTCGGTGGCAGCTCCCTTCCGGCGGTCTCCAGCCTTTCCTGGATCGAGAAGACCAGTCCCTGGATATCGAGATAGGCCGCGCGGATTTCGCGGAAGCGGGGAAAGGTCTTGGGCTTTCCCGCGGCCCGCAGGCGGCCCAACGCTGCGATGTCATCGGTCAGCTTGCGGGCCATCCGAAGCACGACGTCCGTTACCTTCGACATCAAACGCCTCCGCTCAACGGATCATCCTCGCGCCCACCCTCGCGCATCATCGGCACGGGCACGCCGGTACCAGCCGCCTTCGGCAAGGCTACACCAGTTCCTATGCCAAACGTTAGTATTACCGGCATGACGATCAGAATCCCACGGCGGACGCACGCCCCACCTCCGCCAGCTCGGTCAGCATGCGGGCGGTATTGCCATGGTCATCGGCCGGATGGCCAAAGCCGGCCGGCAGGACAAGCTCCTCCCGCTCCAGACCGAAAGCCAACCCGTCCGTCCGCCGACCGGCAGCCCCATCAGGCATGTCTTCATCCATCGCGCTGTTTTCGCGACGCATGGCCGTTTCTCACGCCACGTTCTCTGATCGACTGAAGCCTAGGCCCGAATTTTCGGACCCGGCAACCTGGGGCTACCGGCATGAGGGAGAAAAAGGCCCCCCTCATCCCTTCGGCCCCTCTCCCGGAAAGCCATCAAACCGCGGAAAGGGAGCGTATGGCGTCGGCGATCAGACCGCTCAGCGACAGGGCGTTGGTCGGATGCGGCACGCCGTCGCAGGACAGTGGCGGTTCAAGCCCCTCCGCCGCGAACCGGCCGGCGACGGCCTCTCCGAACAGGGCATGGACGCCATACACCCGCAGCTCATCGGCCCCGAGAATCCGCGCCGCCCGTGCGCAGGAGAAGATCGTCTCGCCGGAACTGATGACGTCGTCGACGATCACCACCGGCCGGCCATGGATCGGCGCGTCCGGGGGCAGCGCCACCGTCACGTCACGGTCGCCGCGCCGCTCCTTGCGCCCGACGATGCCGGTCAGGCCCAGCGGTCCGGCCACCGCCTCGACCAGCGGAGCGGATTCCTCGTCGGGCCCGACGATGACGGTGTCGGGTGTCACGCCGGCGGCCCGCAGATGATCGGCGATCGGCGCCGCTCCGCTCAGCGCGACGGAGGGGCGGCCGACGAACACCTCGTCCAGCCTGTGGGTGCGGTGCAGATGCGGCTCGACGCAGACGAAACGGTCGAAACAGCGGCCGAGCCAGTCACCGACCACCGTCTGGCTGACCGGTTCGCCCGGCCTGAAGATGGCATCCTGCCGCATATAGGCCATATAGGGCGCCACCAGGCAGAGGTCGGTCGCCCCCTGGCGCCGCAGGACGGAGGCGGCGAGCGTCAATTCGACCAGCTTGTCGTTCGGCCGGTCGAGCGATCGGTAGACGATGGCGCGTTCCACCGGCTCCGGCAGACGGACCAGACTTTCCCCATCGGGAAAGCGGTGAAGCTCGGCGATGTGGCAGGGAATGCCCAGTGCCGCGGCCAGACGGCGCGCGGCGTCGGCCGATTCCGGAAAACCGCAGACACCGGTATGGAAGCTCTCTTCCCGGCCGCCCGTATTGCGGGCCATAGCCCATCCCCCTTTGCCACTTTCGACGGCAACAAGCTTGGCGCAGCCGGCGCGGGGCGGTCAACCATGGCGAAAGGCGGACAGCCGGGTCCCCTCCCTCCCGCCCTGTCACCCCGTCAGTCCCGATCTCCGTCGGCCTCGTCCGCCTCGGATGACTGGGGATCGACCGGAATGCTCTCCGCCTTGCGGGCGAGCCATTGGAAGGCGCCCAACCCGACCACCATCGACACCACCACCCCCAGCAGCATCACCGGATAGATCATCGCGGCGATCTCGCCGGTGCGCGCCTCGAACACCAGCACCAGTCCCTCCAGGCTGGCGGCGATGATGATGGTGGTCAGGAACTTGGTCAGGGTGCGGCGGGCCTCGTCGGCGCGGCGCAGCTCGCGCTCGCGGACGATCTCCTCCTCGTAGAGATATTTGGCGATCTCGAACACGGCGATGGCCAGCACGATCATCCCCACCCCGTCGAGCATGGCGGCGGTCAGGGCGCCGCCGTCGAGCGCCGCCACGCCTTCCACCACCGTCACGACGGACAGGCCGACAAACAGCAGGGCGAACAGGCTGAGCGTCGCCGCCGCCAGCACATACATCCAGCGCGTCACCGATTGGAACATCGCCCCGCTCTCCTCCGCCCAGGCCGGCCCCTGGCACAGACAACGCATGGGGCGGCCGGTCAGCCCGGACGGCCGCGGCGGATCGGTCGACGCTGCAGGGGAACCTCTTTAGAGTGGCGCCGACCCGCCGCCCTTGATCCGGTTCTCCCATCCATGACGCTGCCACCAGACCCGACAGACTCCCGCCATTCCACCCAGGGCACCACCCATAACCCCGCCAATAACCCCGTGGTGGCGAGTGCTGCCTATTGCGACGGCCGGCGCGTCGCCGACCTGCCGGTCGCCGAGGCCGGCGCCTGGGCCGCCAGGGAAAACCACTTCGTCTGGATCGGGCTGTGGGAGCCGGACGAGCCTCTGCTGATGGAGGTCAAACGCCAGTTCGGCCTGCATGAGCTGGCGGTGGAGGATGCGCTGCATGCCCATCAGCGCCCCAAGCTGGACGTCTATGGCGACAGCCTGTTCATGGTCCTGCGCACCGCCCGGCTGGAGAAGGGCGAGCTGGTTCTGGGCGAGACCCATGTCTTCGCCGGCCGCGGCTATGTCGTCACCGTGCGGCACGGCGCATCCACCAGCTATTCGCCGGTGCGGGCTCGGGCGGAAAGCGCGCCGCATCTGCTGAAGCATGGCGAGGACTTCATCGTCTACACCATCATGGATTACGTGGTGGACTGCTATTTCCCCGTGCTCGACCAGATGGCCGCCACGGTGGACGAGCTGGACGCCCTGCTGATCGCCCGTCCGCCCAGCATGGCGGAGATCGAGCGCATCCACCAGCTGCGCCGCGACCTGGAGCGGCTGCGCCGCAACGCCTCGCCGTTGCTGGAGGTCTGCTCGCGGCTGGAGCGCTTCGACCTGCCGATGATCGACCCGGCGATCCGGCCCTATTACCGCGACGTCCAGGACCATGTGATCCGCGTCAACGAACAGATCGGCTCGCTGCGCGAGGTGCTGTCCTTCGCCTTCGAAACCAGTATGATCCTGGCCGCCGCGCGACAGAACGACGTGACGCGCAAGCTGGCCGCCTGGGCCGCCATCCTCGCCGTGCCGACGGCCATCGCCGGCCTCTACGGCATGAACTTCGAGCATATGCCGGAGCTTCACTGGCGCTACGGCTATCCGGGGGCCCTGGCGGTGATCGTCACGGTCTGCGTGGGGCTCTATGTCCGCTTCCGGCGGATGGGATGGCTGTGACGGCGCTCCCGTTGGGGCGTTCCGCTTGAACTTTGGTGACGGACATGACCGACGCGACGACCACGCTGCACACCCTGCTCGACGCCTATCTGCGCTGCCCGGTGGAGGCGGCGCGCATGGAGCTGGAGCAGGCGCTGCGCGGCTACCAGACCGATTGGATCCGTGCGCGCGCCGGGGCCGATGCCCCGCCGATGCCCGCGGCGACCCCCGCACCGGCGGTGAAACCGGCGGTGGCGAAGCCGCGTTTCCCCATCGCCGCGGCCGACCTCGAGATTCTGAAACGTCTGGCCGATGGCTGGCCCGGCACCACCGCCGAGGTGGCGCGCTGGGCCTGGTTCGAGAATCGCGAACTGGTGACGCTGGACCCCAATCCGGCCGGCGAGGGGCCGGAAATGCTGCGGCTCGCCCCGCTCGGCTGGGCCGCCATCGGCCGGACGCCGCCGGGCTGACGGCGCCGGCGGTTCGAAGGCACCGGATTGGGGCCGTCCCCTCGGTTCACCCGCGGCCCTCAGTTCACCTGCGGCAGGGCGAAGATCTGGCCGGGATAGATCAGGTCGGGATCGCGGATCTGGTCGCGGTTGGCGGTGTAGATGGTGGTATAGAGCATGCCGTCGCCATAGGTGCGGCGCGCCAGCCGCCACAGGCTGTTGCCGGGCTGGACGACGACGTTGCGGCCGTCGGTGGCGGCCGGCATGGCGGAGACCTGGACCGGCAGTTCGGCCCGCGCCACCACCTTGCCCGACAGCGTGACCTGATCGGCGCGCAGGGTGTAGATGCCGGGATCGATCAGCTTTTCCGGGGTCAGGCGCCAGTTGCCCTTGGGATCGCTGTGCGCCCGTCCGACCAGGATGTTGTCGAGATAGAGCTGCACCGCGCTGTTGGGCGCCGCCCGCCCGCCCAGAGCCACCCGGCCGGCGGGATCGTAATCCATCGTCTCCACCGACACGCCGCCCGGCGGGGCCGGCGCCCCGGTGTCGGGCACCGGCGGTGCCTGCAACACCGAACTGCCACCCATGGCCGGCGGCGTGCCGGCCAGACCCTCGCGCGGCACCGCCACCGCGACCGCGGCGGACGGAGCGGCGGAAGCAGAAGCAGAGGCCGGGGCGCCGGCCGTCTTCGCCGCCGGTTCCGGCACCATCACCACGACCACCTTGTCGGCGGGGACCGGAGCGGCGGCGCCGGGACGGGTTTCGGTCAGGTTCAGTTCGCGGGTACCGGGGGCCAGCGGCTTGTCGGGCAGCATCACCCATTCGCCGCGCTGGTCGGCCTTGGCCGAGGCGACCGGGATGGCGCCATCGGTGACCGTCACCTGCGAGCCGGGAGCCGCGCGGCCGGCGATCACCGTCGCCCCGTCCGGCGCCACCCGCACCACGTCGAAGCTGGGGGCGGCGGAGCTGGCAGCGGTTGGGCTGGCAGCGGTTGGGTTGACAACGGCCGGGTTGGCCGGGGCGGCAGCGGGTGGCGCAGCCCGCACCGCGGCGGACGCCCCAACCGGAGCCGGGGCAGGGGTTGGGGAAAGGGTTGGGGCCGGGGCGGATGCCTGCTTCACCGGCGCCGCGGCGGATTTGTCGGCCTCCGGCTTGCCGGCTGGCCACAGGGCGACCAGCGCCGCCCCCCCCATCAGCACCACGCCCACCGCGGCGAGCAGCAAGTTTCGCTTCACCTGAACACCCATCCGGCCGCCCGCCACCATGGCAGGATGCCTGACTATACCAGAAGGAGAGGTCCCAAAAGAATGGCGCCGTTGCCGCGAAAGCATCCTCCGAACGGGCTGGATCGCCCCTTCGGATCATCACGGCGTCACTCCTTGGCCGCGACCGTCTTCAGATAGGCGGCGATGGCGGCCCGGTCGTCGGCGGTCAGCTTGGAGGTGGTGTTGCGCACGACCTCCCCCATCGCCCCGCCGACGACGTCGCCGTCCGGGGTCAGGCCGGCCTCCAGGAACAGCGTCAGGTCGCCATCCGACCAGCCGCCGATCCCCTTGCCCTTGGCGGTGGCGCCGGTGATGCCCGGCACCTTGTCGCCGTCGGGGCCGTCCGGGTTGCCGGCCAGATAGCGGTCGGCGTCCAACCCGCCGAGCGGGCCGCGCGGGCTGTGGCATTCGGCGCAATGGCCCAGCGCATCGACCAGGTAGCGCCCGCGGTTCCAGGCCGCCGGCCGGGCCGGATCATCGGGCACCGGGCCGGGGGTCAGATACATCCATTGCCAGGCCGGCAGCAGGAAGCGCCAGGAGAAGGGCGGCGACAGCTCATGCGGCTTGTTGGCGGCGGCGACCGCCGGCCGGCTGAACAGGTACGCCTTCAGATCCAGCAGGTCGCGGTCGGTCATCCGCGTGTAGCTGGCATAGGGGAAGGCCGGGAACAGCGCCGCGCCGTCCGGCCGTACCCCCTCGCGGACGGCGCGGATGAAGTCGGCGTCGCTCCAGCGGCCGATGCCGGTCTGCGGATCCGGCGTGATGTTGGGGGTGTGGAAGGTGCCGAAGGGCGTGACCAGCGCCCGCCCGCCGGCCAGCGGTTGACCGCCGCCCTTCTCATCGGTGTGGCAACCGAGGCAGCCGGCGGCGTTGAAGAGGTAGGCGCCCCGCTCCACCGGGCCGCCCATCGTGCCGCCCACCGGGCCGCCGTCCGTCTCCCCGGCGGCACGCGCGCCGCCGCCCGCGACGGCAAGCGGCAGCAGGATCGCGGCGGCGGTCAGGAGGCGCCGCATCGCTCAATTCTTCTTGACGCGGAAATCCTCGTGGCAGCTCCCGCAGGTCTTGGAGGTGGCGCCGAGCGCCTGGGCGATCTGCGCGCGGTCGCCGGTCTTGATGGCGGCGTTCAGCTTCTCGGCCGCCGGCTGGACGGCGCTCCAGTATTTCTGCGCCTCGGGCCAATTCTTCCACAGCTCCGGCTTGGCGGCGCTGTCGGCCACGCCGACGGCGGTGCCTTCGGGGAAGATCATCTTCGGGTCCATCTTCGAGACCGCCAGCACGGCCTCCGCCCCCTTGGCCGCGTCCTCGGCGGTGGCGCCCTCGTTCTTGACGAATTTGGCGACGGCGCCCATGCCGCCGCCCAGCTTCTTCATGGTCTGCTGCCGGTCCTTCACCTGTTCCGCCGGATCGGCGGCCCCGGCGCTGCCCGCCGACATGCCGAACAGCGTGAACATCAGACCGGCGACGGACGCCGCCGCAAGGACATTGACGACCCGGTTGCTCATGTGGTCTCCCTCCCGATGATGCCATGGCTTAACGGTGCCTGTGCCGCTGTTGACGCGCCGCCCCCACCCGATATTCCATGGCCTCGACCGGATTTTTTACGGCCCCGCTCCCGATGGCTGGCGGTGGCGAGAAAGGTTGACCCGCGATGAAGAGCCTGTCGTCCGTCTGCGTCTATTGCGGCGCCTCCGCCCGTGTCGCCGATGTCCACAAGGAAGCCGCCCACGCGCTGGGCGACGGGCTGGCGCGGCGCGGCATCCGCATGGTCTATGGCGGCGGGCGGGTCGGGCTGATGGGCATCGCCGCGGATGCCGCCATCGCCGCCGGCGGCGAGGTGGTCGGCATCATCCCCGAACACATCCAGTCGGCGGAGGTGGAGCACACCGGCCTGACCGAGCTGCATGTCGTCGACAGCATGCACACCCGCAAGCGCATGATGGTGGAGCGGTCGGACGCCTTCGTCATCCTGCCAGGCGGCCTGGGCACGCTGGACGAGGCCTTCGAGATCCTGACCTGGAAACAGTTGCAGCTGCATGACAAGCCGATCGTCATCGCCGACGTCGACGGCTATTGGCGTCCGCTGCTCGGCCTGATCGACCATATGGTCGCCCAGGGCTTCGCCCGTATCGACCGCTCCACCCTCTACCGCGTAGCCGATCATGTCGACGGCGTCTTCGCGGCGCTGGAGGCGATGCCGGACGCCGCCCACCCGGCCCAACCGAAGAAGCTTTGAGGCGATATCAGGCCCCTCCCGCGGTTATCCCCGGACTTCCCAGCCTGTGGATAACTTCTGTGCACAGCTTTTGTGAAGAGCACCCCGCCCTTCACCGAGCGTTCCCGTTCCGTTTCTGCTATTGTGTTCCGCCATGAGCAACCAGACCTCCTCGCTGTTCGATCCCCGCCCCTCATCCGCGGTCAAGCCGACGGCGGAATACCGCACGCCCCCCAACAACGAGGAGGCGGAGCAGGCGCTGCTGGGCGCGATCCTGGTCAACAACAAGGCCTATGAGAAGGTCGGCGAGTTCCTGCGGCCGGAGCATTTCTACGACCCGGCCCACCAGCGCATCTTCGCCGCCATCAACAAGATGATCGACCGCGGCCAGATCGCCAATCCGGTGACGCTGAAGTCGCTGTTCGACAACGACCCCGAACTGGCGGTGGAGGGCGGCAGCGCCTATCTGGCCGAGCTGGCGGCCAATGTGGTGACGGTGGTGAACGCCGCCGATTACGGCAAGACCATCCACGACCTGTTCATCCGCCGGCAGCTGATCGAGGTCGGCACCGACATGGTGAACGAGGCGTACCGCCACGACCTCGACGTCACGGCGCTCGACCAGATCGGCGAGGCGGAGAAGCAGCTGTTCGATCTCGCCTCCACCGGCGACGTCCAGGGCGGCTTCGTGGCGTTCGGCGAGTCGGTCAAGCACGCCATCGCCACGGCGGAGGTGGCCTTCCGCCGCTCCAGCCACGTCACCGGCGTCACCACCGGCCTGATCGACATCGACCGCAAGCTGGGCGGCCTGCACCCGTCGGACCTGATCATCCTCGCCGGACGCCCGTCGATGGGCAAGACGGCGCTCGCCACCAACATCGCCTTCAACGCCGCCAAGGCGCACATGCGCTCCTCCGGCCAGGAAGGCGGCGTCGTCGGCTTCTTCTCGCTGGAAATGTCGGCGGAACAGCTCGCCACCCGTATCCTCGCCGACGAGGTGCAGGTGCCGGGCGACAAGATCCGCCGCGGCGAGATCCGCGACACCGACTTCCCGAAATTCGTCCAGGCCAGCCAGGATTTGGCCCGCTGCCCCTTTTATGTCGACGACACGCCGGCGCTGTCGGTCGCCGCGGTGCGCACGCGCTGCCGCCGGCTGAAGCGCACGTCCGGCCTCAGCATGGTGGTGGTCGATTACCTCCAGCTTCTGCGCGGCTCGTCGTCGCGCGGGTCGGAGAACCGGGTGCAGGAAATCTCGGAGATCACCCGCGGCCTGAAGGCCATCGCCAAGGAGCTGGACGTGCCGGTGGTGGCGCTGTCGCAGCTGAGCCGCGCGGTGGAGCTGCGCGAGGACAAGCGCCCGCAACTGGCCGACCTGCGCGAATCGGGCTCGATCGAGCAGGACGCCGACGTCGTGATGTTCGTTTTCCGCGAACAATATTATCTTGAGCGCGCCGAGCCCTCGCGCCGGCCCGACGAGAGCGACGACAAGTTCAACGACCGTTACCAGCGCTGGCAGCAGCGCCTGGGCGAGGTGCACAACACCGCCGAGGTGATCATCGCCAAGCAGCGTCACGGTCCGATCGGCACCGTCCGTCTCTACTTCGACGGCCAGTTCACCAAGTTCGGCGATCTCGACCAACACCACCAGAGCGACGAGTGACCAACGTGACGAGCGACCTGACCCCGCGCGCCGATTCCTTCCTCACCGTGGATCTGGGCGCCGTTGTCGCCAACTGGGCCCAACTGCGCGACCGCGTCGCCCCCGCCGAATGCTCCGCCGTGGTCAAGGCCGACGCCTATGGCCTCGGGGTCGCGCGGGTAGTGCCGGCGCTGGCCGCCGCCGGCTGCCGGACCTTCGTCGTCGCCCAGTTCGAGGAGGCGCTGGCCGTCCGCCGGGCGCTGGAGCCGGTGGCTCCCCAGGCCCAGGTCTTCTCGCTGGGCGGTATGCCGCCGGGCTGCGAAGGGGAGTTCCTCGCCAACCGCATCCTGCCGGTGTTGAACCATCTGAGCGGGATCGCCTCCTGGCGGGCCTTCGCCGCCTCGCGGGGAGAGGTTCTGCCGGCGGTGGTCCACATCGACACCGGCATGAACCGCCTGGGCCTCGGCCCCGACGAGCTGGACGACCTCGCCGCCCATCCGGAATGGCTGGAGGGGATCGATGTCCGCTATTGGATGACCCACCTCGCCTGTGCCGAGGATTTCGACAATCCGATGAACGGCGAGCAGCTCGACCGTTTCCGCGACGCCCTGGCCCGGCTGCCGAAGGCGAAGGCCAGCTTCGCCAACTCGTCGGGCATCTTCCATGGCAAGGATTATCACTTCGACCTCGCCCGGCCGGGCTGCGCCCTTTACGGCGTCAACCCGACGCCGCGACTGCCCAACCCGATGCGCGGCACCGTGCGGCTGGATGCGAGGCTGCTTCAGGTGCGCAACTGCGCCTCCCCGATGACCGTCGGCTATGCCGCCGCCCATAAAGTCACCGGCCCGGTGCGGATCGCCACCATCGGCATCGGCTATGCCGACGGCTACATGCGGTCGCTCGGCGGCAAGGGGCATGTCTTCGTCGACGGCGTCGCCGCGCCGATCGTCGGACGCATCTCCATGGACCTGATCACCATCGACGTCACCGGCCTGCCGGAGTCGGTGGCCCATGCCGGCCGGATGGTCGAGCTGATCGGCCCCAACCGCCCGGTCGACCGGGTGGCGGAAGAGGCCGGCACCATCGGCTACGAGATCATGACCTCGCTCGGCCGCCGCTATCACCGGGTTTATGTCGGGGCGTGACTTTGAAGTCCCTCTTCCGGGGCGGGAGGGGGCGACGCCACGCCCCTCCCCCTGCGAAGTCCCCCGCGAAGTCCAAGGATGACCGCGACGCTCATCGGTGCTATGACCGCTTCGCCCAAATGAGATTCAAACCAAGGATGCGGGCCGACTGATGGGTTTCCTCGCCGCCACCGGCCGGGCCTTCCTGATCTTCCTGGAAGCGACCGGCCGCCTCGCCCTGTTCACCGGATCCGCCCTGTCGCACTGCGTGCGCCCGCCGCTCTATCCACGCCAGATCCTGCGGCAGATGATCGACATCGGCTATTACTCGCTGCCGGTGGTCGGGCTGACGGCGCTGTTCACCGGCATGGTGCTGGCCCTGCAAAGCTACAGCGGCTTCTCCCGCTTCCAGGCGGAGGGCGCCATCGCCACCGTCGTCGTGCTGTCGATCACGCGCGAATTGGGGCCGGTGCTGGCCGGCCTGATGGTGGCGGGACGCATCGGCGCCGCCATGGCGGCGGAGATCGGCACCATGCGGGTGACCGAGCAGATCGACGCGCTGTCGACCCTGTCGACCAACCCCTACAAATATCTGGTGGCGCCGCGCCTGATCGCCGGGCTGACCATGGTGCCGCTTCTGGTGGTCGTCGCCGACATCATCGGCGTGTTCGGCGGCTTCCTGGTCGGCGTCTACCGGCTGGACTTCAACGCCGCCAGCTACATCAACCGCACCTGGGAATTCCTGCAACCGGTCGACGTCATCTCCGGTCTGGTCAAGGCGGCGATCTTCGGTTTCCTGATCGCGCTGATGGGCTGCTACCACGGCTACCACTCCAAGGGCGGCGCCCAGGGCGTCGGTGCTGCGACCACCAACGCCGTGGTGTCGGCCTCGATCATGATCCTGGTGTGGAACTACCTGATCACCGGCCTCTTCTTCTCGACCAAGTGAGCGCCATCGCATGACCTCTGTCCCGAAGATCGCGCTCAAGGGCGTCACCAAGCATTTCGGTCCGAAGAAGGTGCTGAACGGCATCGACCTGGAGGTCGCCAAGGGCGAGTCGCTGGTGGTCATCGGCGGATCGGGCACCGGCAAGTCGGTGATGCTGAAAAGCATCCTCGGCCTGCTGTCCCCCGATTCCGGCTCGATCCAGGTCGATGGCGTCGAGACGACCCGGCTGCGCGCGCGCGAGCGCGAGAAGCTGCTGCACAAGTTCGGCATGCTGTTCCAGGGCGCCGCCCTGTTCGACAGCCTGACGGTGTGGGAGAATGTCGCCTTCGGCCTGATCCAGGGCGAGCATATGCCGCGGGCCCAGGCCAAGGAGATCGCCGTCGCCAAGCTGGGCGCCGTCGGCCTCGGCCCCGACGTGGCCGAACTGTCGCCGGCCGAACTGTCGGGCGGCATGCAGAAGCGCGTCGGCCTCGCCCGCGCCATCGCCGACGAGCCGGAGATCATCTTCTTCGACGAGCCGACGACCGGCCTCGACCCGATCATGGCCGACGTCATCAACGAGCTGATCGTGCAGTGCGTGAAGGATCTCGGCGCCACCGCCGTCACCATCACCCACGACATGGCCTCGGCCCGCAAGATCGCCGACCGCATCGCCATGATCTATCAGGGCCGGATCATCTGGACCGGCCACGCCCGCGATATCGACAATTCCGGCAACGCCTATGTCGACCAGTTCGTCCATGGCCGGGCGGACGGTCCGATCAAGATGCAGATCAAGGCGCTGTGAACCGAAGCGGCGCCGGCCTCGCCAATTGATGCAGATCCTGGCAAGGCGGCGCGGGCCTGGCTAGAAGAGCGGTCGGTATTCCGCTTTTCGAGGCTCCGTAATGATCGTCTACGCCCTGCATTGCGCCTGCGGCCATGATTTCGACCAGTGGTTCGACAATATGGCCGACTACGACGCGAAGAAGGCCGCCGGCATCCCCTGCCCGTCCTGTGGCGGCACCGAGGTCGCCAAGGCGATCATGGCGCCGCGCGTCGGCAAGGCCCAGCCGGCTCCGACCCCCGCCTGCGTCCCCGGCGGCTGCGGCGGGGGCGGCTGTCCGATGATGATGTGACCGGGAACCGAGGTAAGCCGGGCGGCGCCTAGCGCCGCCGTGCCCCAGCACCCAGCCGTGGTCCGGTGGTCAGCTCCTCCCGCCGGCGGGGGGAGCCGAAGCTCGGCTCGACGCGGTTCTCGCGCGGCCGGTCATCGTCGCCGGCCGGCGCCCGGCCGAGCGGATCGACACCCCGTCCGCTGCGCCACCAGGCGAAGCCGATGCCGCCCAGCGTCGCCGCGATCAGCCCGGCGACACCGGCGCGCGCCGCGTTGGATTGCCAGATCGCGGGGCCTGCTCCGACCGCCGCCGGCTCCTCCACCGGAGCCGGCTTGCCGTCGGCCGTGGTCGCCGACACCGCCCCGCGGGGGGCCGCCTGGGGAACAGGGCCCTCCGACGAACTGGCCGACGCACTGGCCGACGGGCGCGGCGCGGAACCGGAGGTGGCCGCACCCGAAGCCGGCGCGGAGGCTGTCGGCCGCGCGGCGGGTACGCTTGGGCTGGCCGAAGACGATGCGGAGGAGGAGGAGGAGGACGACACCGGGGCGCCCCCGAATTCGGCCATTCCGCCGACGCTCTCGTTGCCGGATTCGACCCGGCCGGTCGGGGCCGCGCGCGGTGCGACCTCCTTCTCGTGGCGGGTCTGACCGACCTGGCTCTTGGACAGGCTGCCCATGGTCGGCGCGGCCTTGCTCTCGCGCTCGCTCATCATCTTGTTGATGGTGGCCTGATCGAGGTTGCCGGTGGCGGGCAGGCCGGCCGACTTCTGATAGGCGCTGAGGGCGGAGCGGGTTTCCGGTGTCATCTGGCCCTTGGCCCGGCCACCGATGTTATAGCCCTTGTCCTTCAGGATGGTCTGCGCCCACTGGATGTCGGCGACCGACGCTTCCGCCCTGGCCGAACCGGGCGTTCCCACCGTCAGAGCCGACACAACCATCACAGCCGCAATCGCGGCGCCACCATGCGCCCGCCGCGCGAACCCCGACATCGCCTTTCCCCTCCGTCCGTGACGCCAGACCGCTTTCGGAAGCCACGACATTTCCGCCACCGATCGGCGGGCCAGCATCGTGTTACCAGATTGCGTCGCTTTCCCGGCGGCGATTTTCGTGCCCCTGCGATGTCCGCCGCGCAGCGTTGCCGAAAAAGCGCGTTCCCGAAAATAGCGCGCGAAAATGGATCGGAAAGCCCCGGCCGTGGTAGCGTCAAATCGGAGGCGAAAAAGGAGCGCGCGACACGCCATGACCGGTTCCAACAGCGACCGCCCGCGGATCGGACCGGCGATGCCGGTACCGGCCCTCCTGTCCGTCCTGGCCCTGCTGTCCGGCTGCGGCGGCCCGCCCTCCTACCGCGAATGGACGGCCAGCCCGGACGTGCCGACCGTCGCCTTTGACGAATGCAACGAGCAGGTCGACAGCGCCATGCGGCTGCGCGGATATCCGCTGCGCCCGCTGCCGGAAACGCCGCAATATGGCTACCGCAAGGAAATCTTCGCCCAGTGCATGCGGCGCAAGGGCTACACGGCGGAGTGACACCTTATCCAGGCCGCCTCACCGCGACGGCCTGATCCGGTTGGTCCTCCGCCAGGACTCGTCGAGCGGCACCGTCACCCGGCTTCCGGCGGCCACCGCCAGCGGACTTTCGGCCGGGCTGAAAGAGTCCGCCACCCAGATCAGCATGTCGCCGAACCACAATTCCTGCACCCACATCACGGCGTTCAGCAGCCCATCGGCTTCGGCCGTCAGCGTCAGGGTGGATGGCAACCGGTCGAACGCCGCCCCGTCGCCATAACGGATGTCGGCGACCAGATGCCGGTCGCCGAGGAAGCGCCCCGCCCGCCGGTGGCGGTAGCCGCCGCTGCCGGCCCCCGGCGACCAGCCGTAATCGCCCGAATTGTCCGGCCGCGACCGCTCGAAGCCGATCTGCCCGGCAACCGCGTCGAGCAGCGGCCCGAGCCGCAGGCCATAGCGGGTCTCGATCTCCTCGACCGACCGTCGCAGATCGGCCAGCTCCGTCCGCGGATCGAGTCCCGGCCAGTCGCAGGGAATGGCGAGGTAGCGGACGCGGTCGGGCACCATACGGCAGCCGTCGCCGCCGAAGCGCCGCCGCAGGGCGCAGACCAGCCGCGACCGCGGCTCGTCGATGATGATGTGATTGGCATAGATGAAGGCCAGCAGCGCATCGAACCGCCCCAACCCGTTCCCGTCGCCGCCCCCCTCCGCCAGCGCGTTCAGGTCGCCTTCGATGAAGCGGATGCGGTCGGACAGGCCGTTGGCCCGCGCCAGATCGCGCGCCAGATCGACATTGTCGCGGTCGACCGCCACCACCTCCCCGGCACCGGCCTCCAGCGCCAGGAAGGACAGCAGGCCCGAGCCGCAACCGGCGTCGAGAACCCGGTCCCCGCCGCGGATCGCCCCGCGCAGGGCGCGCCGGATGGTCTCGGTGCGGTCAACGCGCAGCAGCAGGCGCAGATGCAGGGCGGCGTCGAAATGAACGTCGGGCGGGCGGGGAAGCGGCGCCGGCTTCCCCTCATGCGGACCCTCATGCGGCCCGCTGCCCTGCGTATCGTCGGGACGGAAAGACATCGGGCTCACCCTCGTCGCGGTTGGGGGCCTGGAGGAAAACGCTGATCGTCAGATCGAACGCAGCCGCTTGAAGAAGCCGGTCACGTCCTCGTCGAGGGCGGTGGCCTGACGCCGCAGATCCTCCGACGCTCCATGCAGCGAGCCGGCGGCCTGGCTGGTGGTCTCGGCGGCTTGGGCGACACCGGCGATGTTGGTGGAGACCTCCTTGGTGCCGTCGGCGGCCTGACCGATGTTGCGGGCGATCTCCCGCGTGGTGACCCCCTGCTGCTCCATCGCCGAGGCGATGCCGGTGGCGATCACCCGCATGTCGGCGACGATGGTGCCGATGCTGGAGATCGCCGCGGCGGCATGTTCGGTCTCGCCCTGGATGCCGGCGACATAGGTCTGGATTTCCTCCGTCGCCTTGGTGGTCTGGTTGGCCAGCGTCTTCACCTCGCTCGCCACCACGGCGAAGCCCTTGCCGGCCTCGCCCGCCCGCGCCGCCTCGATGGTGGCGTTCAGCGCCAGCAGGTTGGTCTGCGTCGCGATCTCCTGGATGACCTGGACGATGGTGCCGATCCGCCGCGCCGCCTCGGTCAGCCCGCGCATGGTGACGTTGGTCCGCTCCGCCTCCTCGACCGCCTTCTGCGCCACCTCGGCGGAACGGCCGACCTGATGGTTGACCTCGGCCACCGCCGCCGACAGCTCCTCCGCGGCACCGGCGATGGTCTCGACATTGCCGGTGGTGTCGTCGGCGGCATGGTTCACCGCGTCCACCATCGACCGGCTGTCCTTCGCCATGTCCGCCAGCTGGCCGGCATGGGAGCGCACATGCTCCGCCGCCTTGACCACCTCGGCCACCACCTGGGCGGTGCGTTCGTGGAAGTCGGTGAGCGACTGCTCGATCGCCACCTGCCGGCGCTCCTTGGCCTCCCGCTCCACCCGCTGTTCGGCGGCGAGCGTGTCGGCCTTCCGCAAATTGCCCTTGAACACCTCCAGCGCCCGGGCGAGCCGGCCCAGCTCGTGACGGTCGGAGAGATGGGGGATGTCGATGCCGTGGTCGCCGCTGGCCAGCCGGTCCATCCGCCCGGTCATGTCGAGCAGCGGCCGGCTGATGCTGCGGGCGATGCCATAGGCGAGAGCGCAGCCGACGACGAGGATCGCCAGCGCGACGCCGATCAGCTCGGTCAGCATCTTCTGGCGGATCGCCTCGATGTCGTCGACATAGATCGCGGTGCCGATCGCCCATTGCCACGGCTCGAAGCCGGCGGCGAAGCCGAGCTTGTCCACCGGTTCGGTCGCGCCGGGACGCGGGAAGCGGTACTGGAAGAAATCGCCGCCGCGCTTGGCCGCCTCGACCTGCAAGCGAACCGTCGGGACGCCGTCGGCATCCTTGAAGGCCATGCGGTTCTGGCCTTCGAACTGGGTCTTCACATGGACGACGGTCACGCCGTCGAAATTATGCGCGAAGAAATACTCGCCATTGCCGAAGCGCAGCCCCCGCAACTCGTCACGGGCGGCGGCCTGGGCCTGCTCGCGGGTCAACTGGCCGGCCTTCTCCTTGGCCTGCCAGGATTCGACCATGCCGCGGGCGACCGCGACGATCTGTCGCAACTCTTCCTTGCGGCTGTCGATCAGATTGTCGCTGAGCACGGACAGGCACAGCCCGACGATGGACGCCAAGGCCAGAACCAGAACCGGAATGAACAGCATGAGGCGATGCGTGATGCGGAGCCTGGCGAACATGGCGAAGCCTCTTGGAAGTGCGGCGGACGGGACGGGAGCGGGTGTCCGGGCAGGACTATTAAGATTGCTGACTATCCATGAAAGAGACTATTCTGTGACAGGATAATTCCGGAATGGGATGCGTCGGGCATGCCCTCAATGGACGCAGGCCGGCTCTGCCCTCTCCGCGCCGACCCAGGACAGCCCCAGATCCTGCGCGCAGTGGCTGACCGAGCTGCGGTAGAGTTCGGGAAGGCTGAAGCGATCGAGAAGGTCGAGATCCGCGTCGGTCAATCCTTGCGTGTCGCGATGGCGATAGCGGTATTCCGGTTCGGTCTTGTGCAGACCGGGAACATGATAGACGTCCGGCTCATCGGGAAAGATCACCTGGGATGTCTCGCCATCCAGGGCGTCGATGGTCCGCCAGTCCGTCACCGCCGTGGCGGTGAAGCGGTCGCCCAGCCCCAGATGCCGGAACAGGGCCTCCGCCGCAACGACGGGCCGGCGGCTCGCCTCATGGACGTAATGGGTGACGGGAACGCCGCAGCGGCGGGCGCAGGCCTCGACCCGGATGACATTGAGCGTGGCGAGGATGAAGTTGCCCAGCAGCCGGTCATGCGACACCCTCTCCGACCATTTCTCCAACCAGGAGGCCAGCGACTGCACCGGGTCGCGGTCGAGGATGATCAGATGCAGCCGGTCGGCCGGGTAACCGGCCTGCAGCAGGATCTCGAGCGGAACATACAGGCATTCGGCGATCAGATAGGGCCCGGCGACATCCTTGATGAACAGGGGACCGTCGCCGGAGCGGGGCGTCCAGCTGTCCGGCCGGGTTCCGGTCAGGGCGTTGCGCAGCACGGCCTTGACCGGCTGGTAATAGGCCGGCAGCCCCACCATCCCGAACAGGTTCGCGAGCGCGGTCGACCCGACCCGCGCCCGGCCCCAGGCGCAATGGAGGTCCGGAAACTCCTCCGGCGGAATCCGGCGGAAAACCGCCGACAGCGCACCGACCACATCGCAGGCCAGTTGGCCCAGCAACAGGGGCCGGGTCTGGTATTTGCCATCCGGTTCAAGCGGCAGCGACATGAGCGCGGGGGCATCACCCCTCACCATGTCGGCAAGCCTCGCCAATTCAGAAATGTTAAGGCCAGACAAGGCCATTCCCGCCTCCTATTAGAAAGGGGGTGATCAGAACTATTGGTTCGTTGCCCAGGGAGATTTACAGCACGTCATTAATGTCAGGACGGTAACTTTACGCACCATTACATAAAATTTGTTAAAATTTATTCGCGGCCCGCAATCCATGTCTGAAATCATTACTGCGAAAACGCTAACAAAGATATAACGGCATCGCAAGCATCGGCATGATAAATATGAGCCTCCACCCTTCACGTTTCCGAAGGGGGAGGGCGCCAGACTGTACAATCATAGGAGGCGGCACGGCGATGCGCGAATCGCCACGCCGCCATCGATGCGACCGGCGATGCGACCGGCGATGCCGGCGGCGACAACGCCAATGACCGGCCCCTCCACGGCGTTTCACCGGACCGGCCGGCTCAGCGGCCGCCAGCCAGATACAGATAGGCGAGCGCGCCGGCCAGCGTGCCGATCAGGATCACCGCCAGATAGACGCCGAACGGCAGAATCACGGGTTCCTCACCCCTGCCCCGCCGCCCGTCCTTCCTGGCCGGGTTCGCGGCCATTCCCGCCCGGGACGCCGGCTTCCCTCCGCGGTTCCCGCGCGACACGGCTGCGGGCGGTCTTCCCCGGGTCGGGTCGTAGAGCTCGACCAGCGTCCAGTTGAACTCCATGCCCTCATAGCCGGAGTCGGCGTTGTAATCGAGCTGGATCAGCCGGAAATAGGCCCGCGGGTTGATGCCGACCATCTGGTCGAAACGCGCCTTGGCGTGGCCCAGCTCCTCGCCCACCTCCAGCGTCTTCCACCCCTTGCCACGCGCTTTCTGGATGGCGAAACGGGTCGGCTGGGGCGGGCGGGGGGACGGCATGGCCGCACTCTACCGCCGTTGCTCAGGCCAGGGGAACGGCGTTGTTGCGGATGACCGAGGCATACCAGTCGTAGCTGGCCTTGGGCGTGCGGACCAGCGTCTTGCGGTCGACCTGGACCAGGCCGAAATGGCGACGGTAGCCCTCCGACCATTCGAAATTGTCCAGCAGGGTCCAGACCATGTAACCCTTCAGGTTGCAGCCCTCGTCGAGCGACTTGGCTGCGGCCAGCAGATGGTCGCGCAGATAGGCGATGCGGTCGTGATCCTCGACGCGTCCACCGGAACCGGGGGTGTCGGGATAGTCGGCGCCGTTCTCCGTCACATAGACGGGAGGATTGCCATACGTCTCCTGCAATTCGGCCAGGATTTCACTCAGCCCGTCCGGCTCCACCGGCCATTCCATGCCGGTCTTGCGCGTGCCCTCGGGGGCGGAGCCGTATCCGGTGCCGAACAGACCCTGCGGATCAGGCTGCTGGTGCATGCGGCTGTAGTAATTGACGCCGAGGAAATCGACCGGCTGCTTGATCACCCCCAGATCGTCGGGCTTGGCGATGCGGGTGAAGTCGGCCTCCAGCAGTTCCGGATAGCGGCCCTTGAACAGCGGATCGAGGCAGGAGCGGTTCCACACCGCATCCCACATCAGCGACGCCGGATAGTTGGAATCGAGTCCGCCGACCGGCCAGGACGGCTGGAGCGACAGCACGGTGCCGAGCCGCCAATCCTTGCCACCCGCCTTGCGCAGGGCGGCCAGCGCGCTGCCCTGGGCGAGATTCTGGTGGTGGATCGCCTTCAGGCAGTTTTCCCGGCCGGTCATCCCCGGCGCATGGCCGCCGGTGCCGTGGCCGAAGATGGCGACCACCGACGGCTCGTTCAGCATCACCCAGTTCCTGGCGCGGTCGCCCAGCCGGGCGGTGACCGCCAGCGCGTAGTCGGTGAACCAGCCGGCGATGTCGCGGTTGGTCCAGCCGCCCCTGTCCTGCAACGCCTGCGGCAAATCCCAATGGAACAGGCAGGGCCAGGGCTGGATCCCCTGCGCCAGCAGCGAATCGGTCAGCCGGTCATAGAAGTCCAGCCCCTTGGCATTCACCGCTCCGACGCCCTGCGGCATGATGCGCGGCCAGGCGATGGAGAAGCGGTAGGCCTTCATCCCGGCCCGCGCCATCAACGCCACATCCTCGGCATGGCGATGGTAATGGTCGCAGGCCACGTCGCCGGTGTCGCCATTGGCGATTCGGCCAAAGGAGTGGCTGTAAGTATCCCAGACGCTGGGGCCGCGCCCGTCCTCGGCGACGGCGCCTTCGATCTGATAGCTGGAGGTGGAGACGCCCCACAGGAAATCACCGGGGAAGGGCGTCGACGGAACCACCGTTCCGGGGGCCGCCTGGACGGTCTCGCGGCTCAGCGCAGCCAGGGCGCCGGTTCCGGCCGCGGTGACCGCGGTCGCCTTCAAGGCCGTCTTCAGGAAAGTCCGCCGCAGCATCGCCCGCATCTCCACTCTTCCACCGGCCCCGTCGCCAACCGCGACGACGGAGGCCCGCCGCCGCGCACTCTATGCAGTCCAACGGCTTTGGCAACCGAGGGATTACCCGGAACGGCATTTCCGCCGGGCCATCGCCGCCGACCACGACGGGCCGCGTCGCCGTAGGCGCGGCGGGACCGCTGGGATATAGTGTCGCGATGCAGACTCTTTTCCCCATCCTGATGGTCATGGCGATGCTGGCGGTCGTCGGCTCGCTGTTCGTCGGCCTCTTCTTCATGGCCCGGGGCGGCCAGGGCGATCCCCGCCGCTCCAACAAGGCGATGCGGCTGCGCGTCATGCTTCAGGGTGTGGCCTTGCTGCTGTTCATCCTCGCCATCCTGACCCAAGGCTGACGGCTTCCCCATGGTAAAGCTGACCAAGATATACACGCGCGGCGGCGACGCCGGCGAAACCTCGCTCGGCGACGGCAGCCGGGTGCCCAAGCATGACCGCCGCGTCGCCGCCTATGGCACGGTGGACGAGGCGAACGCCGTCATCGGCATGGCGCGCCTGCACACCGCCGACCGGCCGGACGCCGACGCGATGCTGGGCCGCATCCAGAACGACCTGTTCGATCTCGGCGCCGACCTCTGCACGCCGGAGGAGGAGGCGCCCAAATATCCGCCGCTGCGCATCGTCCAGGCCCAGGTCGACCGGCTGGAGGCGGAGATCGACGCGATGAACGCCGGTCTCGCCCCGCTGACCTCCTTCATCCTGCCCGGCGGCTCCCCCGCCGCGGCGCATCTGCATCTGGCGCGCACGGTGGTGCGCCGGGCGGAACGGCTGATGACCGACCTCGCCCGGCACGAACCGGTGACGGCGGCGGCGCTGAAATACGTCAATCGGCTGTCCGACCATCTGTTCGTGCTGAGCCGGGTGGTCAACCGCAACGGGGCGGACGATGTGTTGTGGGTGCCCGGCGCCAACCGCTGAGCGCCAACCGCCGGCCTTTGGCCGCCACATGGTGCGCCGCGCGCGTGGGGCGCGTCATTGACAGTGGTATTGCCAGATCCTATGGTCCGTTCGCAACCACAGCAATTTTCGCGGTGTTCGCCGTAATAAGGCGCACGCTCAGCAGCCAGGGTGAGTTATGAAAGTCCTCGTCCCCGTTAAGCGAGTGGTCGACTACAATGTGAAGATCCGCGTCAAGGCGGATGGCAGCGGCGTCGAGACCGCCAACGTGAAGATGAGCATGAACCCCTTCGACGAGATCGCCGTCGAGGAGGCTGTGCGCCTGAAGGAGGCCGGCAAGGCGACCGAGATCGTCGTCGTGTCCGTCGGCCCGACCCAGGCCCAGGAGACCCTGCGCACCGCGCTCGCGATGGGGGCCGACCGCGCCATCCTGGTGCAGACCGACGTCGCCACCGAACCGCTGGCCGTCGCCAAGGTGCTGAAGGCGCTGGTCGAGAAGGAGGGCCCCGGCCTCGTCATCCTCGGCAAGCAGGCGATCGACGACGACTGCAACCAGACCGGCCAGATGCTGGCCGCCCTGCTCGGCTGGGGCCAGGGCACCTTCGCCTCCAAGATCGCCGCCGGAGACGGCACGGTCGCCGTCACCCGCGAGATCGACGGCGGGCTGGAGACGGTGGAGTTGAAGCTGCCGGCTGTGGTGACCGCCGACCTGCGCCTGAACGAGCCGCGCTATGCTTCGCTGCCCAACATCATGAAGGCGAAGAAGAAGCCGCTGGAGACCGTGACCCCCGACGCGCTGGGCGTCGATGTGACGCCGCGCTTGAAGACGCTGAAGGTGGCCGAGCCGGCCAAGCGCCAGGCCGGCGTCAAGGTGCCGGACGTCGCCACCCTGGTGACCAAGCTGAAGACCGAAGCGCGGGTGATCTGAGGGGGGATGAACTGATCATGGCCAACATTCTCGTCATCGCCGAACATGACGGCGCCTCGCTGAAGCCCGCCACCCTGAACGCCGTCACCGCGGCGTCCAGGATTGCCAGCGGAAATGGGGGCGACATCCATATTCTGGTCGCCGGCAAGGGCGCGCAAGGTGCCGCTTCCTCCGCCGCCAAGGTCGCCGGCGTCGCCAAGGTGTTGCTGGCCGACGATGCCGCCTACGAGCATCAGCTGCCGGAGGACGTCGCCCCGCTGGTGGTGACCATCACCAAGGGCGGCTACGGCCATGTGCTGGCCGGCGCCACCTCGGCCGGCAAGAATCTGCTGCCGCGCGTCGCGGCGCTGCTCGACGTCGCCGCCATCTCCGACATCACCGCCGTGGTCTCCGCCGATAGCTTCGAGCGGCCGATCTATGCCGGCAACGCCATCGCCACCGTGCAGTCGGCCGACCCGGTGAAGGTCGTCACCGTCCGCGCCACCGCCTTCGAGACCGCAGCATCCGAAGGCGGTTCGGCCGCCGTCGAACCGGTCGCGGGCACCGGTGCCGCCGGCCTGTCGAGCTTCGTCTCGGCCGAGCTGACCAAGTCGGAGCGGCCGGAGCTGACCGCCGCCCGCGTCGTGGTGTCGGGTGGCCGCGGCATGCAGTCGGGCGAGAATTTCCTGCTGCTGGAGGCGCTGGCCGACAAGCTGGGCGCCGCCGTCGGCGCCAGCCGCGCCGCCGTCGATGCCGGCTTCGTGCCGAACGATTATCAGGTCGGCCAGACCGGCAAGATCGTGGCGCCGGATCTCTACATCGCCGTCGGCATCTCCGGTGCGATCCAGCATCTCGCCGGCATGAAGGACAGCAAGGTCATCGTCGCCATCAACAAGGATGAGGAGGCGCCGATCTTCCAGGTCGCCGATTACGGTCTCGTCGCCGACCTGTTCAAGGCGGTGCCGGACCTGACGGCCGAACTCGAAAAGGCGCGCTGATCCGGATGCCGTGGCGGGAGCCGGCCGGAACCGGTCCCCGCCCTGGCGGCCCCCTGTTACCCCTATCCTGCGCGGGACAGCTCCCCATGACCACGATCAAGAAGATTGGCATCATCGGCGCCGGCCAGATGGGCAGCGGCATCGCCCAGGTCTGCGCCCAGGCTGGCCATGATGTCGTCCTGTCCGACATCAGCGACGCGGTCCTGGAGAAGGCGCTCGCCTCCATCGGCCGCAATTACGACCGCCAGATCCAGAAGGGCAAGCTGGAGGAGGAGGCCAAGGCCGCCGCCCTCGCCCGCATCGGCACCGGCACCGACCTGTCGGTGTTCGGCGACGCCGATCTGGTGATCGAGGCCGCGACCGAGAACGAGGCGCTGAAGCGCGACCTGCTGAAGAAGCTGGTCCCGCATCTGAAGCCCGACGCGCTGATCGCGACGAATACCTCGTCGATCTCGATCACCCGTCTGGCGGCGGCGACCGACCGTCCGGCCAAGTTCATGGGCATGCACTTCATGAACCCGGTGCCGGTGATGCAGCTGGTCGAGCTGATCCGCGGCATCGCCACCGACGAGCCGACCTTCAACGCCATCAAGGAACTGACCCTCGCCATCGGCAAGACCGCCGCGGTGGCCGAGGATTTCCCGGCCTTCATCGTCAACCGCATCCTGCTGCCGATGATCAACGAGGCCGTCTACACGCTCTATGAGGGCGTCGGCGGCGTCGAGGCCATCGACACCGCGATGAAGCTGGGCGCCAACCACCCGATGGGCCCGCTGGAGCTGGCCGACTTCATCGGGCTGGACACCTGTCTGGCGGTGATGCAGGTCCTGTATGAAGGCTTGGCCGACAGCAAATACCGCCCCTGCCCGCTGCTGGTGAAATATGTCGAGGCCGGCTGGATCGGCAAGAAATACGGCCGCGGCTTCTACGACTATTCGCAGACCCCGCCGGTGCCGACGCGCTGACGCGCCGCACGGATTGTCTTCAGGAGGAAAGCCCGCCCCGGGGAACCAGGGCGGGCTTTGCTTTTGCTCGTCACTGGAAGTAAGCGCCCCCCTTGGCCAGGGCACGCTGCCAGGCCGGGCGGGCATGCATGGCGTCGGCGAAGGCGGCCAGCTTCGGCCAGCGGCCCCGATTGCCCTTCAGCATCGCCAATTCGATCGGGAAGCTCAGCATGATGTCGGCGCCGGTCAGCCCATCGCCGACGAAATGGCCGGACGGGCGCAGTTCGGACTCCAGGTAATCGAAATGGCTGCCCAACTGCTCCTGGATGCGCGGATGCAGCGGCGCGCCCGCCGCACCGAGCCGGCCGACATAGAGGTCGAGCAGGACCGGGGTCATCACCGACCCTTCGGCGAAATGCATCAGTTGCAGGTGGCGCAGCGCGTCATCGGAGCCGGCCGCCGGCAGAAAACGGCCATCGCCGAAATTCTCACACAGATGCTGCACGATGGCGGCGGATTCCATGATGATCCGTCCGTCGATCTCCAGCAGCGGCGATTTTCCCAGCGGATGCACCGCCTTCAACTCAGGCGGGGCGAGATTGGTCACCCTGTCGCGCTGATGGAAGCGGATCTCGTAGGGAAGCTCCAGCTCCTCCAGAAGCCAGAGAATCCGCTGCGAGCGGCTGTTGTTGAGATGATGGACGATGATGGTCATTCACTACCCTCTCGGGATCGGTTGCATCGTGGAGAGCGGCGATCCTACACCGGCCGCTCCCCTGGACAGGCGTCACTTCGGCAGCGCGTAGGCGATCACCGAATCGCCGCCCTTGGTCCCCAGCGAGCCATGCCCGCCGGCGACCACCAGCACATATTGGCGTCCATCCCCGCCCTGGTAAGTCATCGGCGTCGCCTGGCCGCCGGCCGGCAACCGGCTTTCCCACAGCTGCTTGCCGGTCGACACGTCATAGGCCCGCACATAGTCATCGATGGTGCCGGACAGGAAGGCGACGCCACCGGCGGTCATGATCGGGCCGCCCAGGTTGGGCACCCCCATGCGGAAGGGCAGCGGCAGCGGCGAGGCGTCGCGGGTGGTGCCGTTCTTGTGCTTCCACGCCAGCTTGCCGGTCGTCAGGTCGGCGGCGGCGACATAGCCCCAGGGTGGCGCCTGGCAGGGCAGTCCCAGCGCCGAAACGAAGGGGCCGAGCTTCACGGCATAGGGCGCGCCGAAATTCTCGTTCAGCGCCGGCAGGCTGAATTGCGGCCGTTCCCCGCCCTGGACATACAGATCCCTGTCATTCTCGCGTGGCACCAGCTGCGAGACGAAGGCGAGATATGTCGGGGTGGTGAAGGCGATTCCGCGCTGGGGATCGACGGCGACACCGCCCCAGTTGAACACGCCGAAATTGCCGGGATAGATCAGGGACCCCTGCAACGACGGCGGGGTGAAGCGTCCCTCGTAGCGCAGACGCTTCAGCGCGATGCGGCAGGCGAGCTGATCGAACATCGTCGCCCCCCACATGTCGGCCCCGGTCAGCGGCGGCGGGTCGTAGGACAAGGCCGAGACCGGCTGGGTCGGGGCGCTGTGGTCGCCCTCCGCCGCCCCCTGCGGCGCCGGTTTCTCGGTCACCGGCAGGATCGGCTGACCGCTGCGGCGGTCGAGCACGAACAGCTCGCCCTGCTTGGTCGGCTGGACCAGCGCCGGAACGGTCTGGCCATTGATGGTCAGATCGATCAGGCTGGGCTGCGCTGGCACGTCATAGTCCCACAGATCGTGATGCACGGTCTGGAACACCCAGCGCACCTGTCCCGTCGCCAGATCAAGCGCCACGACGGAGGAGGAGAAGCGCTCCACCGCCGGGCTGCGGCCGGCGCCGAACTGGTCGGGCGGCTGGTTGCCCATCGGCAAATAGACCATGCCCAGCGCCTCGTCGACGCTGGCGATCGACCAGCTGTTGGGCGAGTTGACGGTATAGGTCTGGCCGCCGGCGATCGGCGTGGTCCGGTCCGGTTTGGCCGAATCCCAGTTCCAGACCAGATGACCGTCATTCACGTCGAAGGCGCGGATGACGCCCGACTGCTCCTTGGTCGACACATTGTCCAGCACCGTGCCGCCGACGATGACGAGGTTGGCCGTCACCACCGGCGGCGAGGTCGAATAATAGGCACCGGGCCTGACATTCGGCATGTTGGCCCACAGATCGACCTGCCCGTTGTCGCCGAAGCCGGTGCAGATCGACCCGTCCTCCGGATTCAGCGCGACCAGACGGCCGTCGGCGGTCGGCATGAACAGCCGGGCGGCGCAGGCCCCGACGCCAGCGGGAGCGGCGGCTTGCGGCGGCGCTCCCCGCAACGCCCCTTGCGGTGCCGGGCGATAGGACAGGCCGCGGCAGGTCAGATGCTGCAACGCCAGCTGCCTGGGGTCGACCTGAAGGTCGCGGCGCCAGACCTCCTTCCCGGTGGTGGCGTCCAGCGCGATGACCTGCTGGTGGGGAGAACACAGGAACAGCCGATTGCCGATTTTCAGCGGCGTCGCCTCGAAGGTGGTTTCCTTGGGATCGCCGGGCCGGCCGCGCAGGTCGCCGGTCTGATAGCTCCAGGCGACCTGGAGCCTGTCCACATTCTCCGGCGTGATGCCGCTCAGCGGCGAATAGCGCTGGCCATGGCCGGTGCGGCCATAGGCCTGCCACTCCCCATCAGGGATGGCGCCCGCCGCTCCCGCGGCGGATGCGCTCTGCCGGCCTTGCGGCACCGTCCCGTCGATCCGATGCGGGTCGGTGAACCAGGAGGCGACGGCGGCCAGCAGCACGATGACCAGAGAGGCGGTCAGCGGCATGCCGGTGCCCCGGAAGGCGCCGACGGCATGGGCGCCCGGCGCCCGCTCGCCGGCAACCGGCTCACGCTCGCCCAGGCGCCGGGTGATCCACGGCGGCAGCAGCAGGGCGCCGACCACGGCGATCACGTCGCCGCGCGCCGACAGCGGCCACCAGTCCAGCCCGACCTCCCACAGCGCCCAGACCAGCGTGCCGATCACCAGCAGCGCATAGACCGACAGCGCCGCCGCCGACCGCTTCGCCAGCAGCGCGGCGGTCGCGAGGAACAGCAGGCCGGCGACGGCGTAATACCAGGACCCGCCCAGCAGGATCAGCCAGACCCCGCCGCCCAGCGATCCGAGACCGAGAATCGCCAGCAGGATGATCATCGCCCAAAGGGCGATGCCGCGTTCGGAATGTTTCATCACGCGCACCTCGACCGAGAGTTTTTCAGACCGAACAGTCTGAAACGGCCAAGGTTGCGGCATCGCGGCCTCAATACCGCCTTTCCCCCCGCGCTTTCCCCCCTTGGCGGGTCGCCCTTCCGGCAACAAAGACCCGGAACGGGAGGGCACGGCCCCTGTTGACCGACGGAGAACCAGGAGACGGCAAGCGCTAGGAGCGGGCAGAGGGCGCCTTGCGCGCCGAGCGCTGCTGCCCTGCGCCGCCGACCGGAATGCCTGAGAGGGTGCTTAACCGTTGGTTAACCGGCTGGGACCATTGTCCCGCGGCTAACAGAGTATCCCCTCGCAAGCCTTCTGGAACAGAGCATCTGCCATCATGGGCAACAAGACCATCAAGCTTTCCGACAAGGGCGGTTACCGCGACGTCGCCCTGGACCAACTGCCGCGCAACGTCCGCGCCGCGGTCACCGACCTGTCGTCCAAGAACCCGGTCGCCGACATCATCGTCGACCAGTCCGGCATGCTGTACCGCATCCACCTGTCGGCTCCGGCCAACATGTATGTGGATGTCCTGTCCGTCGCCTGACACGGCGTCACGGTTTCGTTGCGTCCGAACGGGCGGCTTGCAGCTATTGCAGCCGCCCGTCGTCGTTCCGGCCCTCCAGCCGGGCGAGCGCGCGGTTCAGCAGCCGGGGCGGCAGCATCGCCACCGCGCCATCCCGCACCGCCCGCACATCCTCCGGATCGAGACCGGTGGCGACGGCCAGCTGCCGGTCATCCAGCGCGCGATCCTCCGCCAGCAGCAGGATCCAACCCGCCAACGTTCGGGCCTGGACCAGCTCGGTCCGGTCGTTGAACCAAAGGCCGCCACCGCTCCTGTTACCCCCCCTGTTGACCGGTCGGCCAATCGGCGTCGCGTTTTCGAAAGGCATGTCGGGATCGAACGAGGTCATGAACGCATCCCCCTCGGCTGTTTCTTTCGCACTCGCAGCAAATACCCGCGATCTCTCCGTATTTTTGTTCATTATCATTTATCAATCCTGCGCCCGTCTTCCAGAGTTAGGGAAGCGTTATTCGGCAGGCTTGGCGATCTTTTTCCCGTCTTTTTGCACTGCGGAATCGCCGGGCGGCGGATGGATCGCCCCCTTTCCGGGATTCTTTGAAACTGAATTCGCCGGCCGGGGGCTAGGGCGGGGCGGTGGCTTCGGCGTATAACCGATGCCATCCTTCCGACCCTTTCCGTGCTGCCGGATCCGCCGATGCCCGTTTCCCCGTCCCTGCCGTCGCCGCTGTCCGGCCCCGCCCTGCTCGATCGCATCGACGCGCTGGCGGCGATCAGCGCCGAGGAGGGGCGGCTGTCGCGCCTCTACCTGACGCCGGAACACCGCCGCGCCAACGACCTCGTCGCCGGCTGGATGCGCGAGGCCGGAATGAGCGTGCGCGAGGATGCGGTCGGCAACATCATTGGCCGCTATGAGGGGGAGCGCCCCGGCCTGCCGGCGCTGCTGATCGGCTCCCACCTCGACACCGTGCGCGACGCCGGGCGCTATGACGGCATGCTGGGAGTGCTGAGCGGCATCGCCGTGGTCGCCGACCTGAACGCCCGCGGCCGGCGCCTACCCTTCGCCGTCGAGGTGATCGGCTTCGGCGACGAGGAGGGCACCCGCTTCCAGTCGACCCTGATCGGCAGCCGCGCCATCGCCGGTACCTTCGACCCCGCCGTGCTGGACAGCCGCGACGCCGCCGGCACCCGGCTGGCCGACGCCATGACCGCCTTCGGGCTCGACCCCGCCGCCTGGGCGACCGCCGCCCACAAGCCAGACGAGGTGCTGGCCTATGCCGAGCTGCACATCGAACAGGGGCCGGTGCTGGAGGCGCTGGGCCGACCGGTCGGCATCGTCACCGCCATCGCCGGCGCCACCCGTCTGGCGGTGACGGTGGACGGGATGGCCGGCCATGCCGGCACCGTGCCGATGACCCTGCGCCGCGACGCGCTGGCGGCGTCGGCCGAGATGATCCTGGCGGTGGAGCAGCTCTGCTCCGGCCAGGAGCGGCTGGTCGGCACGGTCGGCCGGATCGAGGCGTCGCCCGGCGCCACCAACGTCATTCCCGGCAAGGTCCGCTTCACCATCGACCTGCGCGCCGACCGCGATCCCCTGCGGCTGGAGCGGGTCGGCGCCGTCCGCGCCCGGCTGGAGGCCATCGCCGACGCCCGCGGCGTCGCCATCGGCTTCGAGACCCTGCATGAGAGCCCGGCCGTCGCCTGCCACCCGGCGCTGATGGCGCAATTCGCCGCCGCCGCGGCGGCCGAGGGGCTGGACGCGCCGGAACTGCCGAGCGGCGCCGGCCACGACGCCATGGCGGTGGCGGCGCTGACCGGCATCGCCATGCTGTTCGTGCGCTGCGAGCGCGGCATCTCGCACAACCCGGCCGAACGCATCACCGCCGCCGATGCCGAGGCCGGGGTCCGCGTGCTCGCCCGCTTCGTCGAAAACTTCACACCCGCAACCCTCTGACGGACCGCCCGCCATGACCGACCTGTCCCCCTCCCTCGCCGCCACGCTCGCCAAAACGCTGGACGAGGCGGTGAACGCCCGCTTCGACGAGGAGGTCCGTTTCCTGGCGGAGCTGGTGAAGGTCGCCTCCGACAACCCGGCCGGCGACTGCGCCCCCCATGCCGTCCGCGCCGCCGAATTGCTGGAGGCGATGGGCTTCACCGTGGAGCGCCATCCGGTGCCGGCCGAACTGGTGCGGGCCAACGGCATGATCAGCGCCACCAATCTGGTGATCCGCCACCGCTTCGGCCCCAGCGGCCCGACGGTGGCGCTGAACGCCCATGGCGACGTGGTGCCGCCCGGCGAAGGCTGGTCGAGCGATCCCTATGGCGCCGAGATCCGCGACGGGGTGATGTATGGCCGCGGCGTCGCGGTGTCGAAATCCGACTTCGCGACCTATGCCTTCGCCCTGCGGGCGCTGATGGCGGCGAACGCGCCGCTGACCGGCGCCGTCGAGCTGCACCTGACCTATGACGAGGAGGCCGGCGGCGAGATCGGGCCGAAATGGCTGCTCGACCAGGGGATTTCCAAGCCGGATTACGCGGTGTCGGCCAGCTTCGCCTATTCGGTGGTGACCGGGCACAATGGCTGCCTGCATCTGGAGGTGCAGGTCGACGGCAAGTCCGCCCATGCCGCCCGCCCCGACACCGGTCATGACGCGCTGGAGGCGGCGGCCGGCATCCTGGCCGCGCTCTACGCCCACCGGCCCGACTTGGCGGCGCGCCGTTCCGGCGTCACCGGCATCACCCACCCGTCGCTGACCGTCGGGCTGATCCAGGGCGGCATCAACACCAACGTCGTCCCCGACCGCGTCACCTTCCGCCTCGACCGCCGCATGATCCCGGAGGAGAATCCGGCGGAGGTGGAGGCCGAACTGCGCGCCCTGATCGAAGGCGCCGCGGCCGGGCGCGAGGGAATCCGCGTCACCATCCGCCGCATCCTGCTGGCCCGCCCCTTCCGCTCGGTCGGCGACGCCCCGCGTCTGGCGGCCCTGTTCGCCCGTCAGGCCCGGGAGGTGTTGGGCGTGCCGGTCGGCCAGAACGGCATCCCGCTCTACACCGACGCCCGCCATTATTCGGAAGCCGGCATCCCCACCATCCTCTATGGCGCCGGCCCGCGCGACCTGCTGGAGGCCAACGGCCACCGCGCCGACGAGAAGCTGGTGCTGGAGGACCTGCGCAAGGCGACCCAGGTGGTGGCGCGGTCGCTGGCGGAGTTGCTGGGGTAAGGAGCGGCGGGATCACCCGGCCTTGCGGGCGAGATAGCTCCGAAGCGAGGCCGGGACGATCAACCGGTGCATCGGCTTGACCGGGACCATGTACAGCCTGCCCAGCCGGTTCTTGGTCCTGACCAGCGTGGCGACCGTGGCCCGCCGCCCGCCGCCGCCCGCCCCCTCGCCATCAGGCGGCAGCTTGCGGACCGATAGCCAGACGTCGAGATGCCTGTCACGGTCACACACGACGACCTCGGCGTCATGGCTTTCGACCAGCGTGAAAATGCCGATCCTGTCGCCGGGACGGTAGGATGCGGGCGGCTTCGCCGGATCGATGGCGCCGAGCGCCCCCAGATCCTTCAGCCCGACGATCCGGACGGCCTTGTTCCGCAGCCACATCATCCACTCGATCCAGGCGGGGCTGGCCGCCAGCACCCCGACGAGGATCTCCGGCGCGGACAGATCGGGCTTGGGGACGGGAAATCGGTAACAATCGTGGAAATCCGCGGCCGGGAGCAGCGGATACAGCGGGGATTCGGCAGAAATCTCTTAAATCTCAATCCGTTGCATCGAAGCGATCTCCCTGGCCACGCCAACCCCGCCGACGTTCCTCCACGATTGGAGACGTGTCAATGCGCCTCCCGTTTTCGCGGTGAGCCGCGTCGAACCACCGGGGCTCAACCGCCTAACCGCCTTTATTCACCAGGGTGGCGAGCGGTCTGGTCGCCGCGTTGAGATGATCAACGTTGGGCTGTATGGGCGCGCGTCGTCGGCCGCCGCGCTGACGGCGGCGTGACGGTGTCGGAGTTGGTGGTGGAGGGGATTGGGTGACGGCTGGGGCACGCTGCCCCGGTGCTCAGCAGATGAGCCGGGGCATGCGGCCGAGGGCGAGGTGGATGATCGCCTGATCAGGCGCGCTGGTCGGCAGGTGCACCTTGATCTGCGTCTTCATCTCCACGATACGCGCGGCGGTCTTCACCAAGCGCAGCCGCAAGGTGTCGAATTGCACCGTGCGCCAGCGGGAGCGTTTCGGCATCAGCGAGCGCAGGCTCCACAGCAGCCAGTACGCCCCGGCGTGCAGGAACAGGCGGAACTGGTTGGCCGTCGCCTTGGTGCAGGAGGTCCGGTCTGCGGCAAGGTGGGATTTCCAGGCTTTTATATGATTTTCCGCCTGTCCCCTCGCGCAATACAGGCCGGCATACAGCCAGCGACCCGTGCCGTGGCGTAGGTTGGTGACGATGAAGCGGCTGTCGGTGCCCTGGTCTCCTGCCTCGACGCGCGCGACGATGCGGCGGACCCGGCTCCAGGTGCTGGCCCCGTCATAGAATTCCTTGAAGCGGCGCACCTTGTCGGCTCCGGGCATGGCCTGGAAGCGCGCCGCGGTGCTGGCCTCCAGCGTGGTGACGTGACGGCGCAGTGTGCTGCTGGTCGGCAGACCGAGCACGTAGTCGAGCCCCTCCGCCTCGCACCAGTCCAGCACCTCCGGGCAGGCGTAATGGCCGTCGGCGCGCAGCAGGATCTCGGTCTTGGGCCAGTTTGCCCGAATGGCGCGGAGCAGGCGACGCAGGAAGGTCCGGATCTCCGTCCCCTTGGGCCGCTTGGCTGGGCGCAGCACAGCGGTGACAAAGCGGCCGTTGCCGTCGAAGACAACGATGGGCTGGAAGCCGTACTCGTCATAATGGGCGTTGAACAGGCGCAACTGCTGACCGCCATGCACCGTGTCGAAGGTGTCGTCTACATCCAGCACGATGCGCTTGGGCACCTGGCGAAAGGACGCGCAGTAGAGATCGACCATGGCTCGGCCCATGCGCAGCAGTGCGCGGGTATCCGGCAGGTTCTCCAGGCGCGAGATGGTGGCTTGCGAGCAAAGGTCACGCTCGGACGGCAGGCGTTCCAGGGCCATCTTGAACAGCGGGTCGGAGCGTAGGCTGCCGGCGTCGTTGCCGTCCTCGTAGCCCGCCGCGATGGCCAGCAGGCGAAAGCCGATGATGTCGGCCAGCGAATGCACGGTGCGCGTTGGATCGCGCGGGTCCTCAATACAGGCGGCCAGCCGATCGGCAATCCGCAGCCGCTTCGCCACCTCCCGCAGCACCAGCAGCCCGCCATCGGAGGACAGGCGGCCGCCATCAAAGCGCCCGATCACCGGCTTTCCAGCAACGGGTGACAGGCCGGGCAGCGGCAGGGTATGATCAACCATGGCGGGTGGGCGCTCCGGAAACGGCAGGAGTTGGCGTCAGCACCCAAATCCTACGGCCGCTCAACGGATGCCGCTACACCCGCCAACCCTCATGAATTTTCCCGGCTAATTCACGCTCACGAAATGGGGAGTGACGGAGCCGGCTTCGAATTGACTGGAACGCGCCCACAGATGGTCGAACAACCTCAGATAAACATTGGCTGACTCACCTCCGCGCCTGAGCTTGGCCCCGTCCGTTGTCCTGTCGTTCTTATACGTCCAGTCGATGGATATTCCGGGCATATCCTTATCGATCACGTTGAATCCATTTGTTTTGCTTAGAGAGGGATTGTCCTTCGCATGCTCGTCCCGGACTTTATCATATTCCGCTTTCAGAATGAATCTTACGGGTATCGCGAAATTCTGATGTATCTTCGCCACTTCAAGCCATTGCGATAACTCATCTTTTGAATCGACGACAAATATGCGGCGGATGCTGATGTCATCCAGATGCTTTCTGGAACCAAGAAATCTGGTCAACTCGTCTCCCTTGTTATATTTCCACGATTCATAGGAAAGATAATTCACTCCAACGAAGTCCTTGCGAACCCTGAATGACAGAACTTTCCATATTTCCGCCATTTCTATCCCGGTAAACGCGTCTTTTGGTGAGTCAATCAGCCCATGATATTCAAAATTTACCTTTATCCTCTCGTTGAGATCGCTAATCATGGCCTGTGTAGACAATAATTTATTCGCAATTTCTTCGTGAATTTTGTCAGTTCTAGCCATTATCGCATCGTAAAGCTTATCAAGCATCAGCATGATCGTAAGACACGCCGCACATGTTGTGACGACGCCGCTGAATAGCATCTTCGTCAAATCACCGTAATTCTGGGCAAGCGACACAAGAGCGCCAACAGCCATAATGATAATTTTCGTATAGTCTGAGATTGTTTTGTATTCCAGCTTCTTCATTGACTGAGCCTCCACGCTTTTTCCGGCACAACCATGATGCACATATTAATGAGCGAAAATCTCATTTGACAAGATGCGCGCAGCCGCCTTGCTGCCCAAGGTCGCACCAACCTTCAGGAGACATCACAGGCGGGAAATTTTTAACCAGCTGCGGATATCAGAGGTTTCGTTATGCAGAGAGAAATAACAATCATCGCCTCACAAGGCCGGGCCGCGCTTCGATGCGCCTGCCGGTGCCGGAGCGAATCGACCTCATCTCGGGCGCCGGTCGGCACTTCGCCCAATTTTTCCGGCGATTATCCGGCCTGCGGAGGGAACACCCGCCGGAACAGGCCTCACGCCTTACCCCACCCGCTCGCCGGAGGAAAGTCCAAGAGGCCAGCCGGTCAGTTCCGAACCGGCGGGGTCCGTCTGCGCGACGCTGTCCACACCGGCCAGATGGCGGTCGATCATGCGGTCCAGCCGGTCGCGCGCCTCCCACACCGTCAGGCTGTGGTCGGAACGGTCGAGATAGGCCACCTCGATGCCGGGCAGCCCCTCCAGGACGCGGCCGCCCTCGCCCAGATGCAGGTAGAATTCGGCCAGCGTAATGTCGTCGCTGCTGTAGATCACCAGCACCCGGCGGCCCTCGGCCGACAGCCGGCGGAACAGGCGCAGCGCATGGCGGGTCAGGCCGGTGCGGATCAGCAGCTTGCGGACGAGGCGGCCGGTAAGACGCTTGGCCAGCCCGGTCATCCGGGCGGGCTTGCGCAGGCTGGCGCGCAGCCGGGACGGCTTCAGCGCCTCCCGCAGGTAATCGCGGGTGGAGCGGAAGGCGACCGTCCGCATCAGCTCCGACACGGTGATGCCGCCGCCCAGCTCGAACCGGCCGGGATTGAGCACGATCTGCCCGACCACCCGCCCGTCACCCAGGCCGGCATACAAGGCGGGCGTGCCGCCGGCACACAGGCCGATGACGACCACGCGCTGGTGCCCCTGACTCTCCAGCCAGTTCAGCGCGGCGCGGACATCTCTGACCACCTCCCGGTTGTATAGCAGGTTGTCGGGCAGGCCCGGCCGCTCGGGACTGTCGCCGATGCCGGCCGCATCGATCCGCAGCGAGCAATAGCCGCGCGCCGCCAGCCGCCGCGCCTGCACCACGGTGGCGCGGCCGGAGCCGACATGGTGGGTGGCGCCGCTGTTCAGGAACAGGATGGCTGGCCGCTTGCCGGCGGGGTCAGCCAGCACTGGCATGCAGTGGATGCCGAACAACTCCGGCGCGCCGCCGAAGAAGACCGGCCGTTCGACGGCGGTCGGCATCATCAGGCCGGCCGGCCGCTCCGGCGGCGGCATCGCCCCGCCGGCGACCTCGCCGGCGGCGATCCAGTTCAGGACCGGGTCCAGCACCGACGCGGCCTGGGCGCCCTGGGGCTGCTGGGTCAATTCGAGAACGCCGCTGACCCCCATCGCCTCCGCCTCCGCCCCCATGGCGCGCCAGCGGGCCGCCAGCGTCACCGGCGCCTTGGCCGCGGGCCGGTCGACGATCAGAATGCGCGGGGCCGGCGGGGCCGGCCCGTCGCAGGGGTCGAGACCGCCGAGCGACAGCGCCGTTTCCGGCGTCACCGGTATGCCGACCACATTCAGCCAGGAGGCGCGCTCCGGCGGTTCCGGGTTGCAGACCGGGCGCTGCACCATGCTCGACAGCGCCTGGAGTTCGCGCAGGGCCTTGCGCCCCGAGGTGATCGGCGACAGCAGGACCAGCATATCGACGCCCAGCCCCTCCGCCGCCAGCTCCCGCGCCGCCGCCGTGGCGAGCAGAGCCCCCTGTCGTTGGCCGACCAGGACCAGCTCGGTGACGCCGGTGTCCTCGCGCAGGCGGCGAACCGCCGCCTTGATACCGTCGAGCCAGGCGCGCAGCCGGTCCGGCTCGCCATCATCCCCGGCCGAATCGCCGGAACCGGGATAGTCGAAGCGCAGCGTCGGCAAGCCGGCCGCCGCCAGCCGTTCGGCGAAGCCTTTCCAGGCGCGGTGGACGCACAGCTCCTCATGGCCATAGGGGCCGCACAGGACCACCCCGCGCAGGCCCGGCGCCGGGTGCAGCCATCCGAAACACCCCTCGAACACCACCGGCATCGGCTTCATGCATTCCCCCTGTAGCGGATGGGCGCCAGCGCGTTCACCGCGTGGACCTCACCATCCGGCGGCATCCGTGCGTCGTTCCCGCTTCCCAAGCCGGTCCTCGGCCGCAAACGGACGACCCGCTCGACACCGGGAGGCAGATGGAACCAGCCGTCGTCCGCCTGGAACCGCTCGTCCTCCACATGCACCGAACAGGCGAAGCGCCGCGTGGAGAGCCGCAGAACCCAGCCGTCCCCCTGCTCTTCCACCATCGCCCCCAGCCCCAGCTCCGCCCGCGCAAGCGCGCGTCCCCTTGGGAAATAATGGGACTCGTCCATTGGTTCCCCGCCCCCTTCGACCAGCAGCAGCGACGCCGTCACCACATCATGCGGAAGCGGCCCGAACCGGTAGGCGTAGGTCAGGTCGAAGAAGCGGTCGCCCAGTTCCGCCCCCGCCAGCATCACCGCCCCCCGCACCGGCAGCGTCACCGGCCGCTCCGCCGTCAGGACCGGCACCGCCCCCTCACGCCATGCCGTCACCCGCAGCAGCGCCTCGACCGGCCGGGCGGTGTCGTTGACCAGATGGACGGCCAGCCCGTTGACGCCCTCGTCGGTCAGGATCACCCGCAGCGGGCGGAAGGCGCGCTTCAGGGCGTGCCAGGCCGGCTTCGGCGTACCGTCGGCGCCGACCACGCCCCAGCCGGCACCGGGCCAGGGGTCGCGCCATTGCCAGACCAGGCCGCCGGCGCAGCCCGAACCGGCCCGCCGCCACTCGTCGAACACCGCCTGCATCACCTCTCCGGTCACCGCCCGCGACAGGCGGCGGTAGCGGTCGGGATCCTCATAGCGCAGGCGGCGCGGATCGACGCCATGGAGCGCCTCCAGATAATGCTCCCGCACATCCTCGAAATCCCAGGAGGCGCCGGGATCGCGCGGCACCCGCGCCTTCCAGCGCGGATGATGCAGCGCCGGAACGCCGAGCGGCTCATCCTCCGGCAGGTTGGCGAAGGCGAGGCATTCGCTGGCGAAACGCACATCCGCCCGCCGGGCATCCTCCAGCGGCCTAAGATAGGCGCCGACGCCGTAATAATGGGTCACCCCGGCATTGGCGACGAAGGGCAGCGCCCCGCCGCTCGGGGAGTTCGCCACCAGGATCAGGTCGGGCCGCCGGGCCGCCGATTCCTCGGCGATCACTGCGGTCAGCGCCGGTTGGGTCCAGGCGGCGCGGGGCAGGCCGAGCATGGCCGCCTGCTGCTCCATCTCGCTGCCGCCGCAGAGCACCGCCAGGGAGGGTGATGCCTGGGTCCGGTCGAGAAGCTGCGCGATCTCCGCCCGCGCGCTGTCGAGGAAAACGGCGTCGGCCGGATAGTCGAAATTGGCGAACATGGCGTCCTGCCAGACCAGGATGCCGAGCTCGTCGCACAGCTCGAAGAAGGCGTCACCCTCATACAGCATGGTGCCGCCGACCCGGACCATGTTGGCGCCGGCGTCGCGCATCCGCCGCAATTCCGGCTCATAGACCGCGCGATCCGACGACAGCCCGACCAGATCGACCGGCACCCAGCAGCCGCCACGGCAGAACACGCGGACACCATTCACCAGCAAGGCGAAGCCGTTGCCATCCGGCCCATGGTCGACGGCCAGCGAGCGGAAGCCGACACGGCCGAGATCGATTTCGACCGATCCAATCCGGGCGGTCACGCCATGCAGGGCCGGCTCGCCATGGGTGTGCGGCCACCAGGGCTCGACGTCCGGCAGGGTCAGGTCGGCATGGAAGCCGCCGGCACCGTCGAAGAGAAGCGGCGCCGTCCGCCCCGCGACCTCCACCACCCCGCCGGCACCGGCCGCGGCGCCCTCCACCGTCAGGCGCAGCGAGAGGCGGCCGTCCCGCCCGTCATAGCCGCTGCGCAGGTCGGCGGCGCGCACATGCAAGGGACCGGTCTCCTCCACCAGTTCCACCAGGCGATAGGGACCGACGGCGTGGATCGGCGGACACCAGCCCGGCATATGGCCCAGCAGGGTGGTGCGGACGAAGCGCAGACCCGCCGGCTCGGCCAGTCGGGGCCGCCAGCGGGCGCGGCCCTTCTTCGCCGCCAGCACCGGATGCAGGGCGTGGAAGCGGATCGACAGCTCGGCCTCGCCCTTCAGCGTCACCGGCACCTCATGAGCGAGATACATGCTGTCGGCGGTCAGGATGCGGTCGCCGTCCAGCCACACCTCCGCGATGGTGGCGAGGCCGTGGAACCGCAGGATGCCGGGACCATGGCCGCTCAGGCGGGTGCGGTAGACGACATCCTTGTCATGAAGCGGGGCCGGATCGTCGGCCGACCACGATCCGGCCGCCTGGAGCGCCAGCGCGGCGGTGCCGGGCACCGGGGCGGGAATGCCTCCTCCGCCATCGGCTTGTCCGCCGGGCGGCGAGACGGTCAGCGTCCATCCCCGATCCAGAGGGGTCCGGCGCTGTCCGGTGACCGATCGGATGCGGGCCATGGCGCTACCCGTATCGGCGGGCCAGACCGCCCAGGACGGTGTCGTAGTCGCGCTCCAGCCGGTCGAAGCCATCGGTGAGGTCGGGCAGCTTGCGCCGGGCCACGGTGCGGGCAAGCTGGAACTGCATGGCCTTGGCGGCTTCCGCGATCGATCGGCACCCCTCCACCGCGTCGGCCGGGCCGTCGAGCCAGCGGAGATGGGCGCCCAGCAGTTCGAAATTGGCGCCGAACTGGCGCAGCAGATTGAAGGCGTAGAGGTGGAAATACGCCATCGGATCGCCCACCGACCAGCGGGCGAGAAGCCGCTCCAGATGCTCCGGAAACGCGGCGCGGTAGGCCGCCATCGGATTGCCGGCCGGCCGGCGGGCGAGGTGGCGGCGCAGCAGGTCGAGCGACGCGGTGACCAGCGCCCCGCCTTCCAGCGCCGGCCGGCCGGGCTTCACGAACTCGACATAGGGGAAGAGCGGCCCGGCCGCCGCCGCCATGACACCCTCGTAATCGGCTCCCTCCAGCCGATGGAAGCCGGCATTGTGGAAATACTCCATCACCCGTGCGGCCGGGTCGATACGGACGATGCCGACCGTGGTCTTGACATGGGTGGTGCCGTAGGAGGTGCCACGGGTGTCCGGCAGGTGGAAGCCGTCGACCTCCACCAGCACCAGCCCGCCATGAGCGCTTCGCCGCAACTGCTCCGCCACATGGGCCTCGACGCCGTCATAGATCGCCAACTCCTGGACGCGCAGGCCGTACAGCGTCTCCAGATCCTCCAGCGGCACCTTGAAGAAGGTGAACTGGTCGCCTTCGAAATCCTGGGTGACGGTGAAGCCCAGCATCGCCCGCGGCTCCAGCCCGCGGGCGTGCAGCGCCTCGATCCACAGATCGACGTAGCAGTTGGTCTCCGGCCAGATGCGCTCACCCCGATGCAGGGGGTGGGGGTCGTAGCCGTCGGGCGGGTGCCGCGTCCACATGGCGCCGCTCACCCCCACAGCACCTTGCGCACCGACGCCGGCCACCGCGCGGTGTCGAAGCCATGGTGGCGGAACAGCGCCAGCGCCACCCGCTCCATGCCGAAGCCGACGCAGGCGGTGTGGGCGACGCCGTCGTCGTCGGTGCGGATGTCCCACAGATGGCCGAAATGGTCCTGGTGATAGTTGAAGCTGAGGCAGGCGGTCGGCTTCTCATGGCTGGTGATCGGGATCAGCAGTTCGAACTTCAGCTTCTGCTCGCGCTGGCTGTTCGACAGCATGGCGCCGGCCCGTCCGAAGAAGGGGTCGTTGGCGACATCGACATCGAGCGGCACCTCCAGCGAGCCCATCATCGCGCGGCCACGCTCCAGCCACAGCTCGCGGAACTCGACCACCTGATCGGGGGTGCCGATACGGATGTACTCGCGCATGCGGAACAGCTGCATGCGGGCGGGGTCGATCGACGGCTCATGCCGGAAACAGTAGGAGAAAACGTCGATCAGCCTGCCCTCGCCGGGCAGCGCGCCGCGCCGGGCGATGGTCGGATAGACCGGATAGCAGGCGGCCGGCGTCATCACCACGTCGGTCGCCACCTGATCCTCGGTCCAGTCCTGCCCCTCCTCCAGCCGGCGCAACAGGGTACGGTGCGCCTTCTCGTCGCCGCCGAAGCTGTGGATGGTGCCGGCCAGATGGGGAAAGCTCTTCAGATATTCGCTTTCCTCGAAATAGCGGCGGTTCAGGGCCGGCGGGAAGCGCATCACCTCCGCCCCGTCCCGGCCGCCCCAGCGGGTGACCAGCGCGTCGAAGCGCTCCACCACATCCTCGAAGACGCCGCTGCGGCCATAGAGACCGTCCACCCCGGTGGGGATCAGCAGGCCGGCTTTCACCAGCTCGTCACGATAGGCGGCCTGGGCGGCCGTGATGTCGACCATGTTCATTCGAATGGCCCCGATCCGTCCCGCTGGACGAGAAGCTGGGTGGAGATGTGCGCCATGATGCGGTCGTTGCCGATCATGAGCGCGGCGGACTGGGCGTCGCGCAGATGGCGGCCCAGGCTGTAGGGTGTGTCGTTGCGGTAGCCGGCGAGCCCGCAGGTGCGGATCGCCGCCTCCACCACCTCGCGCACCAGCTCCGAGGTGGTGACCTTCAGCGTGGCCATGGCGGTGGCGAAGGACAGGGCGGTGAGCTGCTCCGGCGAGCCGCTGGCCAGCTCGTACCGGCGGATGGCGGCGAGGATGACGGCCTTCATCTGCTGGAGCTTCGCCGTCGCCTCGGCCAGCCGCACCGCCGAGGCCGGGGTGGTGCCCGGCTTGCGCTTGGCCTCCGAGCGGACGAAGGCGCGGGCGCGGCTGACCGCGTCGGCGGCGATGCCGAGCCAGCAGCTGCTCCACAGGATATGGGTCACCGGCAGCATGGTCCGGGCCGACAGGTCGGCGTAGGGCAGCGGCAGGATCTGGTCGAGAACGCCCGCCGCCTCCAGCCGGTAGCCGTCGGAGCAGGTGCCGCGCATGCCCATCGCGTCCCAGCGCGTCGTCTTCTCCAGCCGATAATCGTCCTTCGTCACCACCACCAGCACCTGATCCGACGACGGGGCGTCGGGATTGCTGCGGGCGGTGACCAGGATGACGTCCGACTGGTCGCCGTAGGAGATCACCGACGCGTTCTTCGCCAGGGTGAAGCGCTCGTCCTCCGCATGGACGGCACAGACGCTGTTACGGATGTCGCCGCCGGTCTCCGCCTCCGTCGTGGCCGAGCCGAGGAGGAGCTGTTCGGCGGCGATGCGCGACATCAGGGCGCGATGCCAGCCGTTGCCGCCGTGGTCGAGCAGACAGGCGACTTGGATCTGGTGCATGGCATAGATCATGCCGGTGGCGGCGCAGCCGCGGGCCAGCGCATGGCAGGCGGCCGCCACCTCGAACAGGGAGGCTCCGCCGCCACCAAGGTCGGCCGGCACCATGGCACCCAGCAGCTTCTGCTCCCGCAAGGCGTCGAAGGCTTCGCTGGGGAAGCGGCCGTCGCGGTCGACGGCCTCGGCATGGCGCGCGGCGATGTCCGCACCGATGGCGCGCGCGCGGGCCGCGACGTTGACCGGGGCCGACACCGGCTCGGCCAAAGCGGCCAGGGCGGCGGTCACGCCTCGCCCCCGTCGATCAGGCCGCGCACCGCATCGCGGATGGCGGCGATGCTTTCAAAGGTGCGGCGGTTCAGCAACCTGTCGGGAAACTCGACGTCGAACTGCTCCTCCAGCCCCAGCATCAGCCCGACACAGCCATGCGAGGTCAGGCCAGCGGCATAAAGGTCGTCATCGATGGCGAGCGTCCCGGCATCGACCGCGAGCCCGCCGCATTCCGCCAGGACGGAGCGGATGCCGGCGACCATCCCGTCGTCAGCCCCGGCGGTTGCGGAAGGCGGGCTGGCCGCGGTCATGGGGCCCGCAAAGGACGGAACGGCGGACGGAGCGGCGAAGGGCGGGCTGGCATCCTGCGGCATTGTCGAAAATCCTTTGGAAACGGTGCTGACCCCAAGCTAGCCACGCCACCACGGCGCTTCCACTCGGCATCGGTATGGCCGCGCCGCTATCCAAGTGATGGCTTTTTCGCCGGTGGGGGTAAGCACAGGGATGGGGTCGGTCGATGGCCGTGGTGCCTTTGGTGCTGCCCGCTATGGCCATGACCCGGATGCATAGGCCTGGGCGTGACGGTCCACCGGCGGGGCGGGCTTCCCGCCCTCCCACCGTCCGGCCCAGGCCCATGGATGCGCAACAACCTTCGACAATCAGAAAATTTTCTGCCCTTTTGGCGTATATCTTCCGAATATCGGAATAATCGTAACTATCTTTTCTTATCAGCGGAAAATTCATTGACGACGCCTCCTTCCGTTGAAAAGCATGGAAAGGCCGGCGCGACCGATGGTCGCAAGCACATCCCGCAGTCCATGAAACCTTGATTGCGCACAATGCGGACTTGCGGCCCGGGAAAAGCCGCCGGCGCCCGGACCAGTTTCGTGCCGGACGACCAGCGACCACACCCGCTCCCAAGGGGAACCCGACGCCATGACCACCGCCGCACCCGTCAATCCGCAGCCCGGCGCCGACCGCCACGGTCGCCACCGTCGTCTCGGCGTGCGGGCCAAGCTGATGCTGGCCTTCGCCGGCATGGCGGCGATGACGGTGGCGGCCAGCGCCGTCGGGTTGATGTCCTTCTCCGCGGTCGAGCGGCCCATGGCCCAGATCGCCGACACCAGCCTGCCGGAGATGGAACTGGCCACCCGGCTGGCCGCCGAGAGCGGCGGCATCGCCTCGGCGGCTCCCGCGCTGGACGGCGTCGACAGCCAGGAGGAGCGGGAACGGCTCCAGGCCGAGGCTCGGGACCATGCCCGCGGCTTCCTGTCGCTGGTGGACGAAATGGCCGGGCGCCGGCCGCAGGACCCGCTGCTGTCGGAGGTGCGCGAGACCGGCAATGCGCTGATCGCCACGCTCGACCGGATCAACGACGCCGTTGCCCGCCGCCTGTCCCTGCATGATCGGCGCGAGGCGGCCTCCACCCGCCTCGCCCAGACCTATGACGGCTTCCTCAAGACGCTGGCCCCGCTCGTCGATGGCGCCGGGGAGTCCCTGCAACAAAAGGGCATGGCGCTCGACGGCGGCACCGACCGCGACATGGGAACGCTGTCGGACGCCGTGCGCTCGATGATCGCGCTCTACGACCTGCGCGGCGGGATCGCCCGCGCGCTCGACGCCATGAACCGCTCCGGCACGGCACAGGACGCCAAGGAGATCGGAGATCGGCAGCAGGCCTATCTGGAGGCGTCGTCGCAGGTGACCGGAACGCTCGGTACGCTGGGCGACCGTCTGCCCGCCGACACCGCCGGCAAGATCGAGGCGCTGTTCCTGTTCGGCTATGGCCAGGACAATGTCTTCGACCTGCGCCGCGCGGCGTTGGATGGGACCGGCGGCGCCGGGTCGGACAGGCGGCTGGCCGAGCGGCTGGCCGCCGCCCGGACGCAGGCCGCCCAACTGATCGACGGGCTGGCGCCGCCGTTGCGCAAGGTGCAGAGCGACATCAAGCGCGCCAATTTCGACATCCGTTCCCAGGTCCAGGAGGCCATCCAGGATCTGCTCGGCCAGGGGCTGGAACAATTCCGCACCAACCTGGAACTGTCGACCTACGGCACCGCCCTGACCGGCGCGTTGAACGAGGCGGCCCAGGCCCCCGATGCCGCCCGGCTGGACCTTCTGGAAAAGCGCTTCGCCACCGCCTCCTCGTCGCTCTATGAGCGCATCGGCAAATTGCGCGGGCAAACCGGCGACAATGCCGCGGGGACCGAGGTGCTGGCCGCCCTGGTGAAGGCGCTGATCGGATTCGGCCGGGGGGAGGAAGGGGTCATCGCCCTGCGCCGCGCCGAATTGACCTCGACGGCCGATACCAAGCGGATGCTCGCCGAGAGCCGCCAACTGGCCCAGCGCTTCTCAGCCACCGTCGACCGCGAGATCGCCGCGATGCGCGAGGAGGCGAAGACGGCGGTCACCGGGACCGAAGGCGTCATCGCCGCCGGCCGGAACATGCTGGTCCTGTTCGCCGCCGGCAGCCTGGTCGGCGCCGTGGCGCTGGCCTGGCTGGTGGTGGGCCGCCACATCGTCGCCCGGCTGAGCGCCCTGTCCGACGCCATGCGGGCGATCGCCGCCGGCGATCTGAACGCGCCGATCCCCGCCGCCGGCGCCGACGAGATCGGCGACATGACCCGCGCCCTGAGCGTCTTCCGCGACACCGCCGACGAGGCCAGGGCCGCCAACGCCCGCGCCGAGGCGGAACGCGGCCGCGCCGCCGGCGAACGCCGCCGCGCCATGGTCGAGATGGCGGAGAATTTCGAGAGCGGCGTCCGCACCGTGCTGGACCGCGTCGCGCAGGCCGCCGGCGAGATGCAGGACATGGCCGAGCGCATGACCCGGAGCGCCGACCTTACCGCCGGGGAGGCGACGACCGCCGCCGGCAGCTCCCTTCAGGCGGAAGGCAACGTCAAGGCGGTCGCCGCCGCGACGGAGGAATTGTCGGCCTCCATCCAGGAGATCGGCGGCCAGGTCCAGGTCTCCAGCCGGATCGCCCGCAAGGCCGCCGACGAGGCCGAACGAACCGACCGCACGGTCGAGGGGCTGGCCCAGACCGCCGGCCGCATCGGCGAGGTGGTCGGGCTGATCCAGTCCATCGCCGGCCAGACCAACCTGCTGGCCTTGAACGCCACCATCGAGGCGGCCCGCGCCGGGGAGGCCGGCAAGGGCTTCGCCGTGGTGGCCAGCGAGGTGAAGGGCCTCGCCACCCAGACCGCCAAGGCGACGGAGGACATCTCCGCCCAGATCGCCGCCATGCAGTCGGTGACCCAGGATGCGGTGGACGCCATCCGCTCCATCGCCGGCACCATCCGTGAGGTGAACGAGATCGCCGCCACCATCGCCGCCGCGGTGGAACAGCAGAGCGCCGCCACCCGCGAGATCGCCCGCAATGTCGGCGAGGCGGCGAACAGCACCCAGCATGTGCGTGGCAACATCGATTCCGTCGCCGACGCGGCGCGGGAGTCGGGGGATTCGGCCAACCGCGTGCTGACCGCCTCCTCCACCGTGCAGGACCAGCTGCGGACTCTGGCCGGTCAGGTCGACGGGCTGGTGCGGGAGATGCGGGCGGCTTGACGGCGCCCGCCCCTCCGCCGGACAGGGCGCGGGCTACGGCCCGTCCGCCAGTTCGCGCAGGGCGGCGGTGTCGCAGCGGAAGCGGTTGGGCCGCTGTTCCTCCAGCAGGCCCTGCCGCTTCAGCTCGGCGACGACGCGGCTGGCGGTCTCGGTGGTGATGCCCAGCACGGCGCCGACATCCTCCCGCCCGAAGAAATCGCATTCGCCGAGATCGTCCACCAGGGTCAGGAACAGCCGAGCGACCCGCGCCCTGGCGCTGCCGGTGCCGAGTTCGACCAGGAAGGCGTCGGCCCGCTCGACCGCCTGATGCCAGCGCCGCATCAGCTGCTGGTGCAGATGCTGGGTCTCCTCCGACAGGCGCTGGATCACGGCGCGGGGGATGCGGCAGGTCAGGACGGGATGGATGGCGATGGCGGTATGGCGATAGGGTTCGCCCAGCGCCGCCTCGAGCCCGGCGGTGTCCCCGGTGCGTAAGAGCCGGACGATGCGCTGGCCGCCGTTCGGCAGATATTGGACCAGCTTCACCAGCCCGCTGCGGACCGTGAACAGCGCCGCCGGCTCGTCACCGACATGGTAGAGCGCCGATCCCGGCGCCACCGTCATCTCGTCGATCGGCAGATGGATCAGGTTGAAATCGGGTTCCGTCAGATCGGCGAACAGCGCGGAGTCCCGGATCCCGCATCCCCGACAATTCGCCAGCCCCCGCCATGCCGCGTTGATGCTGGTCTTCTTCACGCTCATATCCATGGTTGGCGGGCGGCGATGCTGTGGGTACGAACGGTGTCCGCCGCGCAGTGTGGCAGCTTTTGGAAGGCGTTCCAAGGTTCCGGGACACCGGAACGACTGTTACGCGGCACTCTCCGCCACCGGCTGGGCATCCCGCGCCTCCTCCCGCAGGGTGACGGCGCCGTTGGTCCGCTCCAGCACCAGCTTGCGGCCATGGTGGGCGTCCAAGGCGGCATGGTGGCCGATGGTCAGCAAGGTGGCGTGCGGCAACTCCCGCTCCATCAGCGACAAGAGCTCCTCCTCCGCCGGGGGGTCGAGGCTGTCGGTGGCGTCCTCCAGGAAAATCCAGTCGGGACGGCGGATCAGCAGCCGGGCGAAGCCCAGGCGCTGGCGTTCGGGCACCGACAACGCCTCGTCCCAATGGTCCAGATCGTCCAGCCGTCCGACGAGATCGGGCAATCCGACACTGAGCAGCGCCGCCACCGCCTGCTCGTCGCCGACCGAGGAGGCGGCTCCGGGATAGGCCAGAACGGCGCGCAGGCTGGCATGGGGCAGATAGGGGCGTTCCGGCATGAAGAACACGCGGGTGTGGGCCGGCAGGGTGATCCGGCCACGGCCCCAGGGCCAGACGCCGGCCACGGCGCGGAACAGGCGGATGGTCGCCGACGGATCGCCGCCGATCAGCACGCGGTCGCCCGGCCGCACCTCCAGGTCGAAGGGATGGACGACGGCCGTGCCGTTCGGCTCGTCGATGGCAACACCGGCGAAGGTCAGGGTGCTGTGTTCGTCCGCGCGCACGACCTGGATATGGGCATCCGGCACGTCGCAGACCTCGCGGTCCAGCCGCAGCAGCGCGTCATGCAGGTTCAGCACGCGCTCCACCGACGCCCGCCATTCGGCGGCGCGCGGCAGATTGTCGATCGGCCAGGACAGCGCCCCCACCGTCTGCTGGAAGGCCTGCGCCGTCTGCATCAGCACCCCCAGCGAGATGGTGCCGGCGATGTAGCGCGGGGCGGCGACCAGGGTCGGAAAGGCGGCGGACAGCACGGAATAGCTGGCGCTGAACACCATCATGTGGCTGAGCGCGCGGGTCTGCCCGGTCCAGCCCCGCACCACCCCGCCGAACAGGCTGGCGAGATGGCCGCGCTCGGCCGATTCCCCATGCAGCAGGGCGATGGTCTGGCCGTTCTCGCGGATGCGGGCCAACGCGAAGCGGAAATCGGCCTCGTAACCCTGACGGCGGTTGACGGCATTGACCAGCGGCTGGCCGATCAGCATGGCGATGGTGGTGCCCACCGCGGCATAGAGCAGAGCCACGAACAGCAGATGGCCCGGCACCGCCAGCTCCGTTCCGAACAGCGTGACCGGCAGGGTGCCGGACAGCATCCACAGGATGTTGGTGAAGCTGATCAGCAGCAGGGCGCAATAGGTCAGCGAATGGCCCAGCTCGATCGCCATCTCGGCGGTGATGCGGATGTCCTCGGCGATGCGGCCGTCGGGGTTGTCGTGCTCCCCCGGCATATAGGCGATCTGGTGATGGCGGCCCCGGCGCAGCCAATCCTCCAGCAGCTTGCGGGTCAGCCAGTCGCGCCAGCCCATCTGCAACCGCCGCTTCACCCGCAGATGCAGCACGACGATGACGATGTTGTAGAGGATGATCAGCCCGACGAAGCCGATCATGGTGAGGAAACGGTCCATGGAGCGCTGTTCGAGCGCGTCGAACAGCCGCTCGCTCCACAGATTGATCAGGACGGGGACCGAGACCTGTCCGATGGTCAGCACCACCAGCGCCACGGTCAGCGCCCAGACGGTCACCCGCGACCGTCCCTGCCAATAGCCGCCGGCCAGCCGCAGGAAACGGCGGGCGAAGCTGGGCGCCTCGCCACCCGTCCTCATACCGTCATTTCCGGCGCGCCCGCCGCCGCCTGTCTTGTCGGTCATGCCGCCCATCCGGGCCTCCGCCCTTGATCCATCACCGTCCGTATGACTAACGAATAGGGTGCGACATGCCGAAAGTACAGGGGCGGCGGGAAGATATCGGTCAAAGTCTTCCGGTTCTCACAACCTCGGCCAGGAAGCGGTAGCTGTCCTTCGGCGTGCGCTCCAGCGTGTCGTAATCGACGCGCACGATGCCGAACCGTTTCGACAGGCCGAAGGCCCACTCGAAATTGTCCAGCAAGCTCCAGCACAGATAGCCCGTGACGTTGCAGCCGTCGGCCAGCGCCAGCGCCACCGATTCCAGGTGCTCGCGGTAGAACAGCACCCGCTCGGCATCGTGGATCTGGCCGTCCGGCGTCACCACGTCGTCATAGGCGCAGCCATTTTCGGCGATGAAGACGGCGGGATTGCCGTAGTCGGTGCGGAATTCGCTCAGCAGCTCGTACAGCCCCTCCGGCTGCACCGGCCAGGCCATGCCGGTCCAGCGCCGGCAGCGCGCTTCGCCCCAGCCGACCTCGAAGGGCCGTCCCGCCTCATGCTTCATCGTCATGCGGGAGTAGTAGTTGATGCCCAGCAGGTCGATGGGATAGCGGATCGCCTCCTCGTCGCCGGGCAGCACGAAGCCGGCCATCTTGTCGGCCAGCAACGCCGGGATCCGTCCGCGCATCAGCCCGTCCAGCGTCACCCGGTTCCACACCGCATCCCAGCGGGCGGCGGCGGCGATGTCCTCCGGACGGTCGCTGTCGGGAACGGCGGGTTGCAGGTTCAGGACGGTGCCCAGCGTCAGGCCGGAATGCTCCGCCGCGATGGCGCGCAGCGCCGCCCCTTGAGCCAGATTCTGGTGATGCAGGGCCCGCAGGATGCCCTGTTCGCCCAGCCTGTGGCCGGGGGCGTGCTCGCCGACGCCATAGCCGAAGATCGCGACGACATTGGGTTCGTTCAGCATCATCCAGGTCTTGACCCGGTCGGCCAGCCGGGCGGTGACGATGCGGGCGTAGTCGGCGAAGGGTCCGATGATCTCCCGCCCCTGCCAGCCGCCGGCATCCTCCAGCGGCTGCGGCAGATCCCAATGATAGAGGCAGGCCATCGGCGTGATTCCCGCCTCCAGCAGCCCATCGACCAGCCGGTCGTAGAAATCGAGGCCGCGCGTCTCCACCGCCCCGGTGCCCGTCGGCAGGATGCGCGGCCAGGCGATGGAGAAGCGGTAGCTGTCGAAGCCGGCCGCCTTCATCAGCGCGATGTCTTCCGGATAGCGGTGGTAATGGTCGCAGGCCACCGCCGCACTGCTGCCGTCCATGATGCGGCCCTGGGCGGTGAAGGTGTCCCACACGCAGGGCCCACGCCCGTCGGCCTCCACCGCCCCTTCGATCTGGTAGGAGGCGGTCGAGGCGCCCCAGCGGAAATCCGGCGGGAAACTCAGCGGCTTGGCATCGTCGGCCAGGGACACGGGCTGGCTGAAGCTGTCCATTGTCGTCCTCCCAAGGGATTGGTTCGTTTTCCCCAGCATGCCGCAGCCGGCCGCCCGGCGCCATGGGACAAGCACACGAATGGTCCGGGCGCGACGCGGTGGCGCAGCCTATGGGCGGCGCCGTCCGAAGGGCGTAGCCTTGTGTCCACAAGACGGCGGTCAGCCGCTCCGTTTGCGGAGGAAACCCACCATGCCCAACACCACCAAGATCGTCTTCATCGGCGCCGGCAGCGCCGCCTTCGGCCTCAGCCTGTTCCAGGATCTGTTCTCCACCACGGAGCTGGCCGGCAGCACCCTGACGCTGGTCGACACCAATGTGGAAGCGCTCGACCGCATGGCGGCGCTGGCGGATGTGCTGAACCGCCACGGGAATGCCGGCCTCACCATCGAGAAGACCACCGACCGCAAGGCCGCCCTCCAGGGCGCCGGTTTCGTGCTGTGCGCCATCGCCATCGACCGCAACCGGCTGTGGAAGCTGGATTTCGAGGTGCCGAGGAAGCATGGCATCCGCCACACGCTGGGCGAGAATGGCGGCCCCGGCGGGCTGTTCTTCACGCTCCGCACCCTGCCGCTGATCGTCGACATCGCCCGCGACGTCGAAGCGATCTGCCCCGACGCCCTGTTCATCAACCTGTCGAATCCGGAAAGCCGCATCGTGCTGGGCCTGTCGCGCTGCACCAATGTGCGGACGCTCGGGCTCTGCCACGGCATCTTCCTGGCGCGCTGGTTCATCTGCCAGATCCTGGGCATGGCGGAGAAGGAGGTCGATGTCTGGGGCGCCGGGCTGAACCATTTCCAATGGCTGACCGCGATCCGCGAGAAGGCGACGGGCCGCGACCTCTATCCCCTGCTTCGCGAGAGGGAGGCGACGCACGATCCGTCCTTCACTCCGCTGGCGCGCCGCCTGTTCCATGCCTTCGGCCTGTGGGTCACCCCCAGCGACGACCACACCGGCGAATTCCTGCCCTATGGCTGGGAGGCCGGGGAACACGGCTTCGACTTCAAACATGACGAGGAGGGGCGCGTCATCTTGCGCGACCTGATGGATGGCGTCATCGACGGCAGCAGGCCGATCCCAGATGATTGGACCAGACCGTCCTGGGGCGAGCGGGCGGTGGCGGTGATCGCGGGCCAGCTGCACAACCAGAAGCGCTTCATCGAAAGCGGCATCGTCATCAACCGCGGCGTCATCCCCGGCCTGCCCGACGAGCTGGCGGTGGAGGTGCCGCTGGTGGCCGACGCCGCCGGTGTCCATCCGGTCTCGCTCGGACGGCTGCCCGACGGCATCCTGAAGCTGCTGTCGGTCCAGGCCAACGTGCAGCAACTGTCGGTGGAGGCGGCGCTGCGCGGATCGAAGGAGCTGGCCTTGCAGGCGCTGCTGATCGATCCCGTCGTGAATTCCAGCGCCGCCGCCGCCGCCATCCTGGATGAGCTGTGGGAGGCGAACCGGCCCTACATCCGGGCCTGCCTGTGACCGTCGCTATGCCCGCCCCCGCCGGATCAGCCGGACCGAGGCGAAGCCCAGCCCGGCGGTGAGCAGGCCGACGCCGAGGAACAGCGGGCCGAAGCCGGTGTGGGTGGAGATGTATCCATAGAGCACCGGCCCGATCCCCTGCCCCAGGAAGAAGCTCGACGCGAACAGGGCCAGCGCCGAGCCGCGGGCGGTCGGGGCCAGCTCCGTCGCCTGGGTCTGCATGGTGTTGTGCAGCATGTAGAAGCCGAAGCCGGCGACCAGGAAGGCGAGGCTCACCACCGGCCAGGGCACCGGGAAGGCGATGACCAGATAGGCCAGGCCGGCGGCCAGACCGCCGGCCTTCATCATGCCCCATTGGCCGAGCGAGGCGATCAGCCGCCGGACCACCGTGCTGTAGACCACGCCGCCGATGGCGAAGGCGGCGATGGTCAGCCCGGCCTGGAAGGCGCCGGCGGCGCCATGTTCGATCAGCACCGGGGCCACGAAGGGGAAGACGCCGAAGATCAGCAACCCCTCCCCCGCCACGGTGGCGAAGACGAACAGCGAGGCCGGGTTCGTCAGCACGGTGGCATAGCGCCGCCGCGCGTCGGCGACCGACAGGGGGGAGCGGGGTTCCACCTCGCGCGCCAGCCCGATCAGGGCGGCGGCGCAGATCAGCGCCGTCACGCCGGCGGACAGGCCGAACACCGCCCGCCAGCCGAAGGCCTCGGCCAGCGCCCCCGACACGGCGGAACCCGACATCTGCCCGAAGATCACCGCCAGCAGGAAACGGCTGATGGCGATCTGGCGCTCCTCATAGGGCACGCGGTCGCCGATCAGCGCCATGGAGGCCGGGATGATGCCGCCGGCGAAGGCGCCGGCCAGGATACGCCCGGCCATCACCGTGCCGTAGCTCGGCGCGATGGTGGACAGCACCAGACCGACGGTCAGCACCGACAGGGCCAGCCGGACCAGCCGCGACTTGCCGATGGCGTCGCCCACCGGCCCCAGCACGACCTGCATCAGGGCATAGGGCAGCGTGTAGGCGGAGGCGAGCAGGGCCGCCTGCCGCACCGTCACGTCGAGATCATCGGCGATCAGTGTCAGCATCGGATCGGTGGTGCGCAGGGAGAAGGCGCTGGCGAAGCCGGCGAGGCCAAGCAGGAAGATCAGGCGCATCGGGAATCCGAACGGCAACGGTGACGGTTCGGAACCTTAACCGCATCGTCCGTAGGCGTACCGCACGGCGGCGAGGATGGCAGGCATGCGCGTGGAGCGGGCGCTCTTGCCGCCGCACGCGCATGGCCGGTTCAGCTCCTCTGGCGCAGCCCGTTCAGCTCATCGCCACCAGGCTGGCGTTGCCACCGGCCGCCGTGGTGTTGGTGCTGACGGAGCGCTCGTTCATCAGCCAGGCGATCTCCACCCCCTTGCCGCCGGTGGGTACCCCCTGGGTCAGGACGATGGGGCCGGGCAGCTCGGCGATGCGGCGATTGGCGGCGAGCAGACGCTCGGACTCGCCTTCCACCAGCGCGCCGGCCAGCGGTCCGAACGATGTCCAGCTCGGGCTCACCCGGACACGGGCGGCGACCTCCGGCGGCAGGCGCGTCAACCCGGCGGTGACGGCGGTGTCGCCATCCACCACCACCTCGTTGCCGGTTGCGAGTGCCGCTCCCAACAGGCGGTACAGCCCGTCCTCCGTCCGCGGCAGCAGCAGGATGCGGCCACGCGGCATCAGGCTGTAGACATTGCTTTCCCCCACCGGACCGGCCAGTTCGGTGCGGCCGCCGACGGGGGAGTGCTTCGCCAGCGCCCGGACCTCGGTGGCGATCGCCGCCTTGCCCTGGTCGGCGAGCCAGCCGGCGAAATTGTGAGCGAGCGCTCGCTCGGTGCCGCCGCGAACGCCGAGATCAGGAAGCGGACGGACGGACAGCAGGCGCGACAGGTACAGCGGGCCGCCGGCCTTCGGTCCGGTGCCGGACAGGCCATGGCCGCCGAAGGGCTGGACGCCCACCACCGCACCGATGGTGTTGCGGTTGACATACAGGTTGCCGGCCTCGATCCGGCTGGTCACCCGGTCGATGGTGGCGTCGATGCGGGTGTGCAGGCCGAAGGTCAGGCCATAACCGGTGCCGTTGATGGCGTCGACCAGCCGGTCGAGATCGTCACGGCGGAAGCGCAGCACATGCAGGACCGGCCCGAACACCTCGCGCTCCAGATCGGCGATGCGGTCGATCTCGATGATGGTCGGCGCGACGAAGGTGCCATGGCCGGTCTCCGCCGGCAGCGGCAGCGACTCCACCCGGCGGCCCTTGGCCCGCATCGCCTCGATATGGCGCAGGATGCCGTCGCGCGCCTCCGCCGTGATCACCGGGCCGACATCGACCGCCAGACGGTCGGGGCTGCCGATGCCCAGCTCGCGCATCGCGCCCTTCAGCATGGTCAGGGTGCGGTCCGCGACATCCTCCTGTAGGCAGAGGATGCGCAGGGCGGAGCAGCGCTGGCCGGCGCTGTCGAAGGCCGAGGCGATGACGTCGGCCACCACCTGCTCGGCCAGGGCCGAGCTGTCGACGATCATGGCGTTCTGGCCGCCGGTCTCGGCGATCAGCGGGATCGGCGCGCCGTCGGGCGACAGCCGCTCGGCCAGTTGGCGCTGGATCAGGCGGGCGACCTCGGTGGAACCGGTGAACATCACCGCGCGGGTGCCGGCATGGCCGACCAGGGCGGCACCGACCTCCCCGGCACCGGGCAGAAGCTGCACCGCGCCGGCGGGCACCCCGGCGGCGCGCAGGATGCGCACGGCCTCCGTCGCGACCAGCGGGGTTTCCTCCGCCGGCTTGGCCAGCACCGGATTGCCGGCGGCCAGCGCCGCGGCGACCTGACCGGTGAAGATGGCGAGCGGGAAGTTCCACGGGCTGATGCAGACCACCGGCCCCAGCGGCAGATGGGTGTCGTTGGCGAAGCGGTCGCGGACCTGGGCGCCGTAATAGCGCAGGAAGTCGATGGCCTCGCGCAGCTCGGCGATGGCGTTGGCGGTGGATTTGCCGGCCTCGCGGATGATCAGGCCGAGCAGGGTCGGCAGGCGCGCCTGCATCGCGTCGGCGGCGCGGAACAGGCAGGCGGCGCGTTCGGCCGGCGGGGTTGCAGCCCAGACCGGCGCCGCCGCCTCGGCGAACAGGAAGGCGTCGGCGATGTCGGCCGGGCCGGCATCGACGCGGCGGCCGACGATGTCGCGACGGTCGGCCGGGTTCAGCACCGGCCGGGCCTTGCCGGGATGCTCCCCTCGGCGCTCGCCGTCCGCCAGCAGCGGGGCGGCGGTCCAGGCGATGGCGGCACTGTCGCGCAACGCGGCGGACAGCCCGGCCAGCGTGGTCTCGTTCGACAGGTCGAGCCCGGCGGAGTTCGCCCGCTCCGCCCCGAAGAGATCCTTCGGCAGGGCGATCAGCGGATTCCGTTCGCCCAGCGGCAGGGTGGCGCTCGCCTGCGCCACGGGATCGGCGACCAGATCGTCGATCGACACGCTCTTGTCGGCGATGCGGTTGACGAAGGAGCTGTTGGCGCCGTTCTCCAGCAGGCGGCGGACCAGATAGGCCAGCAGCGTCTCATGGGTACCGACCGGGGCATAGACGCGGCAGGGCCGCTTCAACGGGCCGACGACTTCCTTGTAGAGCGGCTCGCCCATGCCGTGCAGGCACTGGAACTCGTACTGGCCGACCTGGAAACCGGCGGGATTCAGATGCTCGGCCATGCGGTGGATGGTCGCCAGCGTCTGGGCGTTGTGGGTGGCGAATTGCGGGAACACCGCGTCGGGGGCGCCGAGCAGCCGGCGGGCGCAGGCGACATAGGACACGTCGGTGTGCAGCTTGCGGGTGTAGACCGGGAAATCCTCCAGCCCGTCGACCTGGGCGCGCTTGATCTCGCTGTCCCAATAGGCGCCCTTGACCAGCCGGATCATCAGACGATGGCCGCTGCGCCGGGCGAGATCGACGACGAAGTCGATGACGTAGGGGCAGCGCTTGCCATAGGCCTGGACGACGAAGCCGATGCCGTTCCAGCCCGCCAGATCCGGATCGAAACAGAGCGATTCCAGAAGGTCGAGCGACAGCTCCAGCCGGTCGGCCTCCTCGGCGTCGATGTTCAGGCCGATGTCGTAGCGGCGGGCCAGCCGGGCCAGTTCGGTGACGCGCGGCAGCAGCTCCGCCATCACGCGCTGTCCTTGAGCGCGGGAATAGCGCGGGTGCAGGGCCGACAGCTTGATCGAGATGCCGGGGCCGTCATGGATGCCGCGCCCGGCCGACGCCTTGCCGATGGCGTGGATGGCCTTTTCATAATCGGCGTAATAGCGGTCGGCATCGGCGGCGGTGGTCGCCGCCTCGCCCAGCATGTCGTAGGAATAGCGGAAACCCTCGGCCTCCATCCCGCGGCTGTTGGCCAGCGCCTCGTCGATGGTCTGGCCGGTAACGAACTGCTCGCCCATCATCCGCATGGCGAAATCGACGCCACGGCGGATCAGCGGCTCGCCACCGCGCAGGATCAGCTTGGTCAGCGCCGAGGACAGCGCCTGTTCGCCGCCGAAATGGTCGCCCAGCACACCGGTGACCTTGCCGGTGACCAGCAGCCCCCAGGTCGCGGCGTTGACGAACAGCGACGGGCTGTTGCCGAGATGGGCGCGCCAGTCGCCGCCGGCGATCTTGTCGCGGATCAGCGCGTCGCGGGTGGCGCGATCGGGGATGCGCAGCAGCGCCTCCGCCAGGCACATCAGCGCCACGCCCTCCTGGCTGGACAGGCTGTATTCGTGGATCAGCCCCTCGACCCCACGCCCCTGCGGCCTGGCGCGCAAGGCCGCGATCAGTGAACGCGCGGTCCGGGCCGCGGCAGCGGTCACCTCGGCCGGCAACGCCGCCTGTTCCACCAGCCAGGCCACGCAGTCCGGCTCCGGCCGGCGATAGGCGGCGGTGATCGCCTGACGCAACGGGCTGGCCGGGCGAACGACGGGAGCGAAGGCGGCGAAGGGGCCGGTCCCGCTGTCCGGAGAAAATTCGGCAGCGGGGGAGACGCTCGGGTCGATCATCGGGGGGATGGCCATCTGGCTCATGGCGGCTGGCTCCGGTCGGGGGGCGGGGTCGGAGGCTTTGGAAAGCGGTGTCCGGCGGTCTGGCGGGCCGCTCCGACGCCTGTCAGGCTAACCGATAGTCCCGGATCTTTTCCATCTGGTATTTCTACGATTTTACGGAATATTATTCTTATGAATAACAGTTTTATCGAATATTATACTGGTCATACAGCATGATTTCAGAACTTACGGCCGGTTTCTGGCCGCGCGGATTCATCGATCCCGGATTTCCGGAATGAAAAACGGAAATCCTGGGCAATCGCCGATGATCTCCAAGGATGGAGCGCCATCTTCCAACGGATTTACGGAAGGGCGGGCCAGCGGCCCGAAAAGCCGGGATTCAACCCTTCAACGGCTTCGTCCGGCCGCCTTCCGACGGCTTGCGCAAGGGGACCGGCGGGGCCGCCTTTTCCGTGCCGCCCTCCCCCAGATAGGTCTGGGCGGCGGCGACGACCGAACTCAGGGACTTCTGCAACGGCAGGTCCGACCAGCCTCCGGCGAACAGTCCGGAGATCATCCAGCCCGCCATCAGCGTGACCGCCAGCTGTTCGGAAAAACCGCCGGTCTTCAGGATCGGCAGCGCGAAATTGCGCCGCCGCTTGATCGGCCACAGCAGCGGCAAGCCGGCCGGGGTCAGCAGATCGCCGGCCAGATGGGTGAGATAGCCGACGATGAAGGGGATCAGCAGACGCTGATAGGCCGCATGCTCGTGCAGGATCCACAGGCAGCCGGCGATGGCAAGGGCGGAATGGGTGACGCCGCGATGGCCGAAGATGCCGGAGATCGCGGTGGACAGTGGCCTAACCATCTGTCCCAGCGTCGATTTCGGGTGGTCGATGTCCGGCGCCAGCGCTCCCAGAATCGCCGCGCCGAAGGCGACCGCGTCGAAGGTCATCCCATACCGGCTCGACAGGTAGAACCAGGTGGCGCCACCGACGATTATGTGAGAGGACGCCATCACCGTCGGGTCACCGGGGGGCCTGAAGCTGGTCTCTGCCGGGATGGCGCCTGCGCCATGCCCGCAATAGGGGTAGCCTGACCTTAGAATACTCTCCGCCTCCAGAACAATAATCCTGGCGGAACCGAGGGATTCCCAAAACGCATAACCTCCATGCGTTCGTCAACGGTGCGATGCCGAGCGACGATTTCCTCCTCCCTTGGGCGCGCTTGCCGACGGCTCCCGCAAAATCCCGCGATCGCGCCTGTTCTTCATCGCCCTGATGCGGCTCCACCTGCTGGTGACGACCGTCCGCCCGCGGCCGGAACGCCGGTCCTGCGCGCCTGTTGGGGAGCCGGAGAAGCCAACCAACGGGAAGGACCCACGAAATGGCACGCGGTTCTGAAGCAGACCATTGGAATGAAGAGGATACGGGCTGGCTGTCGGCGCGCGGGCTGGCGATGATGGCCGGCGGAGCGGCGCTGGCGCTGGTGGCGAGCCGGCTGCTGCCGCCGGTGGTTGCGCAATTGGCGGGGACCGCCCGCCATGCCGCCGGCCGCGACGGCATCGACGCGCTGATCGACGACCACCGCAACATCCAGTCCCTGCTGGCCGAGATGGTGCAGACCCCGATGGATGCGCCGGGCCGCCGCACCCAGCTGCTGCTGCGCCTGAAGCGCCGGCTCGCCGCCCACGCCATGGCGGAGGAGGACGTCGTCTATCCGCTGCTGCACGACCAGGCGCGGAAGGAGGAGGACGCCAGGCATCTCTATGGCGAGCATGCCGAGATCAAGATGCATCTGTTCGCCCTGGAACAGACGCCGAAGGACGATCCGCGCTGGCTCGCCGTGGCGCTGGACCTCAAGCGCATCATCGACGGCCATGTCCGGCAGGAGGAGGAGATCGACTTCCCCGCCCTGCGCAACAGCCTCGACGACGGCCAGACCGCCCGCATGTCCGGCGGCGTCGCCCGCGAAAAGGCGCTGATCCTCTGACCCCTCCCCCCTTCCGACCAGGGGCTGGAGTGAGGCGGAACGCTCCGGCCGCCGGCCCTGTTGCCGAAGATCACCATACACACGGCTGACAGGGAAACGCATCGATGAGAGCACTGGTCTGGCATGGCGCCAATGACATCCGCTACGACACGGTTCCGGATCCGGTGATCGAGCATCCGCGCGACGCCATCGTCAAGGTGACGACCTGCGCCATCTGCGGGTCCGACCTGCATCTGCACGACCATGTCATGCCGGGCATGGAGAAGGGCGACATCATCGGCCATGAATTCATGGGCGAGGTGGTGGAGGTCGGGGCCGAGGCCAGAAGCGCGCTGAGGACCGGCGAGCGGGTGGTGGTTCCCTTCACCATCTGGTGCGGCGACTGCGACCAGTGCCGGCGCGGCAACTATTCGGTCTGCGAACGCACCAACCGCAACAAGGCGCTGGCCGACAAGGTCTTCGGCCACACCACCGCCGGGCTGTTCGGCTATACCCACCTGACCGGCGGCTATGCCGGCGGGCAGGCCGACTATGTGCGGGTGCCCTTCGCCGACCGCACCCATATCAAGATTCCCGACGGGTTGACCGACGAACAGGTCCTGTTCCTGGGCGACATCTTCCCCACCGGCTGGCAGGCCGCGGCCCAGTGTCTGCGGTTCCAGTCCCCGGCTTCCTGACCGCCGCCCGCCCGCCGTAAGCATGGCGGGCGGGCGGCGGGAGCCGTCAGGAGGACAACGTCTTGTTGATCCTGAGCGCCACCAGCGTGCAGACCGCGCCCGACAGCAGATAGAGGCCGGACGCGATCAGCCCGAAATGGCTGGACAGGAACAAGGCGACGAAGGGGGCGAAGCCGGCCCCGAACAGCCAGGCCAGATCGGACGTCATCGCCGACCCGGTGTAGCGGTATTGCTGGCTGAAACCCGACGCCACCGACCCCGAAGACTGGCCGAAGGACAGGCCGAGGATGACGAAGCCCAGCACCATGAACACCAGTTCGCCGATCTTGCCGGCGTCGAGCAGCATCGGGGCGAAGCCGCTGAACACCGCGATCGCCGCGGCGCAGGTGCCGAGAAGCGTCCGCCGCCCGACCCGGTCGGCGATGAAGCCCGAGGCGATGATGGCGAACGTACCGAAGACGGCGGCGATCACCTCGATCATCAGGAAGACCCCGGTCTCCTGTCGGGCATAGAGGAAGATCCAGGACAGCGGGAAGACGGTCACCATGTGGAACAGGGCGAAGCTCGCCAGCGGGGCGAAGGCCCCGATCACCACGCGCCTGCCTTCCATCTGCAAGGTTTCCAGCACCGGCGCCGGCTGGAGTTCGCGGTTCAGGAACAGGCGTTCGAACTCCGGCGTCTGCACCAGCCGCAGGCGGGAGAACAGGGCGACCACATTGATGGCGAAGGCCACGAAGAAGGGATAGCGCCAGCCCCAGTCGAAGAAATCCTCCGCCGACAGGCTGTTGACCATGTAGGCGAACAGGCCGCTGGCCACGATCAGGCCGATGGGCGCGCCCAGCTGCGGGATCATCGCGTACCAGCCGCGCCGGTTCTCCGGCGCGTTCATCGCCAGAAGCGAGGCCAGCCCGTCCCAGGTGCCGCCCAGCGCCACACCCTGCCCGACGCGCGACAGCGCCAGCAGCCAGGCCGACGCCACGCCGATGGTCTCGTATCCCGGCAGGAAGGCCAGCGACACCGTCGACCCGCCCAGCAGGAACAGGGCGATGGTCAGCTTGGCGCTGCGCCCGTAGCGGTCGTCGACGGCCATGAAGATGAAGGTGCCGATCGGTCGCGCGACGAAGGCCAGCGCGAAGATCGCGAAGGACCAGAGCGTCCCGGTCAACGGATCGACATAGGGAAACACCAGCTTCGGGAAGACGATCACGGAAGCAATGGCGTAGACGAAAAAGTCAAAGAATTCGGACGTCCTGCCGATGATCACGCCGATGGCGATCTCTCCGGGGTTCACCCCGTGATGCCGCGCGTTCACCAGCCTCGCATCCCGTTCAACCGCCGCGATCGATGAAGTCATCATGTCGGCTCCGGCTGCGTAATTTCGCTTGCGATGATCCGTGGATCATACAATATGTCACCTCAATAGTCGGTGATCTGTCAAGCGCGCAGGAGTGGGGCATTGGACAAATTGTCCAATGTCGCCGCTGGGGCATGGACGCTAGCTGTCTCCCCAAAGCAAACCTTTGATACAGGTCCTGCCTTGAGCCGTTATCGCGCAATCGCCCTGCTGCCATTCATGGCGGCGTTGAGTGGCTGCAACCTGGTCGTGCTGAACCCGGCCGGCGACGTTGCCAGCCAGCAGGGTGACCTTGTGGTCATCTCCACCCTGCTGATGCTGCTGATCATCGTCCCCGTCATGGCGCTTACCGTGCTGTTCGCCTGGCGTTACCGTCAGTCCAATAACACGGCCCGCTACGAACCGGACTGGGACCATTCGACGCAGCTTGAACTGGTGATCTGGGCCGCCCCGCTGCTGATCATCATCTGCCTGGGTGCCATCACCTGGGTGACCACCCACAAGCTCGACCCCTTCCGGCCGCTCGACCGCATCGCGGCCGACAAGCCGCTGCCCGCCGGCGCCAAGCCGCTGGAGGTGCAGGTGGTGGCGCTCGACTGGAAGTGGCTGTTCGTCTATCCGGAATACGGCATCGCCTCGGTGAACGAGATGGCGGCCCCGGTCGACCGGCCGATCCGCTTCAGCCTGACCGCCTCGACGGTGATGAACGCCTTCTACGTCCCGGCGCTGGCCGGCATGATCTACACCATGCCGGGCATGGAGACGAAACTCCACGCCGTGATCAATCAGCCGGGAACCTACAAGGGCTTCTCGTCCAACTACAGCGGTGCGGGCTTCTCGCACATGCGCTTCGCCTTCCTCGGCCTGTCGAACCAGGATTTCGACGGCTGGGTCGCCAAGGTGAAGTCGGCCGGCGCCCCGCTCGACCGCAACGCCTACATGGCGCTGGAGAAGCCGAGCGAAGCGGTTCCGGTCCAGCATTTCGGCACCATCGATCCGAAGCTGTTCCAGGCCGTCGTCAACATGTGCGTGCGTCCCGGCACCATCTGCATGAGCGACATGGCCGCCATCGACCGCGCGGGCGGACTGAACGCCGGCGGCAAGGCCGCCGCCGACGCGATCCTGCGGGCCAACACGCTGGCCGGTTTCCCGGACACCCAGCAGACCGGCCTGTGCACCGTCGCCGAGGCCGTCCAGGCCGCGACGTCGGACGCCGCCGCAAACGCGGGCGCCGTGCGGCGCCCCACCGTCACGCCGATCAGCGCGTCCGCCACCCTGGCCGGACCGCAGCGGCTGGCCAATCCCTGATCGGGCACACCGGCATGCTTGAGACACTGACGACCTTCCTCTTCGGGCGCCTCAGCCTGGAGTCCTTCCCCTATCACGAGCCCATCGTCGTCGCGACCTTCTTCGCGGTGATGCTGGGCGGCATCGCGCTGGTCGCCGCCCTCAGCTATTTCAAGCTGTGGGGCTATTTGTGGAAGGAGTGGTTCACCACCGTCGACCACAAGCGCATCGGCATCATGTACATGATCCTGGGCCTGATCATGCTGCTGCGCGGCTTCGCCGACGCCATCATGATGCGCGCCCAGCAGGCGATGGCCTTCAACGGGAGCGAGGGCTACCTCAATTCCCACCATTTCGATCAGGTCTTCACCGCCCACGGTGTGATCATGATCTTCTTCGTCGCGATGCCCTTCGTGACGGGGCTGATGAACTATGTGGTGCCGCTTCAGATCGGCGCCCGCGACGTGTCCTTCCCGTTCCTGAACAATTTCAGCTTCTGGATGACCGTCGGCGGCGCCGTGCTGATCATGGCCTCGCTGTTCATCGGCGAGTTCGCGCGCACCGGCTGGCTGGCCTACCCGCCGCTGTCGGGGCTGGAGGCCAGCCCGGACGTCGGCGTCGACTATTACATCTGGGCCTTGCAGGTGGCCGGCGTCGGAACGACGCTGTCGGGCATCAACCTGATCTGCACGATCATCAAGATGCGCGCCCCCGGCATGACCATGATGAAGATGCCGGTCTTCACCTGGACCTCGCTCTGCACCAACGTCCTGATCGTCGCCTCCTTCCCGATCCTGACCGCCGTGCTGGTCCTGCTGTCGCTGGACCGTTATGTCGGCACGCATTTCTTCACGAACGACATGGGCGGCAACCCCATGATGTACGTGAACCTGATCTGGATCTGGGGCCATCCGGAAGTCTACATCCTGATCCTGCCGTGCTTCGGCATCTTCTCCGAAGTGACGGCCACCTTCTGCGGCAAGAAGCTGTTCGGCTACACCTCGATGGTCTATGCGACCGTCGTCATCACCATCCTGTCCTATCTGGTGTGGCTGCACCATTTCTTCACCATGGGCTCCGGCGCCAGCGTGAACTCCTTCTTCGGCATCACGACGATGATCATCTCGATCCCGACGGGCGCGAAGATCTTCAACTGGCTGTTCACCATGTACCGCGGCCGCATCCGGTTCGAGCTGCCGATGATGTGGACGGTGGCCTTCATGCTGACCTTCGTCATCGGCGGCATGACCGGCGTGCTGCTGGCGGTTCCGCCGGCCGACTTCGTCCTGCACAACAGCCTGTTCCTGATCGCCCACTTCCACAACGTGATCATCGGCGGCGTGCTGTTCGGCCTGTTCGCCGGCATCTATTACTGGTGGCCGAAGGCCTTCGGCTTCCGCCTGGATCCGTTCTGGGGCAAGATGTCCTTCTGGTTCTGGGTGATCGGCTTCTATTTCGCCTTCATGCCGCTCTATGTCCTGGGCCTGATGGGCGTCACCCGCCGCCTGCGCGTGTTCGAGGATCCGTCGCTTCAGATCTGGTTCCAGATCGCCGCCTTCGGCGCCGTCCTGATCGCGCTCGGCATCGGGTCCTTCCTGATCCAGATCGCCGTCAGCATCCTGAAGCGCCGCCAACTGGTCGACGTCAGCGGCGACCCCTGGGGTGGCCGCACCCTGGAATGGGCGACCTCCTCGCCGCCGCCGGACTACAACTTCGCCTTCACGCCGGTCATCCACGACAATGACGCGTGGTGGGACATGAAGAAGCGCGGCTATGCCCGTCCGCTCGACGGCTTCCGCCCGATCCACATGCCGAGCAACACCGGCACCGGCATCATCCTGGCCGGCATCAGCACGGCGCTGGGCTTTGGGATGATCTGGCACATCTGGTGGCTGGCGGCGCTGAGCTTCGTCGGGCTGCTGGCGGTCGCCATCAACCATACCTTCAACTACAACCGCGACTTCCACATCCCGGTGGATGAAGTGGTGCGGACCGAGACCGAGCGGACCCGTCTGCTCTCCGGACAGGTGTAAGCATGACGACGACCGTTGATGCCATGCACGGCCGTCACGCAGGGCATGATGCCCCGCGCGACGCCGCCCCGCCCGTCTTCCATGTGAAGGACGAGCACGCCCACGAGGGAGCCAGCACCGCGCTCGGCTTCTGGATCTACCTGATGAGCGACTGCCTCATCTTCGCGGTCCTGTTCGCCACCTACGGGGTTCTCGGCACCAGCTATGCCGGCGGCCCGACGCCGAAGGAGCTGTTCGACCTGAAGCTGGTCGCGCTGAACACCTCGATGCTGCTGTTCTCCTCCATCACCTATGGCTTCGCCATGCTGGCGATGGAGAAGGGCCGCACCGGACAGACCCAGGGCTGGCTCTTCATCACCCTGCTGTTCGGCCTCGCCTTCCTGGGCATCGAGCTGTTCGAGTTCGCCCACCTGATCCATGAGGGCGCCGGCCCCTGGCGCAGCGCCTTCCTGTCGTCCTTCTTCACGCTGGTCGGCACCCACGGGCTGCACGTCACCTTCGGCAGCGTGTGGCTGGTGACGCTGATGATCCAGGTCGCCCGCCGCGGGCTGATCCCGGCCAACCGCCGCCGCCTGATGTGCCTCAGCATGTTCTGGCACTTCCTGGACGTCATCTGGATCGGCGTCTTCACCTACGTCTATCTGATGGGAGCGCTGCGATGAGCACCCACGCGCATAGCGACCACCACGCCCATCACGGCCATGATGACCATCACCATGGCGGTCACGGCGATCACGGTCACCCCGCGGGCGCCCACGGCACCTTCGGCAGCTACATGATCGGGTTCGTCCTGTCGGTGATCCTGACGGTGATTCCGTTCTGGCTGGTGATGAACGGCACGCTGGACAATGTGACCACCACGGTCGTGGTCCTGGCCCTGGCCGTGGTCCAGATCATCGTCCACATGGTGTATTTCCTGCACATGAACGGCCGGGCCGAAGGCGGCTGGTCGATGCTCGCGATGATCTTCACCATCATCGTCGTCGTCATCATGTTCTCCGGTTCGCTCTGGGTGATGTATCACCTGAACCACAACATGATGCCGGGCATGACCAACGACATGAGCAAGATGCCGTGACCGGACTGCCGTCCGCGCCCATCGCGGGCGGCACCGCCGGGAGGGCCCGCCCGCTGTGGGTGCTGGCCCTCTTCGGCCTTCTGGCCCTGGCCGGTATTGCCGGCCTGACCGCCCTCGGCATCTGGCAGCTCGAACGCCGGGTGTGGAAACTCGATCTGATCGAGCGGGTGGATGCCCGCATCCATGCCGCCCCCGCTCCCGCTCCGGGTCCGGAGTTCTGGCCGGCGGTGACGGCGGCCTCGGACGAATACCGCCGGGTCAGCGTGACCGGCCGGCTCCTCAACGACCGCGAATCCCTGGTCCAGGCCGTCACCGATCTCGGCGGCGGGTTCTGGGTGATGACGCCCCTCGTCACCGACGGCGGCTTCACCGTCCTGGTCAACCGCGGCTTCGTTCCACCCGACAGACGCGATCCCGCCAGCCGGGCCGAAGGGCAGCCGCAAGGGGTGGTGACGGTCACCGGCCTTCTGCGCATCAGCGAGCCGAAGGGCGGTTTCCTGCGCGGCAACGATCCCGCCGCCGGCCGCTGGTATTCCCGCGACGTCGCCGCCATCGCCGCATCGGCGGGGGTGGGGCGGACCGCACCCTATTTTGTGGACGCCGATTCCACCCGCAATCCCGGCGGCTGGCCGGTCGGCGGCCTGACGGTGGTCAGCTTCCCCAACAGCCATCTCGGCTATGCGCTGACCTGGTTCGCGCTGGATGTGATGCTGATCGGCGCGGTGCTGGTCCTGATCCGCAGCGAATGGCGCCGCCGGGCGGTTTGAAGGGCCGGGTGGCTTGAAACAGACCTTCCTAAAACTCCCCACCTGCCGCCAACTCTCTATATAAGTTGGTGAACTGATGAACCGGGTGAGGAACAGGACGTCCTTCGTGCGTGATTCCACCGACCGCAAAAACCTGTTCCTGCTCGTCCAACTGCGTTGGCTCGCCGTCGTCGGGCAGATCGTGACGATCCTGATCGTCCATGCGCAGATGGGAATCCGGTTGCCGCTGCTGCCGATGACGGCGGTGATCTTCGTGCTGGTCGCGCTGAACATCGCCAGCCTGATCCAGATCCGCCGCAGTTCCACCATCTCCAACACCCAGCTGTTCCTGGAACTGCTGATCGATGTCTGGGCGCTGACCCTTCAGCTCTATCTCAGCGGCGGCGCCGCCAATCCGTTCATCTCACTCTATCTGCTCCAGGTGGCGCTGGGGGCGGTGCTGCTGGAGGCATGGTCGGCCTGGGCGCTGGTGCTGGTGGCGACCGCCGGCTTCACCTGGCTGATCGGCAACAACCAGCCGCTTCCCCTTCCCCATGGCTATGAAGGCGAGCTGTTCAGCCTGCACATCCAGGGGATGTTCATCTGCTTCGTCCTGGCGGCGAGCCTGCTGGTTCCCTTCCTCACCCAGATCAACCGCAACCTGCGCGCCCGCGACGCCTATCTGGCCGAGTTGCGCCAGCGTTCGATGGAGGAGGCGCACATCGTCCGCATGGGACTGCTGGCCTCCGGCGCGGCGCATGAGCTGGGAACGCCGCTCGCCACCTTGTCAGTGATCCTCAACGACTGGCGCCATATGCCGACGCTGATGGCCGACCCCGACCTGTCGGAGGAGGTGGCGGAGATGCAGAACCAGATCGACCGCTGCAAGACCATCGTCTCTGGCATCCTGATGTCGTCGGGCGAGGCGCGCGGCGAGGGGACGGTGCGCACGACGGTGAAGAGCTTCCTCGACGGTCTGGTCGAGGATTGGCTGTCCAGCCGCTCGCCGGCCCGCTTCGACTATGACAATGCCGTCGGCCCGCAGGAACGGATGATCGCCGACCTCGCCCTGAAGCAGGTTCTGTTCAACGTGCTGGACAACGCGCTGGAGGCGTCGCCGGGCTGGATCGGCGTCGCGGCATTGCGGCAGGGGGACAATCTGGTGGTGGCGGTCAATGATGCCGGCCCCGGCTTCGACCCCGCCATCCTGGAGGAGCTGGGCAAGCCCTACCGCTCGACCAAGAAACGGCCGGGCAGCGGGCTCGGCCTGTTCCTGGTGATGAACGTGCTGCGCAAGCTGGGCGGAACCGTCTCGGCCAAGAACCGCCCCGGCGGCGGCGCCACCGTGACGCTGACCCTGCCGCTGTCCGCCCTGTCGCCGGGAGGCGCCGATGGAGACGACTGAGTTGGAAGAGGACGTCGTCCGCACCCTGCTGATCGTCGAGGATGACGCCTCCTTCGCCCGCGCGCTGCGCCGGTCCTTCGAGCGCCGCCGCTACGAGGTCCATGTCTGCGCCGGGCTGGAGGAGATGCGGGAGATCCTGCGGACGGTGGACCCGGACTATGCGGTGATCGACCTGAAGCTGGCCACCGGGTCGGGCCTCGAATGCGTGAAGGAACTGCACGAGGCGGACGAGGAGACCCGCATCGTCGTGCTGACCGGCTTCGCCAGCATCGCCACCGCAGTGGAGGCGATCAAGCTGGGCGCCTGCCATTATCTGGCCAAGCCGTCCAACACCGACGACATCGAGGCCGCCTTCGACCGCATCGAGGGCGACACCTCCATCGCCCCCACCGCCCGCAGCACCTCGATCAAGAATCTGGAATGGGAGCGCATCCACGAGACGCTGGTGGAGACCAACTTCAACATTTCCGAGACGGCAAGGCGGCTCGGCATGCACCGGCGCACGCTGGCCCGCAAGCTGGAGAAGAAGCGGGTGCCGTGACCGGGCATCCGCTTCTGTGCCTTCTCACGAAAACTCGCGCACCGTGTGCAGGTGGTTGAGCGGGCCGTGGCCGTGGCCGAAGCCGGGCGCGGTCAGGATCGCCGTTTCGACATAGCGGCGCGCCCGCGCCACCGCCTCACCGGTGGTCAGCCCCTGGGCCAGACCGGCGGCGATGGCCGAGGACAGGGTGCAGCCGGTGCCGTGGGTGTGCGGGGTGTGGACGCGCCGGCCCTGGAAAACCGTCTCGCCCTCCTCGGTCAGCAGGAGGTCGTAGAGGGTGTCGTCCTCGAGATGGCCGCCCTTCAGCAGCACCGATTTCGGGCCGAAGCTGAGCAGCAGTTCGGCGGCACGGCGCATGTCATCCAGGTCGCGGATCGGCAGGTCGGTCAGCGCCTCCGCCTCCGGCAGGTTGGGCGTCACCACCTCGGCCAGCGGCAGCAGGCGCCGGCGCAGGGTCAGCACGGCGTCGGGGTCGAGCAGGTGATGGCCGCTCTTGGCGATCATCACGGGATCGAGCACCAGCGGCACATTGACGGCGCGGGCCTCATACTCCGCCGCCACCGCCTCGATCACCGGGGCGTTGGCGAGCATGCCGATCTTCACCGCGTCGGCGCCGATATCCTCCAGCACCAGCTTCATCTGCAAGGCGACGAAGGCGGGGTCGACCGCCACCACGCCATAGACGCCGGTGGTGTTCTGCGCCGTCAACGCCGCGATGGCGGTCATGGCGTAGGCGCCGAGCGCGCTGACCGCCTTGATGTCAGCCTGGATGCCGGCGCCGCCACCGGAATCGGAGCCGGCGACGATCAGGACACGCCCGTTGATGGTGCTCTCAGTCATTGCGCGGCCTCCAGGCTGCGGGCGGCGCTGGCCCGGATGGCGTCGGCGATGTCGCCGACCACGCTGTGCACCAGCACCTCGTCGTCACCCTCCGCCATCACGCGGATGAGCGGTTCGGTGCCGGACTTGCGGATCAGCAGGCGGCCGCCAGACGCCAGACGCCCCTCGCCCTCCTTGATCGCCTGCTGGACGGCGACATCCTCCAGCGGCTTCGTTCCGGTGGCGAAACGGACATTGGTCAGCTTCTGCGGCACCGGATCGAACACCCGGCAGACCTCGCTGGCCGACCGGCCATCGGCCTGGATCAGCACCGCCAGCACCTGCAACGCCGCGATCAGCCCGTCACCGGTGGTGGAATAGTCGGACAGCACGACATGGCCCGACTGCTCGCCGCCGACATTGTAGCCGCGCTCGCGCATCATCTCGACGACATAGCGGTCGCCGACCGGCGTGCGGGCCAGATGCAGGCCGAGGCCGCCGAGATGGCGCTCCATGCCGAGGTTGGACATGACGGTGGCGACGACGCCGCCGCCACGCAGGGTCTGCGCGTGCGCCCAGGAAGTGGCGATCAGGCTCATCAGCTGGTCGCCGTCGATCGGCCGCCCGGCCTCGTCCACCATGATCAGGCGGTCGGCGTCGCCGTCCAGCGCGACGCCGAGATGGGCGCCATGGGCGACGACCTGTTCCTGCAAGGTCTGGGTCGCGGTGGCGCCGCAGCCCTTGTTGATGTTGGTGCCGTCCGGGGTGACGCCGACCGGGACCACGTCGGCCCCCAATTCGTACAGCACCTTGGGCGCGACCTTGTAGGCGGCGCCGTTGGCGCAATCGACGACGATCTTCAGCCCGTCCAGCCGCAATCCGCGCGGGAAGGTGTTCTTCACATATTCGATGTAGCGGCCGGTGGCGTCGTCGAGGCGGCTGGCGCGGCCAAGCGCCGCCGGCGCCGCGAGGTCGGGGCCAAAGGGCAGCGCCATGCGCGCCTCGATCGCCGCCTCGACCTTGTCGGACAGCTTGTAGCCGTCGGGGCCGAACAGCTTGATGCCGTTGTCCTGATAGGGGTTGTGCGAGGCGGAGATCACGACGCCCATGTCGGCGCGGAGCGAGCGGGTCAGCATGGCGACCGCCGGGGTCGGCAGCGGCCCGACCAGCACCACGTCCATGCCCATCGAGATGAAGCCGGCGGTCAGCGCCGGTTCCAGCAGATAGCCGGACAGGCGGGTATCCTTGCCGATCACCACCCGGTGGCGGTGGTCGCCGCGGCGGAACTGGAGCGCGGTCGCCATCGCCACGCGCAGAGCCGTTTCGGCGGTCATCGGATCGATGTTGGCGGTGCCACGGATGCCGTCTGTCCCAAACAGATGTCGCGTCATGAGAACCTCGTACGGAAACCGTCTCCAGCCCGGGATGTCGGAGCGCGGGGCTGTAAGCACAAGCGCAGGATGTTTCTTCGCCCGCCAGCCCGGCGGGGTCAAGACCCCATCGGCGGCTGCGCGAAAGGGTTACGGGCGGGGATGCAGCCCTTCCCAGACGGCGCGGGCCTGGACCGTCTCGGCGACATCGTGGACGCGCAGGATCTGGGCGCCCTGGTTCAGCGTCTCCAGCCCGGCGGCGAGCGAGCCGGCCAGCCGCTCCTTCGGCGGCTCCCCGCGCGACAGGCGGCCGATGAAGGTCTTGCGCGACAGGCCGATCAGGACGGTGCAGCCCAGCGCGTGATACAGCGCGGTGTGGCGCAGGATCTCCAGATTATGCTCCATCGTCTTGCCGAAGCCGATGCCGGGATCGACGGCGATGCGTTCCGGGGCCAAGCCGGCGGCGGCGCAGCGGGCGATCCGTTCCTCCAGCCAGTCGAAGACGTCGAGGGCGGCGTCACGGTAGACCGGGCTGGCCTGCATGGTGCCGGGTTCGCCCTGCATGTGCATGACCACCACCGGGATGCCGGCGCGCGCCACCACCGGCAGGGCCTGCGGATCGGCCAGCCCGGCGATGTCGTTGACGATGCGGGCGCCGGCCATCGCCGCCGACGCCATGACCCGGGCATGGCGGGTATCGACCGAAACGGCGGCCCCCCTCTCCGCGAAATGGCGGATGACCGGCAGCACGCGCCGCTCCTCCTCGGCCGGCGGGACCGGGTCGGCGCCGGGACGGGTGGATTCGCCGCCGATGTCGAGGATGTCGGCCCCGGCGGCCAGCATCGCCTCGCCATGGGCGATGGCGGCGGCGGGGTCGAGGAAATCGCCGCCGTCGGAGAAGCTGTCCGGCGTCACATTGACGATGCCCATGATCAGCGGCCGGTCGAGCGCCAGCCCGGCGAAGGGAGCGCGGGCGCGGGTCAGGGCGCCGAGCTGGCGGTCCAGCGCCTCCGCCACCGCGCGGGAGCGCTCCCAGCCCCAGGCCATGATCTCCGCCAGGGGAGCGAAGGCGCGGTCGATGCGGCTGCCGCCGTCGCGGACGATCAGCTCGGCGGTGGAGAAGGCGAAGCGCCCACCGGCCAGCGGCACCGCCGCCCCCTTGGCCCAGGCGGCGATGGGCATCAGCCCGGTGGGCCGCAGATAGACCCGCACCCCGTCCTCGCCCGCCCAGGGGCAGAAGCCGGCCAGCGACCCGGCGGCCGATTTGGGTGCGGCTTTGGCGGCGGGCCTTGCGGAGAGCGGCGGCATCGGGAATCCCCTTCACGTCACGGGCTGACGATACCGTTCCTGGCACGCCCCCGGCGGGATGGCAAGGGGGTGGGTTACCGCCGCGCCAGGCCGCCCTTCAGCTTCAGCACATAGGTGATGACCTCCGCCACCGCCTGATAATGCTGGAGCGGGATGGCGGCATCGACCTCCGCCTGGGCGTGGAGGGCACGGGCCAGCGGCGGATTCTCGACGATGGGGATGCCATGCTCCTGGGCCAGCGCGCGGATGCGCAGCGCGATCAGGTCCGCCCCCTTGGCGAGGCAGATCGGGGCGGCGGTCCGTCCCCGCTCGTATTCCAATGCCACGGCGAAATGGGTGGGGTTGGTGATGACCACCGTGGCGCGCGGGACGTTCGCCATCATCCGCTTCTTCGAGCGCGAGCGGCGGATGTCGCGCAGACGGGCCTTGGCGTTGGGGTCGCCCTCGATCTGCTTGAACTCGTCCTTGATCTCCTGGGGACTCATGCGCAGGCGGCGGCGCCATTCCAGGCGGTTCCACAGCACATCCACCGCCGCCATCAGCACGGTCGCCAGCAGGACCGCCAGCAGCAGCCGCAAGGTCACGTCCCGCAGCAGGTTGGGCAATCCGGCGACGTCCATGCCCACTGTATCCTCCGTCCATGCGATGTAGGGCGCCAGCGCCCGCCAGGCGGCGGCGCTGATGATGGCGAGCTTGACCAGGCTCTTGGCGAATTCGACCAGCGCCGGCCGCCCGGCCATCCGCTTCCAGCCCGCGGCCGGCGACAAATGCGACCATTTCGGCCGGATGCGGTCGGATGCCACCACGAACGGCCCCTGCCCCAGCGCCGACACCACCGCCCCGACCAGCAGGATGCCCAGCACCGGCAGCAGGGCCACCGCGACGCCGCCGATCAGCCAAGCGAGGCTGTGGATGACGTCGATGGCGCCGCCGTCGATGCGGATGTCGTCGGGATTCTCGATCAGCGGCAGCAGCAGGGCCGACAGGTTCGAGGCGACTCCGGGGGCCGCCATCAGCACGATCATCCAGGCGGCGACCATCGCCGACAGCAGGCCGACGTCGCGGGCGCGCGGGACGTCGCCCTTCTCCGCCGCCTCGCGCAGGCGTTTCTCGGTCGGTTCCTCGGTCTTCTGCTCGTCGTCCTGCTCCGCCATGGCTCAGGAACCCGAAAGCCAGCCGCCGAGTGCCGCGACGAAGGCGGTCAGCATGGCGCCGGCGGTCGCCATGAACAGGCCGAGCCCCAGCATCAGCACGCCCGGCGTCGCGACGAAATAGACCGGCATCGCCGGCATCACCCGGTTGACCAGCCCCAGCGCCAGATTCATCACCAGCCCATAGAGGATGAAGGGCGCCGCCAGCCCGACGCCCAAGCGGAAGGTGGTCGCCAGCAGCTCGGCGAAACGCTGGGCGACCATACCCAAATCCGGAAACTCCGCCGCCGGCCAGGAGCCGTAGGAGCGCGCCAGCGCCCCGATCATCAGGTAATGCACGTCGGATGCGAACAGCAGCGCCAGCCCGCCGATCAGCAGCACGCCCGACAGCACCGACCCGCCCTCGAACCCCGCCGCCGCCATCGAGAAGGGGTTGCTCAGCCCCACCACCTGCGCCGCCAGGGCGCCGGTGGTCTGCAAGGCCGCCATGAACAGCCGGGCGCCGAGCCCGAGATAGGCGCCGACCAGCGTCTCCCCGGCCAGGATCCGCAACATCTCCACCGGCTGTTCCGGCATGCGGTCCGGCAGGCCGTCCACCCCCGGCAGCAGCACCAGCGTGACGATGATGGCCAGCGCCGCGCGCACCCGCATCGGCACCGCCGCCTCGCCGAAGCCGGGCAGCAGCCCGATGGCCGCCGCCACCCGCGCCAGCACGACGAAGCCGCGGTAGATCTCCAGGGTCAGGAACTGGCTCAGATCCCCCATCGCGCCATCCATCGGCGTCTAGACCTGATCGATGGTCTTGAGCGACGCCTTGCGGTGCAGCTCGGCATGGCTCAGCACCGGCGTCATCGGGCTGACCCGCTCCAGCAGGGAACGGACGAAGGGGCGCGCCTCCGCCCCCACCAGCAGGGCGGGCCATATCTGCGCGGTGGCGTGCTTCTGGATCTTCAGCCGCACGGCGGTCAGGAACTCCTGGACCAGGCTGGGCGGCATGACGAAACGGCGGTCGTCGCCCTCGACGACGATGTTGTCGAGCAGCGCCTGCTCCCAGCGCGGACTGAGCGCGATCACCGAGACGAAGCCGTCGGGTCCGGCCAGCCCCTGATGGATCTGCTGGCCCAGCCGCATCCGGACATGTTCGGTGATCAGGGTGATGTGGCGGGTCCAGCCGACCGCCTCGGCCACCGCCTCGACGATGGCCGGCAGGTTGCGGATCGACACCCGTTCGGAGAGAAGCTGCTGCAACACCCGCTGGAGCACCACCAGCGAGATCTGGCTCGGCACCATGTCGCTGATCAGCTTCTGGTATTCGCGGCCCAGCCCGTCGATCAGCTTCTGCAAGGCGGCGAAGGTCAGCAGGGTGGCGAGGTTGTCCTTGATGACCTCGGTCAGGTGGGTGGTGATGACGCTTTCCGGATCGACGACGGTGTAGCCCTTCGCCACCGCCTCCTCATGGCGGGCCGGGTCGATCCATTTGGCTTGCAGGCCGAAGGTCGGCTCGCGCGTCGCGTCCCCGGCGATGTCGGGAACGGCGCCGCCGGTCGGGTCGATGGCGAGCAGATGCTTCGGCCGCACCTCCCCCTTCGCCGCCTCCACCCCCATGATGCTGATGACATAGCTCTTGGGGGCCAAGAAGCTGGAATCCTTGATGCGGACCGAGGGCAGGACGAAGCCGAATTCGGTGGCGAAGCGCTTGCGCAAAGTCTTCACCTTGGTCGTCAGCGGGCCGTTCTTGTTGAGGATCAGCGGGACGAGGTGGTTGCCGACCTCCACCTTCACCTCGTCGACCTTCAGCATGTCCTCCACCGCCTCCTCGGGTGCGGCGGGGGGCGCCTTGCGGCTTTCCTCCAGCTTGGCGAGTGCGGCGGCGCGGGCCTTGCGGCGCGGCGCGTACCAGCCGAGAGCGGCGAAGGCGGCCCCCATGGCGAGGAAGGGCGCCATCGGCAGGCCGGGGGTGATCGCCAGCGCCACCAGCAGACCGGACGCCACCAGCAGCGCCTTGGGATAGGCGCCGAGCTGGTCGATCACCGCCTTTTCCGCCGAGCCGATGTTGCCGCCCTTGGTCACCAGCAGGCCGGCGGCCAGCGACACCACCAGCGCCGGGATCTGCGTCGCCAGCCCGTCGCCCACCGTCAGCGTGGTGTAGATGGACGCGGCATGCTCGAAGCTCATCCCCTTCTGGACGATGCCGATGGCCATGCCGCCCAGCACATTGATGACGGTGATGACCAGACCGGCCACCGCGTCGCCGCGCACGAATTTCGAGGCGCCGTCCATGGCGCCATAGAAGGTGCTCTCGTCCTCGAGCTCCTTGCGGCGGCGGCGCGCCTCGCTGTCGTCGATCATGCCGGCGGAAAGGTCGGCGTCGATCGCCATCTGCTTGCCGGGAATGGCGTCGAGCGTGAAGCGGGCGCCGACCTCGGCGATGCGGGTGGCGCCCTTGGTGATGACGACGAAGTTGATCACCACCAGGATGCAGAAGATCACCACGCCGATGACGAAGTTGCCGCCCATCACGAACTGGCTGAAGCCCTGGATCACATGGCCGGCGGCGGCCTGGCCGTTGTGCCCCTCGGCAAGGATCAGCCGGGTCGAGGCGATGTTCAGCGCCAGCCGCAGCATCGTCACCACCAGCAGCACGGTGGGGAAGGAGGAGAAGTCGAGCGGACGCGGGATCCACAGCGACACCATGAGCACCAGCACCGCGACCGAGAAGGACAGCGCCAGCCCGAGATCGAGGAACCAGGACGGCACCGGCAGGAACAGCACCGCCAGCACCAGCAGGATGCCGACCGCGAACAGCACGTCGCGGTTCGCCAGCCCGATGTCGCCGATCAGGCCGAACCGGCTGCGGACGTGATCCGTGAGGGTCATGGGGGTCCCGGCGGGTTTGTGGAGGAGGGATGGTCCGGCAACGATAGGGGGCCGCGGTAAAACCGGGATTTAAGGGCGGGGCGCTTCAAGCCGGCCGGCAAAGCCGGAATTTATGAAACTGATAATTAATCTCATTGACTCCCATTTTGCCCCTGCTGTAGATAGCCGCCGAGGTCGGGATGCAGAGAGCGCGTCCAATCCGGAATTGATCCTGGCGACACCACCCATCCGCTGACCGAGGGAATCCGGGCGAAAGAGGCCGGACACCGTCGGGACTCAATCCGTCCGGCCGCCTCAGGCGATACCGGGCTTCGGGCCTGATCGAACCATGAATACCCGTCTGCATCCCTACCGGGACATCATCGCGCTCTCGGCCCCGATCGCCGGAATCCAATTCGCCCAGGTCGCCCTGACCAGCACCGACCTGCTGATGATGGGGCTTCTCGGGGTCCAGGCGGTGGCCGCCGGCGGGCTGGCCATGCTGCTCTACAACCAGTTGCGCACCATGTCCGTCGGCATGGTGACGGGCGTCGGCAACCTCGTCGCCGGTGCCGTCGGGCGCGGGGAGAAGCGGAGCGGCGTCAAGGACCTCGACGACGACGCGAATGCCGAGGTCCGCGCCCTGCTGCGCGCCGCCCTGCTGGTCGCCACCCTGACCGCGACGGCGGCGGCCCTGCTGCTGGCGCTGGCCAGCCGGTTGCTGCCACTGCTCGGCCAGACGCCGGAGGTCGCAGCCCAGGCGCAGGGCATCATGCTGACGCTGGCCCCCGGCCTGCTGCCGATGCTGTGGCTGAACGTGCTGCGGCAATTCGCGGTCGGCATGCGCCGGGCCGGATCGCTGCTGCGGGTGACGCTGGTCTCCATCGCGGTCAACGCCCTGCTGAACGCGGTGTTCATCTATGGCTGGCTGGGGCTGCCGCGGCTCGGACTGGCCGGCGTCGGCCTGTCCACCACGCTGGTACAGCTCTGGACCTTCCTGGTCTATCTGCGCACGGTCGGGCGGGATCCGCTGCTGGGTCCGCTGCTGGCGCTCGACGCCTGGCGGGCCGATCGGGCGGCGGTGAGGACCATCGCCGGGATGGGAACCCCGATCGCCCTGACCTATGGGTCGGAGGCCGCCATCACCTCGATCGCCAGCCTGTTGATGGGCAGCTTCGGCGCGGTGGCGCTCGCCGCCTCCAACATCGTCAACCAGCTGGCCTACATCGTCTATCAGGTCAACATCGGCCTGTCGCAGGGCTCCTCCATCCTGGTCAGCCGCGCCATCGGCAAGGGGTTGGGCCATGAAGTGGCCGGCATCGCCCGCCGCGCCATGACCGTCGCCCTGTCGATCATGACGGCGGTCGGGCTGCTCTACGCGCTGGCTCCCTCGGCCGTGCTGCGTCCCTTCCTCGGCGGGCAGGCCGATCCCGCCGTGATCGCCACCGCGACCACCCTGCTGTGGTTCGCCATCGCGCATCAATATTTCAAGGGATCGCAGAATGTCTGCGTCGGGCTGCTGCGCGGCCTGGGCAACACCAGGGCCGGTCTGACCGGCACGCTGATCGGATATTGGCTGATCGGCATTCCCGCCATGGCGCTGTGCGCCTATCCGCTGGGGCTGGGCGGCCATGGCGTCTGGTTCGGCCTCTGCCTCGGCTTCGGCGCCACCAGCCTGCTGCTGTGGCGGCGCTTTCTCCTCGACCTTCGCCCCCTGACGGGCATCGCGACCCCGCCCCTCGTTTCAAAGGAAGCACGCTGAGATGACCCGGACCCTGCCGAAACTCCGCCTCGCCCTGGGAATGGTCGCCGCCCTGACCGCCGGATCAGCGCTTGCGCAGGATGCCGCGATCCGCGGCGTGGTCGATGACCGCGGCGTCACCGTCCAGGTTCCCGCCAGGCCACAGCGCATCGCCGCGGTCTCCTATCTCGGCGTCGATGTGGCGCTGGCGGTCGGGGTGATGCCGGTCGCCACCACCTACATGACCGCCGGGCGCGAGCCGGATTATCTGCTGGGCCTGACCGCCGGCATGAGGAAGATCGGGCAGCGGGCCAAGCCCAATCTGGAACTGCTGGCCGAGGCCAAACCCGACCTGATCGTCGCCATGCGGCGCTACACCCAGGGCAACGCCGGCCAGTTCGACAAGATCGCCCCCTACCTCGCCTACAACATGGAGCTGTACAGCGAGAGCTTCAAAGAGGTGGCGGATCTCGCCGCCCTGTTCGGCCAGCCGCAGCGCGGCGGGGAGCTGAACGACGCCTTCAGCAAGCGTCTGGAGGAGTATGCAGCCAAGGCGCCGAAAGACAGGCATCCGCGCTTCCAGATCATGTGGGCGGGAAACACCCCCTTCACCTTCCACACCGAGAACATGGCCGCCTGGATCGTCACCAAGCTCGGCGGCGAGAACATCGCCGGCCCGATGGTCCAGGGCGGCCGCTTCGGGCTGGAGATGAGCCTGGAGGCCATGCTGGAAAAGGATCCGGAGGTGATCTTCGTGTATGATTCCGGCCCGGAACGCCCGCACCAGTCCAACCCGATCTGGAACCGCCTGTCGGCGGTGAAGAATGGCCGGGTCCATTATGTCGGCGACGAGTGGGTGGAGCCGAACGGCCCGATCGCCCGCGAGCTGGTTCTGCGCGAGGCCGCCCATTTCCTCTATCCCGACCGCTTCCCGGCCATCGACGTCAAGGCGGAGGCGGCGACGCTGATCCCCGCCGCCGTCCAGAAGTAAGCGCGATGGCGAGCCGCCCGCCGTCCGTCCTGTCGTCGCCCGCCATGCTGACGGCCTTCCTGCTGCTGACGTCGGCGCTGCTCGGCGTCTGGGGGTTGCTGCTTGGCAGCCGGCCCCTGCGGCCCGACGCGCTGCTGCCGGTCCTGCTCCACCCGAACGACGCCATCGACTCCATCCTGGTGTGGACCCTGCGGCTGCCGCGCAGCCTGTGCGCCTTCGTCGGCGGGGTCGGGCTGGCGGTGTCCGGCCTGCTGCTGCAAATCCTGACGCGCAATCCGCTGGCCGGGCCGGGGCTGACCGGTGTCACCTCGGGTGCTGTGACCGCCATCCTGCTGTGCTTCGTGCTGCTGCCCGGCTTCTCCTCGGCCTATTACCCGCTGGTCGGGCTGGTGGGCGGGCTTTCCGCCGCCGCAGCGACCGCCTGGATCGCGCGGGGCGGCGGCGGGGGTGGCGGCCCGATGCGCCTGGCGCTGGGCGGCATCAGCGTGGCGCTGTTCCTGGGTGCCGTCACCACCTATCTGATCCTGCTCAGCGGCCCGCAATCGACCTCGCTGTTCTTCTGGCTGTCCGGCGGTTTCCAAGGCGGATCCTGGCCGCAGTTGCTGGCGATGACGCCCTGGGTCGCCATTGGGCTTGTCGGCGCGCTCGCCTGCCTGCGCGTCGTCGCCCTGTTCACGCTCAGCGAGCAGGCCGCCGCCGGGATGGGCCTGAACCTCGCCCTGTGGAAGCCGGTCCTGCTGCTGCTGGCGGTTCTGCCGGTCGCCGGGGTCGCCCCGGTCGCCGGGCATGTCGCCTTCGTCGGACTGGCGGCACCCCACATCGCCCGGCTGCTGAAGCCCCCCGGTCCCGGCTGGCTGATCGGGCTGACCGCCGCCCTGGGCGGCACCATGGTGGTGGCCGCCGATCTGGTGGCGCGCACCATCGTCCTGCCGCGGGAAATCCCGGTCAGCATCGTCGCGGCGCTGATCGGCGGACCGGTCTTCCTCCATCTGGTCCGCCGCCACCGCTTCTCCTCCGGGACCGGGGTCTGAGAATGGACGGCACCACGACCGCGCTCCACCGCTCCCCCTCCGCCCGCGCCGGCTCTGGGTGGCTGGTCATGGGCGGCTGCCTGCTGGCGGTCGCCCTGTCGCTGCCGCTGGCGGTCCTGCTGGGCGTCGCCGACATTCCGCTGTCCGACAGCCTCGCCACGCTGAGTGGCGGGGGCAGCGCCATGGCGCGCTCCATCCTGCTCGATTTCCGCCTGCCGCGCGTCGCCACCGGCGTCCTTGCCGGAATCAATTTCGCCGTCGCCGGCCTGCTGCTGCAACGGATCACCCGCAATCCGCTGGCCGATCCGTCGATCCTGGGCATTTCGCAGGGGGCCACCCTGGCGGTGGCGGTCTTCCTGCTGGCCAGCGTCTACAGCCATGCGCCGGGCGGCAACACCCTGCCGGAACTGCCGGTCGCCTGGCTGCCGGCGGTCGGCATGCTGGGCGGGCTGGGGGCCGCGGCGCTGGTCCATCTTCTGGCGCTGCGCCATGATCTCGGCCCGATGCGCATCACCCTGTGCGGGGTCGCCATCGGCGCGCTGCTGCACGCGCTGGCGATGGGCATCATCGCCGGCTGGGGCTCCACCCGGATCGAAATCCTGCTGGAATGGCTGGCGGGCAGCCTCTATGCCCGCAGTTGGGAGCATGCCGCCTTCCTCACCCCCTTCACGCTGGCCGGGCTGGCGTTGCTGCCGGCGATCCTGCGCCCGCTCGACCTGTTGAGCCTCGACGCCGCCGTCGCCCAATCCTTCGGTCTGTCCTACCGTCGGCACTTCACGCTGGTTCTTTGCCTGGCCTGCGGCCTTGCCGCCAGCGCGGTGGGGGCGGTCGGGCCGATCGCCTTCGTCGGGTTGCTGACGCCGCATCTGGCCCGCCATATGGTGGGGCGGCGGCAGCGGCTTCTACTGCCGGTGACGATCCTGCTGGGGGCGGTGGTGGTCACCGCCGGGGATCTGGCCGGACGGCTGGTCGGTGGTCCCGACGAGATTCCCATCGGCGTGGTCACCGCCCTGCTGGGCGTTCCCGTCCTGATCGTCCTGCTTCGGAAAACTCCCTGAGGGTGCCATGCCGGTTCTCTGTTCCGACCTGTCCGTCGTCTATGGCAACCGCCGGGCGCTGACGGATTTCCGCCTGTCGCTGCGGCCCGGCGAGATCCGCGGCCTGATCGGACCGAACGGCTCGGGCAAAAGCACGGCGCTGCAAAGCATCGCCGGACTGATCCGCCCGACCGCCGGGCGGGTGGAGATCGATGGACGACCCATCCACGCCCTGCCCCGCCGCGCGCTGGCCCGGAGGCTGGCCTATCTGCCGCAGCAGCCCGCCGCACCGGAGGACATGACCGTCGGGCAACTGGTCCGCCAGGGCCGCTTCGCCCATGTCGGGCTGTTCCGCCGCTACGCCCCCGAGGATGAGGAGGCGATCGGCTGGGCGCTGGGCAGCACCGGCCTGACCGCGCTGGCGGATCGCGGCCTGCGCGAGCTGTCGGGCGGCGAGCGCCAGCGCGCCTGGATCGCGGCGGCGCTGGCCCAGCAGGCCCGGGTCCTGCTGCTGGACGAGCCGACCTCCTTCCTCGACATCGGCCATCAGGTCGAGGTGCTCGACCTCGTCCACCGGCTGAGCCGGGAGCGCGGCGTCGCCATCGTCATGGCGATCCACGACATCAATCAGGCGATGGCGGTGTGCGACGCGATTTCCCTGCTGCGGCAGGGGACGCTGATGTTCGACGGTCCGCCCGCGGCGCTCGCCGCCAGCGGTCTGATCGAAACAGTGTTCCGGGTGCGGGGGCGTTTCATCGAGGTCGCCGGCGGCGGCGCCCCGCATTTCGACGTGAGCCTCGCCCAGCACCGCGCCCACCATCACGGGGCCGGGCCCCCGACTGTTTGAGCGGAGCGGTCAGAACTTTTCTGACCGCGTATCAGTTCTGCCCCACCGGCAGCAGCGGCCGGGCCGGACCGTCGGCGAACAGGCCGGACAGGAAGCTCAGCCGCCCGCGTTCCGCCGCACTCCATACCGGAGCGGCGTTGCCCGGCCCCGCCGCCAGCGTCTCCAGATAGCCGAGCGCGCCGGCGACCCAGCGCAGGTTGCCGACCACCCGCTGGCGATAGGCCTCGCCGCGCTCGGACTGGGCGGAGTGGTAGCGGGCGATGGCGGTCTCCAGCGATCCATGGTCGCGCCGCAGGACCGACAGGAAGGACGCGGCATAGCGGGCGTTGGCGACCGGATCGAAGGCGGTGGCGAGGTCGGGAAAGGCGTCGGGGTGCCAGCGCAGATTGACCTGGAGACAGCCGACGTCGATGGACTGGACGCCGCGCGCCTGGGTCTCGCGCACGAAGGCGATGGCGTCGTCGCGCGTCGGGAAATAATGGGATTGCCCTTCGGTGTTGACCGTCCAGGGCCAGGCGGTGAACAGCCGGTCCTCCGTCCGCCGCCCGGATTCGGTGAAGCCCATCGCCAGCAGCAGATGGTCGGAGATGCCGGCCGCCTTCTCCGCGTCGAGGATGGCGGCGATGCATTGCGCTTCCGCCGGCAACGCCTTGCGCGCGGGCTGGGGCGGGGCCTTGGGGGCGGCGTAGAGCGCCGTGCTCCAGACGCCGATCTGGGAACCTCCGGCCGCCATGGCGCCGGCCGGACCCGCGAGCAGCCCAACGAGAAGAGGGAGCGTTCGCGACAGGGGGGGCCGGATCGCCAAGGGAGCGCGTCAGTCGATGGCGACGATCAGGTCGCTGAGACGGTCGGCGTAGGTGGCGAGCGCGCCATACATGAAGGGCAGCGCCAGCACCGTCACCACCAGGATCGCGACGATCTTCGGCACGAAGGTCAGCGTCATCTCCTGCACCTGGGTCAGCGCCTGCACCAGCGAGATGCCGACACCCACCACCACCGCGACGATCAGCGGCGGGGCGGCGACCAGCAGCGTCGTCCAGATGCCGCCGCGCAGCACTTCCAGCACATCGGCCTGGTTCATGGAGCGGGGTTCCTCCTTAAGCCCTTATGCGCACCCGCTCACACCGCGATGCGCATGATTTCCTGATAGGCCTGGACCATCTTGTCGCGGATGGCGACGACGCTCTGCACCGTCATCTCGGCGGCGAGGACGGAGCGCACCACATCCTGGGCGCTGGCCTTGCCCGACACGGCGGCGAGCGACACGCGTTCGCTCTCCTTCAGCGTATCGACCGCCTGGGAGATCGACTTGTCGAGGAAGCCGCCGAAGTCGCTCTCAGCGCCGGCCGCCACCGCGTCGGTCCGCCCGGCGGCGGAGAGCGGCGAGGTCGCCGCCTGGGCCTCGGCGACGCCGCTGGCGATGGGGCTGCGGTTGGCGGCATAGGCGGCGGCGACGCGGCCGACGGACATCTCGATCATGGAACGGCTCCTCAGCTGCGCAGCAGGTCGACGACGCGGGTCATCATCGCGCGGGATTGTTCGATGACGTTCATGCTGGCCTCGAAGGCGCGGCCGGCCTCGCGCATGTCCATCATCTCGACCAGTGGCTGGACGTTCGGCTTCTTGACATAGCCCTTGTCATCGGCCGCCGGGTGGGAGGGGTCGTAGGCCAGCTGGAAGTCGCTGCGGTCGCGGCCGATCTGCTTGACCCGCACCAGCTCCGCCCCGACGCCGCGGTCCATCACGCTGTCGAAGGACACCGTCTTGCGGCGGTAGGGGTCGCCACCCTTGGCGGTGGCGGTGCTGTCGGCATTGGCGAGGTTTTCCGCCACCACCCGCAGGCGGGTCGATTGCGCCTGAAGCCCGGCTCCGGCGATCTTCAGCGTGGCGCCGAGGACATCGTTCATCATGGCTGGTCTCCGTCCTTAACCATTCTTCCAGGCCATGCGCAGCATCTGCACATTGCGCTGGAACAGGCTGGTGGTCAGCGCGAAGGCGTCGCGGGTCTCGCCGCCCTTGATCATCTCCTGCTCCAGCGACACCGCGTTGCCCGACGGCGTCGATTCCCACAGGGCGGCCTTGCCCTCCTCGCGGAAACCGGCGGTCGAGCGGCTGCTCGCCAGATGCAGGCCGGAGGTGCGGGCGGCCTCCACCGGGCGGATGCCGTCCATCAGGCTGTCGAAGGATTTCAGGTCGCGCGCCTGGTAGTCGGGCGTGTTGGCGTTCACGACATTCTCGGCGATCAGCTTCTGCCGCTGCGCCAGATAGTCCAGGCGCGTTCCGGCAAGCTGAAAGAACCCGATTTTGCTCAAATCCATTGCGGCCTCGTTCCACCAAATTCCCGCAGGACACAGGACGGGACGATGAGGCGGGCCGTTTAAAACCGGATTTAAATTCCCTGCTCTAGGCTGTCTTCATCGATGGGCATGAGGGAGACGACGCCGATGCCGGCACTCGCCACACTGGCGGCCGAACTCGACCGGCTGCCGACGCGCCAGTGGCGCGGGGAAGTCCGCTCCGCCGCCGGCATGACGCTGGAGGTGGACGGGCTGCAACGCGTGCTGTCGGTCGGCGACAAATGCCATGCGGAGACGCTGCGCGGCGGCCGCGTGCTGTGCGAGACCATCGGCTTCCGCAACGGCCGCTCGCTGCTGATGGCCTTCGACAGTCTCGACGGCGTGGCGGAGGGCTGCGCCGCCGTCACCGACGACAGCGCCTTCACGCTCAGGCCCGGTCAGGGCTGGCTCGGCCGGGTGGTGAACGCGCTGGGCGAGCCGATCGACGGCAAGGGTCCGTTGGCGAATGGCGAGCATCCACGGGCCTTGCGCCAGCCGCCGCCGGCCGCCTGCGCCCGGCGCCGGGTGGGCCGGCGGATCGACAGCGGCATCCGGGTGATCGACGGTTTCGTACCGCTCTGCCGCGGCCAGCGGCTGGGCGTCTTCGCCGGGTCGGGGGTCGGCAAATCGACCCTGCTGGCGATGGTCGCCCGCCATGCCGAGGCCGACACCATCGTCATCGGCCTGATCGGCGAGCGCGGGCGCGAAGTGCGCGAATTCATCCAGGACGATCTGGGACCGGAGGGGTTGGCGCGCTCCGTCGTCATCGTCGCCACCTCGGACGAGCCGCCGCTGATGCGCCGGCAGGCGGCGCTCCTCACCATGACGGTGGCCGAGGAGATGCGCGATCAGGGTAAACATGTCCTCTGCCTGATGGACAGCGTCACCCGCTTCGCCATGGCCCAGCGCGAGATCGGGCTGGCCGCCGGCGAGCCGCCGACCGCCAAGAGCTATCCGCCCAGCGTCTTCGCCGAGCTGCCCCGCCTGCTGGAGCGCGCCGGACCTGGTCCGGAAGGTGTTGGAGAGGGTGACATCACCGCCATCTTCACCGTCCTGGTCGATGGCGACGACCATGACGAACCGATCGCCGACGCGGTGCGCGGCATCCTCGACGGGCATCTGGTGCTCGACCGCGGGATCGCCGAGCAGGGGCGCTATCCCGCCGTCAACCTGCTGCGCAGCGTGTCGCGCAGCCTGCCCGGCTGCCATGGGGTGGAAGAGAACCGCATCGTCGGCCGCACCCGCGCGCTGGCCGCCACCTATGACGGCATGAAGGAGATGATCCGGCTCGGCGCCTACAAGCGCGGCACCGATCCGGAGACCGACGCCGCCATCGACCTGCACCCGCGGTTGGAGGAGTTCCTGCGCCAGGGCAAGGACGATCCCTCCCCCTCCGCCGACAGCTTCACGCGGCTGGAGTCGCTGCTCGCCGCCATCGGAGATCCTGCATGAGCGTCAATTCCCCAGCCATCGACAAACGGCTGGCCGCCCAGGCCGTCACCCCGCCGACCACCCAGCGCAAACCGCCCGCCGAGCCGGAGGAAACGCTGGCTGACAGGATGAGCGTCGGCTTCGACGACCTGATCGACGTGGTCAACCCGCTCCAGCAATTGCCGGTGGTCGGATCGGTCTATCGCGAGGCGACGGGGGAGACCATCTCGATTCCCGCCCGGCTGGCCGGCGGTTTCCTGTTCGGCGGCCTGCCCGGCCTGATCGGCAGCGCCGCCATGGTCGCCTTCGAGGAGATCACCGGCGACACCGTGCTGGGCCATATCGGCAGCCTGCTGGAGGAGGGCGACGACGCCAAAGGAACGGCGATGGCGGACGGCTCGGCAACGCCAGCGCTGCCCTGGATGGCCGGCGGCGGAGACGGCGCCGATCCGTCCCCGCCCTCCCCCCAGGCGCTGGCGGAGGCGCTGCGCCGCAAGGCCGCTCCGGTGGCGGAGAGGGCGGCGGCGGCACCCGTCACCGCGACGGCGGGCGAACAGCCGGCGCCGCAGCTGCTGGCGAAGCTCTACAGCCTGGAGGCGACGGCCAAGGCCGGCGCCGCGGGGACGGTGCGCAAGGCGGGATGAGGCGGCACGCACCCGAAACCACCTTATGCCGTGGTCGGGAGCGACCGGCGCAGCAGGTCGATGACACGCGGATCGCCCGATTGCGTCACGTTGAAGCGCAGGAAGTTCCCGGCGCTGCGGGACAGGCTGAACACGTTGCCGGGCGCCAGCACGATGTCCTCCGCCACGGCGGCACGGGCGAGGTCGGCGGAATCCACCCCGTCCGGCAGGCGGCACCAGAGATAGAAGCCGCCCCGCGGCATCAGCCAGGGCTGGATCCCGAGCGGCGCCAGACGGTTCGCCGTCTCCCGCCGTGCCCGCTCCAGACGGTGGCGCAGTCCGGCCATATGCCGGCGATAGGCCCCTTCCGCCAGCACGCCGGCAATCAGTTCGGCCGCCAGCGGACTGGGCCCGCCGAAGCCGATGGCGACCTGGAGATCAAGCAACGCCTCGATCCAGTCGGCCCTTGCCGCGATGTAGCCGCAGCGGACCGAGGCGGACAGCGTCTTGGAAAAGCTGCCGATGCGGACCACCCGGTCAAAGCCGTCGAGCACGGCTAGGCACGGCGACGGCTCCGGTTCGAAATCGGCGAAGATATCATCCTCGACGATGATCAGGTCATGGGCCGCCGCGAGGCTGAGGACCCGGTGCGCGGTCTGCGGCGACAGGCTGGCCCCGGTCGGGTTGTGCAGGGCGGAATTGGTCAGGTAGAGGCGTGGCCGCTCCGCCGCCAGCACCGCGGCGAAGGCCGCCGGATCGGGACCGGACGGCGTGTAGGGCACGCCGACGACCCGCACCCGATGGACCCGCAGCAGGGCCTGGAAATTGAAATAGCAGGGATCGTCGATCAGCACGGTGTCGCCCGGCCGCAGCAGCAGGCGGCAGACCAGATCGGCCGACTGCGTTCCCGATCCGGTCAGCAGCAGGTGATCGGGCGACGCCTCGATCCCCTCCTCGGCGAAGCGGCCGAGCAGCAGGCGGCACAATGCAGGCGAGCCACGGGTACCGCCATAATCGACGAGCAGGGCATCGGCGGCGCGGGCCAGCGACCGCAAGCCACGGCGCAGGGCCGGAACCGGCATCCAATCCTCCGGCAGCCAGCCGCAGCCCGGCTTCAAAACGGACGCGGCGGCGTCGAGCGACTGGCGCGACACCCAGAAGGGGTCGATCGCCCGGTCGCGCTGCGGCCCGGCCGGAACCAGTGCCGCAGCCGGCAGGCCGCCGCCGACCGCGTAGAAGCCCGATCCCCGCCGGGCCCGGATCAGCCCCTCGGCGGCAAGGCGGTCATAGGCCTCCACCACCGTGGATGGCGACACCCCCATGGTTCCAGCCAGGCGGCGGATCGACGGCAGGCGGTCGCCGGGGGCCAGGGCGCCGGCCGCCATCTTCGCCCGGATGGCCGCCATCACCGCACCGGTGCGCGTCGCCCCGCCATCCCTCCCGCCGGTCTCCATGCCCTGCCCCCAATCCGTATTGGTCATCGTTACCATACAGTTTGGCCGGATTGTATTGGACTGTCCCTGTCGGCCGCGGCCGACGTTCCTTAGGATCGCGGCACCAGCGGACGGTAAAACAGACAGGAACGGGAAGACGGGAATGGGACGGGGCTTTGGAAGCGGACTGCTCGGCGTGATCATCTTCAGCGGGTCGCTGCCGGCGACGCGGGTCGCCGTCGGCGGATTCGCCCCGCTGTTCCTGACCTCGGCCCGCGCCCTGATCGCCGCCCTGCTCGGCGCGGCCCTTCTGTGGGCCCTGCGCCAAAGCAGGCCGGCGCGCGCCGATCTCCGCCCGCTCGCCATCGTGGCGCTGGGGGTGGTGGTCGGCTTTCCGCTGCTGACGGCGCTGGCGCTGCGTCATGTCACCTCGGCGCATTCCATGGTCTTCATCGGACTGCTGCCGCTGTCCACCGCGATCTTCGCGGTGCTGCGCGGCGGTGAAAGGCCGAAGCCTGCCTTCTGGCTGTTCTCCGGTCTGGGGGCGGCCTGCATCGGCGGTTTCGCGCTGTTGAACGGCGGCGGCGGGACTCTGGCCGGCGACCTGCTGATGCTGGCGGCGATCCTGCTCTGCGGCCTCGGCTATGCCGAGGGGGCGGCATTGTCGCGCCGGCTCGGCGGCTGGCAGGTGATCTCCTGGGCCCTGCTGCTGGCGCTGCCGCCAATGGCCGGGGTAGCGCTGATGACGATGCCCGCCGACTGGAGCGGCATCGACGGAACGGCCTGGATGGGGCTGGCCTATGTGTCGGTCTTCAGCATGCTGGTCGGCTTCATCTTCTGGTATCGCGGGCTGGCCCTGGGCGGCATCGCCGGGGTCGGACAATTGCAACTGCTGCAACCCTTCTTCGGACTGGCGCTGGCCGGGCTGCTGCTGAACGAGCCGGTGGCCTGGACGATGGTGGCCGCCGCCGGCATCGTCGTGCTGTGCGTCGCCGGGGCGAGGCGCTTCGCCTGAGTTGCCCGGCACGCTCTCAAGCTGCTCCTCACAGACCCATATTGTTGCGGGACGCCTGCTCGATGGTCTTGATGTGGGCGAGGCCGGGCAGGATCTCCGAACGGATGAATTCCAGCCGGCGCACCGGGCCGCCGCCGCGGGCGAAGCGGTGCTTCCACAGATTCATCTTCACCGCCAGACCGCACAGCACCCCGCCGATGGTCAGGTGATGGGTGACGATCAGGTCGCGGATGCTGCGGAAGCTCTCCGGGTTGATGTCGCGCCAGAAATCGCGGGAACGGTTGTCGAAGCTCTCGAAGCGGCCGGTGATCGAGGTGGCGATGTCGGTCAGGTCATGGCCGATCTCGTCCAGCATGCGGCGCTGGCGGGCGTCACGGCGCACCTCGCTGACCTGGAACAGCTCCGCCATCCAGCCGAGGAAGCCCTGCACGTCCGGCACGATGTCGTCCAGGCAGCGCTTGAAATAGGCCAGGGACAGGAAGATGTCGGCATATTCCTCCAGGAAGGCCGGGATCTCCTGCAAGGGAATGTCGAGCCGGTCGGCGGTCAGTTGCAGCCGGCGCCGCGCCTCCTCCACGTCGGGCTGGGCGAACAGGCGCACCAGATCGTCCATGCTGGCGATGTCCGCCCCCTGCCCGCCATAGACATGCTCGACCAGAGGGCGGGTGAAGACGCGCATGTAGCTGGTCAGCTCCGCCCGCTTGGCCGCCGACAGGCGCAGGGCGCCCGCCTCCTCGACATCGATGTTCAGGCGGCGCAGCTCCAGCCGCAGGCTGTAGACGTCGAAGCTGGCGGCCTCGCCGATCCGCAAGATCTTGCGCAGGTCGCGGCGGAAGCCCGGCCCATCGGCGGAAAAGCATTTCGGCAGCTGGTTGAGGCCGATCTGGCCGCTGCCGGTCTGGGCGTCGTTGAACAGCTCCGCCACCGTTTGCAGCCGGACATTCTTGATCAGCCGGGCGCGGCGCAGTCCCGGCGTTTCCAGCGGCAGGATCGACAGGGGCAGGATATGCAGCGCGTCGCGCCCATCCTCCTCCTCCATCGGCAGGAGACGGGCGAGGTGGACCGCGGCGGCGCCGGTGGTGGCCGGCGGCCGGATGCGGTCGCGCGGCCTGCGGTCCTGTGGAGGGGGGGAATCCGGCGGGGTGCCGGCTGGGGGCTGCACGGCGGCACTCCTCCCGCTAGGCCGAGCCCCGCGGCCGATCAGAAGCGCGGGAATCGCATCAGCGTCATGGTGATGGATGGATCGATGGAGATGATCGACGCCCGCCCACGGCGGGAGACCGGGCCGATCGACGGGATGGCCGCGGCCGCGGCGGCATCGCCATTCCGCATGTCGTACATCGCGGCGAAGCGGTCGAGCAGCTTGGCGACCTTGTCCGGCTTCTTCAGGTCGGCGATGTCCATCCGCTTTTCCAACAGGGCCTTCTGCTTGTCGACATCCAGAAGCGCCGTCTGCTCCGGCAGCCCCAGCGCGGTGTAGACCACCTTGCGCAGGGCGTTGTCGGCCATCACCTGATACCAGTTGGAGATGTTGGCCGACCGCCTCTGGAAATAAAGGCCGAGGCGCACCGCCGGGTTCCTGTCCTCCGATTCGACCTCCAGCGTCACCGCGACGTAGCGGTCGATGATGGCCTGGACGACCGCCGGCTTCTTCAGATTGTCGCCCTGGTTCTCGGCAAAGCCCAGGATGGTGGCCATTTCCCGGAACTTGCTGTCGCTCATCCGGTTGGCGGTGGAGGATTTGTCGCCCACCCCCTCCTCCAGCACCTTGCGGATCAGGCCGCGCGACCTGGCCTGGCTGCCGAGGTCGAAGGCGTCGAGGACGAAGCGGTAGAGCTTGTCGTCCTTCATGAAATCCTCGGTGCTGGTGATCTTACCGATATTGTCCTGGAAGTAGGAGATGGCGCGCTGCACCGCCGGCCGGCTGCGCACCGCCTGGTCATAGCGGTCATGATTCTTGTTGGCGACCCGCAGATCGACGAGCGTCGTCATGCCTTCACCTCACCGCCCTTCACCACACCGCCTGTCCCGTCCGTCCCCTTGCCCTCGGGCGGGATGGCGGGGTTCTCGTCCACGGCGTCGGTTTCGGCGCCATAACCGGCGGGGATGCGCATGATGACCTCGCCCGTCGCGGTGTCGAGCACCTCGGTGTAGAGCCGGCAGCTGCCTGGGGCGAGATTGACGCGGTAGGGCTGGGAGGCGTGCTTCGCCTCCGTCTCGGCGGCGTCGGTCTTGGCGGTCCGCTCCACCACCTCCGTCGGTTTGGTGGTTTCGGCCTGGGCGGCGCGAAGACGGTCGGCCTGACGCTGGCGCGCCTCGGCGATGATGTCGGCGCTGGCGGTGGAGCGCTCGCCGGTCGGACCGGTCACGCCGGTGACGGGAGTGGGCATGGCGTCACCCTCCCGCGTGGTGGCCGATGCCGTCGCTGGAGCGGGCCGCAGCCGCCGCAGGAGCCGGGGACACCGCCGACAGCAGCGTGCCCTCATACTCCATCACCGGACGCAGGGCGGACAGCGCCTTGTAATAGTCGCGTTCGCCGATATGGCCCATGGCGCGGGCGATGCGGTCCTGGATGTCGGGCCGGTTGAAGGTGGTGTAGAGCTGGGCCATCATCTCCGCGACCGTGCCGCCGCCGCCGGCGGCGACGGCCGGGTCGAGCAGCATGCTCTGGATCAGGAAATAGGCGCGGCGCACCGGGGTGACCGCGTCCTCCTCCTGGAGGATGTCGCTGCCACGGATGATCTGGGCGAAATTGGAGATCGTCAGGGTGTAGCGGCGGTTCTCGTTCTGGACGACGCAGCCGTTGATCACCACCCGCTCGCACGGCTTCAGGCGCAGCTTAAGTGCCATAGGACAGCTCCTCCGTCACCAGCTCGCGCGCCGCCGGTGCGGCCGGGCCTTGAAGCCCCTGCATCACCGACCGGTTGATGTGCAGCAGCAGGTCGATGCCGCCCTCGCCGCGCAGCACCCGCTGGGTGTTGCGGTTCACCGCGAAGGACAGCGAGACCAGGCCGGCGCGCAACGCCTCCGGCAGGGCGTTGCCGTCCTCCAGCAGGTCGGCGCGCAGGGCGTTCCACAGCTCCAGGTTCCGCCACAGCGCGTCCTTCAGCGCGGCGGAGCGCCAGTCGGCGTCGCGGTTCTGCTCCAGCGCCAGGGTGATGCGCAGGAACACCCGGTATTCGATCTTTCGCGGATCGTCGCACTCGGCAATGGTCTGGTGATAGGCGGCGATGCTCATGGGCGCACCCCTGCGATGGGTCTTGAAGACGGAGGATGGGCCGGCGCCGGGCCGGCGATCCGTCGGCGATGCCCGCTCCGGCCGGCGCGAACGGGCGTGACCGGAGCGGGCATGGCCGACGGGGCGGCGCCACCGTCCGGGAGGGGCTGGCACCGCCCCGGACGATGACGCCGCCCGCGCGGGCGGCTTAGCGGAACAGCGACAGGATGTTCTGCGGACCCTGGTTGGCGATCGACAGGGCCTGGGTGGCGAGCTGCTGCTGGACCTGGAGGGCCTGCAAACGGCTCGATTCCTCGTTCATGTCGGCGTCGACCAGCGCGCCGATGCCCTTGTTCATCGAGTCGGTCAGCTTGGAGACGAAGTCGTTCTGCACCGACACGCGGTTCTCGATCGAGCCGATGACCGACGCCTTGCCGATGGCGGTGTCGAGCAGCTTGTTGATGACCTCGAGCGACTTCTTCGAGTTGTTGACGACATCGACCTGGGTCAGGTCGGCGAGGCCGCCGAACGCGTCGCTTTCCTTCGAGCCGACCCACAGGCCGGACACCTGGGCGGTGAAGTTGCCGTCGGCGTTCTTGTCCTGGTCGGTGAAGGAAAGCGTGTCGCCGGTGAAGGCGACCTGGAAGTCGCCGCCGGCGGCGGTCAGGGCGGTGTTGACCGCCGTGGCGATGTTGCCCTGGGTGGTGGCGAGGTTGGTGTCGTACTTCTGCGCCGACAGATCGACCGACACGTCGACCTTGGTGCCGTCCTCCTTGGTGACCGTCAGCGACAGGGCGCCGAGGCCGAGATTCTGGCCGTTGATGAAGGTGTCGCCAGGGGCGCCGAACTTGATGTCGACCGACGCCTTCTTGGCGTTCGTCGAATTGATCTGCTGCTCGATGGTGGCCTTGCCGACGATCGATTCGACGCGCAGGTCCTGGCGCTGGAAATCGATGTAGCTGGGATCGACCGTGCCGTTGCCGCGGCTGAGCGAGGCCAGGATCGAGACGTTCTGGTCCTTGGCCGTGCCGTCGTTGGAATAGGTGACGCGCAGCAGGTTGTCGCCGTTGAAGGACGCGTCGGCGGCGGCACCCTTGATCAGCTTCACCAGCTGGTCGACGTCGTTCTGGATCAGCGACTTGTCGACGCCGTTGGTCTGGCCGGCGATGACGCGGGCCTTCAGCGTCTGCAGGTTCTCGACGATGTTCTTGGCGGCCACCGATGCGGTGTTGGTGGTGCCGGAGCCGAGTTCCAGCGACTCCTTGACCGCCTTGAAGCCGGCGACGTCGGCCTTCATGGTGGTGGCGATCGACCAGTAGGCGGCGTTGTCCTTGGCGTTGTTGACCTTCAGGCCGGTCGAGATGCGGTCCTGCGTGGTCGCCAGGTCACCGGTGACGTGACGCAGGGTCTGCAACGCGGTCATCGCCGAGGCGTTGGTCAGAATCGAGGCCATGGGTATCTCCATTCGTGAGATGCATGGCGCCTTTCTGACGCCGGGGCCCTTCGCGCCGGCCTTCCCGATCTGAGTTTGCGGGGGCGCGAGCGGCAAATTCGAAGATGACGGAGCCGGTTTAAGCCGGGGTAAAAAATCGCGGGCGTTCGGGAGGGACGGAAAAAACGGGGTGGGCGGACGGGATCAGCGGTCGGCTTTCAACATTCCCCGGCCTTTACCGGCCGACGGCGCGGACGGTGGCACGGGCGGCGGCGCTCGGCACCACCGGCGGGATGAAAGGGACACGGCCGGCCGCCAGCCCGCCGACGGCGGACCAGCGGTCCAGCATCAGCTGGGCGCGGTCGGCGGCGATGTGATCGGGAGGCGCCTCGAACTTGTAGCCGCGGCCATAGACGGTCTCGATGTAGCGGCCGCCGCCGGTCGCCGTGTCGATCTTCTTGCGCAGCTTGCAGATATAGACGTCGATCACCTTGTCGAGCGGATCGGAGCCGGACAGGCCGTAGACCTCCTCGTAGATATGCTCCTTCGACACCACGCGGCGGTGGTTGAGGGCCAGGACCGACAGGATCGCATGTTCCCGCTGGCTGAGGCGCAGGCGTTCGCCATCGACCTCCGGATCGCGGCCGTCGAGGAAGACGGTGAGGCGGCCGACCGTCACCGCGTTGCTGGTCAGCCCGTAGGAGCGGCGGCGGATCGCTTCCAGCCGGGCGCGGATTTCGGTGCTGACGATCGGCTTGACCAGCACGTCGTCCGCCCCCGCCCGCAGGATGCCGGCGGTGGTGTTGGCGCAGCGGCGTTCGATCAGGCAGATGATCGCGGCGGTCACGTTGCGGGCGCGGAGCATGGCGACGCAGGCTTCGGTATCGCCGACATCGCCGATGATGATCGCGTCATGGGGGAGGTCGACCGCGCCATGACCGCCCACCAGATCGCGCAGACCATTCAGGTCAAGGCGATCATGGTTAACCTTACTCAGGGCCAGTTGCTTGCCGATGGCTTCGGCGATCAGGTCGGCTGGCTCAATCAGCAGGGCCTGCATTGGATTCTCCATTATCGAGCAAGCTTAGATAAAGCATCGTTTTTTACGCAATTGCGCTCATGTCTCATGCTTATCACAGCCTCAAAAGAACCTATCGAAAGGTGGCATGTCAACAGATTGGGCTACCCGGATAGACATAGCCAGACATGCCGTTTTACGTGGTTTTAATGGTTTCGTTCGACTAAAGACTGGATAAATTTTTATTCATGTGGGGTTTTACTTAGAATATCGCAGCGATTCTTGAGTGATCGCTCCGGACTACCATTAATTCGTTTGCCATCTATGGTTAACGGCAGTGAAAATGGTGAAAGCCTGCGCTTACAAACATGAACGCTGGTTTAACCTTGATGGCCTAGGGTCGCCGGGCATGAGCGTTTCAGGAGGTTCCATGTCCGGAACGAAGGCGCCCGTCCTTGCAACGGCCGCAATCGCTGCTTGCCTGCTCGTCCTGCAAGGCTGCGCGCAAATGTCACAAGCGCCCGACGGCGATTACCGCCAAGCTCTTGAAAATGCGCTGACCGCCGGCCGGTGCGATGGTGCGGCGGTGCGCGGCATGTGGACGGCCTATGACCGGTGGTATGCCGTGGCGTCCACCATCACCGGCCATGTGAAGACCGACGAGGCCGCGGCCCTGCTGCGCCAGGGCGACCAGTTCCGCATTTTGAACTGCACGGAAGTGGCGCGGGCGTCCTACCAGACGCTGATCCGCCGTTTTCCTGAGACCGGCTTCGCCCCGCTGCGCGAGGCGGCCGGCGCATCGCTGCGCTCGCTGCCGCCACCACCGCCGCCGCCACCACCGCCGCCAGGACAGCCGACTCCGGTCTGGCCGATTTCAAACAGTTGAGGGTGGGGGCCGAGGCCTGCCGCTACAGCGCCAGATCGGAGGAGAGGGGCTGGTCCAGCCCGAGCCAGGCGTCGGCCAGCGGACCGACGGTCAGCGCGCCGTCAAGCCGGCAGTCGCCCAGCACGGCGAGGAAACTGTCATGCAGATCGGCCAGGGCGGACGACGGCAGCCCCATCGCCAGACGCAAAGTCACATCCAGGCGGCGGCCGGCGAACGTCGCCATCAACTGCACCGGCCCAAGCCGCGGCGGACGGGCCTGGAGCACCAGCGTGACGCTGTCGGACAGGCCATCCTCGATCCCGACGGCACAGAGCAGCCCGTCGTCGCTGTCCAGCAGCGGCACGCGCGACAGGCGCCACAGCCGCCCATCGACCGGCTGGAAGCGCGAGGCCAGCGCCCGGTCGCACTCGTCGAGCAGCAGCCCACCGTCCAGATCCGCCAGCCTCGCCCCGGCATCCGGCCCCAGCCAGCCGCGGCAGCCGCCGGCCGTCGCCGCCAGGAACAGGGCGAGCGCGGCGCCGAAGGTCGAATCGCAGCGCGGCAGGCAGCCCCGCGCCAGCGCCGCCTCGGCCGGCGACAGCGAGTCCAAAAGGTCGAGCAGCCGATGGACGAGTCGCCCCGCCTCGCTCCCCTCCATGCTTTCCGACGTGTTTTCCGGCGACCGCGCGGCGGGCGGGGGTGTCGCGGAAAACCGCGCCGCCAGCAGCTCCGGCGGCGGCACATGCCGGGGGATGAGGTCGCGCCCGGTCATTCGCCCGGCCATTCTTGGATGGTTCCCATAAAGGATGTCCCCGTTCGGCGCGGTCCCGCTCAATAGACGACGCTGTCGGCGTCATCGGACTGCGGGATGATGATGGTGCCGTCCTCCGCCATCGCCTTGGCGACGCGGACGATCTCCGCCTGGGCATCGTTGACGTCGCGCATGCGCAGCGGCCCCATGTTCTCGATCTCGTCCAGCAGGATCAGGCGGGCCCGCTCCGACAGCACCGACAGGAAATGATCGCGCTGGGCCGCCGCCGCCCCCTTCAGCGCGATGGCGAGCTGGCCGGTGTCGCAACGGCGGATCACCGACTGCAACGACACGCGGTCCAGCCGCATCAGATCCTCGAAGGTGAACATCAGCTGCTTGATGCGCTGGGTCGGCTCCGGCATCACCGTTTCGAGATCGCTGAAGATCTCGGTCAGGGTCTCGCGGTCGATGCGATTGAAGATGTCGGCCATCCGCTCCAGCGAATCATTGCCGTGGGTGCGGGCGTAATTCGCCATGAACTCGTTGTGCAGGATCGATTCGATGTCCAGCAGCACCTCGCGCTGGACCGATTCGATCTGGATCATGCGCTCGATCACCTCGATGCGGATGGCGGCGGGCACCAGAACCAGCACCTTGGCCGCATGGTCGGGCCGCATCTTGGACAGGATGACCGCCGCCGTCTGGGGATATTCACCGGCGAGATAGCTGGCGAGCACCCCCTCGTTCACGTTGGACATCTTCTCCCACATGGTGCGGCCGGCGGGGCCGCGGATCTCGCCCATGATCTCCGTCACCCGGTCGGCCGGCAGGAAACGGTTCAGCATCCGCTCCGTGCTGTCATAGGAGCCGACGACCGAGCCGGCATTGGCGAAGCGTTCGGTGAAGATGCGCATCAGCGTCTCCACCAGATTGGAGGTGACGTTGCCGAGCGTCGCCATCGCCCGGCTGACCAGCCGGATCTCGTCCTCGTCCAGCCGTTCCATCAGCCGCGAACCGCGTTCCTCGCCGAGCGCCAGGAAGATGACGGCGCTCTTCTCCACCCCGGTCAGGCTCTTGTAATTCTCGCGGATCTTGATCGGCGTTCCCATGGCGGCACCTTCAGAAGGAGAAATCGGCGGAGGGGGCGGAGGACGGGGCGACATTGTCCCCGCCATGCGGGGCATCGGCCGGCGGCAGGCCCAGCGCGCGGTCATGGCGGAAGGCCACCGCCATCACCGCGCCGGCCACCAGCAGCAGCGGATGCGGGATCAGCGGGTTGGTGTCGATGGCGGCCAGCAGGCCGGCGACCGAGCCATCCTCCGCCACCACCACCCCACGGCGGCGGGCCAGCGCCAGCAGGCTGTCGGCCAAACCGGCGGCCAGGGTGGCGGCGGGCGCATCCTCCATCGCCTCACACCCCATAGGAGCGGATCAGGCTGCCGGCGATCAGGAACCAGCCGTCGGTCAGCACGAAGAAGATGATCTTGAAGGGCAGCGCGATCATCACGGGCGGCAGCATCATCATGCCCATCGCCATCAGGATCGCCGCGACCACCATGTCGATCACCAGGAAGGGCAGGAACAGCAGGAAGCCGATCTCGAAGGCGCGGCGCAGCTCCGACAGCAGGAAGGCCGGCATCAGCAGGCGCAGATCGACGCTCTCCGCCGTCACCGGCCGCCCGTCCTTCTCCGGAGGCTGCGCCGCCTCTTCGCCGGCCGGCTTCGGCTTGGCGGTGAAGGCGGCGAAGGCGGCCAGATCGCGCTCGCGGACATGGGAGGCCATGAAGCCGCGAAAGGGCTCGATCATGCGCTCCAGCCCCTGTTCCTGCGTCACCTGCTCGTTCAGCAGCGGGCGCAGGCCGTCCTGCCAGGCGCTGTCGATCACCGGTCCCATGATGTGGAAGGTCAGGAACATGGCGAGGCTGACCAGCACCATGTTCGGCGGCGACTGCTGGAGCCCCAGCGCCGAGCGCAGCAGCGACAGCACGACGATGATGCGGGTGAAGCAGGTCACCATGATCAGCAGGCCCGGCGCCACGCTCAGCACCGTCAGCAGCACGATGCCCTGGACGATGCGCCCGGACAGGCTCGCCCCGTCGGCCAGCGAGCCCAGGGCGCCGAGGTTGAGGTCGAGCGGCGCCGCCGCAGCGGGGCCGGCGGCAAGGGTCAGGGCGAGGAGGATCGCGAGGGTGCGCAGGCGCATGCGGGGGGCTTTCGGGGAGGCTAGGAATGTCGGCTTCGAATGCCCCACCCCATCCCTCCCTCGCCGGGCGGGGGAGGGATGGGGTGGGGGTTCCAGCGGCGACCGCTCCCCTCAATCGATCTCCAGCTCCGTCCGCACGATCTCGGTCAGGGTGACGCCCAGGCGCTGGTCCTCGACGATCACCACCTCGCCCCTGGCGACCAGCCGATGGTTGACCAGCACCTCGACCGGCTCGTCAACCTTGCGCTCCAGCTCCAGCACGGCGCCACGGCCGAGCTTCAGCAACTGCGCCACCAGCATGCTGGTGCGGCCGAGCACGACCTGCACATCGACCGGCACGTTGTAGATGGCGTTCATCGGCCCGTCGTAAGGCTTGTCGCCAATCCTGTCCGGGGCCTTTTCCGCCTGCTTGGAATCGTCGTCGAGGATGTCGAGGTTCAAGGGAGGCATGAGGGTTCTCGCTCCGGATCGGTTAAGTCGGGTCGGCGGACAGCGCCGGCGCCAGGGCGGCGACGGCGCGGTCGGTCAGGTCGGCGATGATCGCCTCGAAGGCGGCGGGATCGCGGCGGACGGAGCCGGCGCCCCAGCTCGCCTCCAGCGCACCGACGGCCAGCGTCGGGTCGCCCTGGATGTCGAGACGGCCCTGGAACAGGCCCTGCCCGGCCAGCCGCTCCTCCAGCGGGCGGCGGAGCGAGGGGTGCAGGCGCAAGGTCAGGAGAGGGGCCCGCCCGGCGGCGCGCAGCGCGTCGGCGGCCAGCCGCTCCACCTCCGCCCGCGCGGCCTGATCGAGCAGGCGCGGCGCCATGCGGCGCACCAGCGCCACCAACACAAGCGCGCCCTGGGCCTCCAGCCGCTCCATCAGGGCGGCATGGTCGGTGTCGAGTGCCGCCATCCGCTGCGCCAACAGGGCGAGCGTGGCGGAAAGCTCCGCCTCGATCCGGCGGGCGGCGGAGAGTTCGCCCTCGCGCCGGCCCTGGGCCGCCCCTTCGGCGAGTGCGGCCTCGCGGGTCCGCGCCAGCGCGGCGAGATGATCGCGTTCGGACAGGCTCGGCAGGTCGAGCGGATCGACGGCGGCGGCCTCCTCGGGCTCCACCGCGGCGGCGGGGGCGCCGAAGCTGTGGTCGAAGCGGTAGCGCGGGTAGGCGGCCATCACGCCACCTCCTCATAGAGCCAGGAGCGCAGGATATCGATGGCCTCGTCGGGATACTGGTCGACCAGCTCGCCCAGCCGGCGGATGGAGGAGGCGCGGACGCGGCCCTCCACCGTGCGCAACTCGATCAGCTGGTCCATCGTCTCCTCGATGCCAAGCTGCGGCGCCATCGGCGCGGCCCCGAAGGCGGCGGCCTCCGCCTCCCCGGCATCGGCCGGCGCCAGACCGGCGGCACCGGCGCCCGCGATGGCCGGACCGGTCAGCTGCGGCATCGGCCCGCCGGCCGGGGCGGCCAGCGCCGGGGCGGACGCCTCCGCCGCCACCGGCCCGGGGGCCGGGAAGACGCGGCGGATCAGCGGCCGCAGGCCGACCAGGATCACCAGGGCCGACAGCACCAGCAGGATCACCCACTGGATCAGCGTCATGATGTTGCGGGTCAGCGTCTCGGCGATCTCGTCGCCCAGCGGGCGCGGCGTCAGGTCGGGCGCCAGATCGACGAATTCCAGATTGTCGACCGTCACCCGGTCGCCGCGCGCCTCGCTGAAGCCCATGGCGGAACGGACCAGCTCACCCAGGCGCCGCAACTCCTCGGTCGAACGCGGCTCATACTGGCGGGTGCCGTCGGGAGCGGTCTTCCAGGTGCCGTTGACCAGCACGGCGACGCTGAGGCGGCGGACGTCGCCCGGCTCGATCACCGTTTCGCGGCTGACGTTGGAGATCTCGTAATTGACCGTCTCCTCCTGCCGCTTGGTGTCGTTGGAGGATTGCGGCCCCTGGGATTGGGCGCGCACGTCGCGTTGCGGCAGATTCTGCTCGGCGGTGACCGGCGGCTCGCCGTTGCTGTCCTGGCTGCGCTCCTGCTCCTGCACGGTCTGGGTGGAGCGGACGACCTGGCTGTTGGGATCGAAGCTCTGGCTGCGCACCACCTCGCGCTTGGTCTCCACCTCGGCGGCGACCTGGACGCGGACATTGCCGGCGCCGAGACGGGCGGTCAGCATCTGCTCCACCGCGCGGGCGACACGGGTTTCCGCCGCGACACGCAGACCGTCGGTGCGCGCCGACGCCAGCCCCGGCCCGTCATCCTCGGTCAGCAGCAGCTCGCCGGAGGAGTCCATCACCGTCACCGCGCTCGGCTTCAGGTTGGGTACGGCGGCGGACACCAGATGGCGGATCGACAAAGCCTGCTTGCGGTCCATCGCGGCGCGGCCGCGCATGCGCACCACCACCGAGGCGGTCGGCTTGGGCGCGCTGCGCGAGAACTCCTCGCGCTCGGGCAGAACGATATGGACGCGGGCGGCCTCGACGCCGGACAGCGTCTCGATGGTGCGGCCGAGTTCCCCCTCCATGGCGCGCAGGCGGTTGATGCGCTGCATGAAGCTGGTGATGCCCAGCGGCTTGTCGGTATCGAACAGCTCGTAGCCGACGCCGCCGCGCGACGGCAGGCCCTTTTCCGCCAGCGCCATGCGGACGCGGGAGACGTCGGCCTGCGGCACGCTGATCGTCGTGCCGTCGAAGCCGGCATTGACCGGCACGCCCATCTCCTGCACCGCCTTGGCGATGCGCCCGGCCTCCGCCGGTTCCAGGCCGCTGTAAAGGGCGGTCATGTGTGGCTGGGACAGCAGGAGCGCCATGCCGGCGACGGCCAGGACGATGCCGAGCCCGGTCCCCGCCAGCACGAGCAGCCGACCGCGCCCCAACGACCGCAACGTGTCGATCAGACTGTCCACGGTTCCCCGCACCTTTAAAGTTTCTGAAAATCGGCGGGCCTAGTCTTCGCCCTGCGCACCCCGTCACGCTAACGGCGCGACTTTTAAGCGGAGTAAAAAACGGCGCAATCCCCAAGAACAAAGCTTCTAAAACTTTACTAGCCTCTCGATTGACTAAAATTTTCGGCAATGTCTGGCGGGATGGAGCGATGATTACACGGATGGGGATGGCGGGAACGGCCGCGGGACGGGATGAGATCCTGAACCGGCTGCGCGGATCGGGACGGATCCTGGTGATCGCCCTGCCGATCGCCCGGCTGCTGGCCGGCGTCCTGATGCTGGGCGCGGTGGCGGCGGCGGGGCTCGGCGGCTATTGGCTGGCGGCGGGCACCCCGGCGGTTGAACGGCTGTGGGCGCCGGCGGCGGAGAGCGTTCCGGCCGACGCCGTGGCCGAGATGCCGGAACTGGTCGTCAATCTGCGCCGCGACACCCCCTCCCGCTTCCTGAAGATCGGCCTGTCGCTGACCGTCTCCCCCCGCGACCGCCAGCGGGTCGAGCAGGCGATGCCGCAGCTGACCGACAGCTTGCAGGAGTTCCTGCGCAATCTGGACCAGGACGACCTCGAAGGGTCGGCCGGGCTGCACCGCCTGCGCAGCGAGATCAAGCGCCGCTTCAACCTGATCCTGTCCGACCCCGCCGGCCGGCGCGACGTCGTAACCGACGTGCTGCTGCGCAGCCTGCTCACGCAATAGCGATCCCCAGAGGCACCGGATGACCGACACACCCGCCCAGCATTCCACATCCATGCCCCCCTCCACGGCCGCTCCGGACGATGCCGCCGACTGGTCCGACGCCGCGTGGGAACTGGCGGCGACGCAGCAGGCCGCTCCGCCGGGCGCGGCGGAGGCCCAGGCGGTGCGGGAGGCGCCGGTCGGCCCGACCGGCGAGACGAAGACGCTGAGCCAGGAGGAGATCGACCGGCTGCTGAATTTCGCGGCACCCGACGGCGGCGGCCCGGCGCTGAGCGCCATCCAGCGGCTGGTCAGCTCGACCACGGTCAACAAGGACCGGCTGCCGATGCTGGACGTGGTGTTCGACCGCATGGTGCGGATGCTGAACACCTCGCTGCGCCAGTTCGCCTCGACCAATGTGGAGGCGTCGCTGTCTAAGATCGAATGGCTGCGCTACACCGACTTCCAGGACGCCATCGAACTGCCGGCCCTGATCGGCGTCGCCCGCGCCGAGCCGTGGGACAACCAGATGCTGGTGACCATCGACAGCGCGCTGATCTATTGCATGATGGACGTGCTGCTGGGCGGCCGGCGGTCCAGGCCGGGGCGGATCGACGGGCGGGCCTACACCTCCATCGAACGCAAGATGACCGAGCGGATGATGAAGGTGGTGCTTCAGGATCTGGGGCAGTCCTTCGATCCGCTGGCCCAGGTCGATTTCGTCTTCGACCGGCTGGAGGTGAACCCGCAGTTCGCCACCATCACGCGCGCCACAAACGCCATCATCCGCGTGCGCATCGCCGTGGAGGTGGAGCGGCGGACCGGCCACATCGACATCGTCATCCCCTACGCCACGCTGGAGCCGATCCGCGGCAAGCTGGTGCAGATGTTCATGGGCGAGAAGTTCGGCCATGACACGGTGTGGGAAAGCCACCTGAAGAACGAACTGATGCGCTCCAAGCTGGAGCTGGTCGCCGTGCTGGCGGAGACCAAGGTGCCGCTGGGCGAGGTTCTGGCCTGGCAGAAGGGCCAGTCGCTGAAGCTGCGCATCAGCCCGGACTCCACCGTCATGGTCTTCAGCAAGACGATCCCGCTGTTCGCCGGCCATATGGGGCAGCGCAACGACAACATCGCGGTGAAGATCGACACCGATCTCGACACCAAGCAGGAGCTGATCGATGGTCTCCTTTCTCATTGACGCGGCCCTGGCGGTGATGCTGGTCACGGCGACCGCCTATCTGGTCATCGTCAACAAGCGGCTGAAGCTGCTGCGCACCGGCCAGTCCGAGATCAACGCCCTGGTGTCGACCTTCTCCAAGTCGATCGACGACACCGACGCCTCGATGAAGCGCATGGTGGCCTCGGCGACGGAGATCGCCGCCCGGCTGTCCGACGATCTCGACCGCGCCAAGGGCATGAAGGAGGACATGGCGGTGATCCTGGGATCCTGCGAGCGCGCCACCGCGCGCATGGAGGAGTCGGTGCAGCATGCCCGCGCCCTGCTGCGCCGCCTGGATGAGGGCGCCATGGGGAGCGCGGCGCGCGCCACCCGCAACCGGCAACGGCCGGAAGGGGCCGAGGAGGCCGGGAACGGGGAAAAGCCGGGTGCGGGTGGCGTGGAGGCGGGACCGGCCTCGCCGCTGCTGTCGGCGCTGAAGGCGGCGGAGCTGGACAAGGGTGAGTTCCAGGCGATCGAAACGGCGCTGCGCGCGGTGAGCGGCCAGCCCGCCGAAGCGGCGGCTCCCGCCGCCAGCCCGGCGAAGGCGGCGGCCAGCGCCTTCTATGCCCGGCTGCGCACCGTCGGGTCGGAGGCGTCGGCATGATCCCGCGCATCCTGCCCATCACCCTGGTCGCCGTGCTGATGGTGCTGCCGCTGAAGCTCGGCGCCCTGGTGGACGGCTTCCCGGTCATCGCCCAGCAGTTCGACCGCGAATTCGGCGCCCATGAACGCCCCTGGGCCACCGATCTGAAGACCGCCGATCCGAAGGCCGCCGACGGCAAGCAGGCGGAGGCGGCCCCAGTTCCGGCCACCATCCCGGCGCCGGTTCAACTGCCGGTTCCGCTGGCGGTGTCCATGCCGGTCGCGGAGGCTCCGCCGTCGGTGGCGCTGGCGCCGCCGAGCTGCGCCGATCCGCTGCTGCGCGCCGCCATCGACGAGCAGAAGGCCGACAGCGCCGGCCGGCAGAACCGCCTGCGCGAAACCGAGGCGGTGCTCGCCGCCACCGAGGCGCGGGTCGGCACCCAGATCCAGCGGCTGAACGGGGTGAAACGCGAGGTCGAGGCGCTGATGACCCAGCGCTCCAACCTGGCGCAGGAGGATCTGAAACGGATGGTGGCGATCTACGAGGCGATGAAGCCGCGCGACGCCGCCCGCATCCTGACCGACATGGAAACCGACATCGTCGTCGATGTGCTGGACCGCATTTCCGAACGGCGCGCCGCGCCGATCCTGGCCGAGATGGCCGACGCCAAGGCGCGCGAGGTGACGCGGCTGATCCTGCAACGCCGCGCCCTGCCCGGCGACCGCAAGCCCGCCACCGCCGTGATCGGGGCTGCGGTTCCCGTCACCGCCATGCCGCGCCCCACCCTGACCAATTGAGCGCCATGACCAGCATGCCCGATGCCGCCGCCATAGGCGGCGCGCCGCCACCCCGTCCGGCCTCCGCCCAACCCCGAGGCGGTGGACCGTCCGAGGATGACGGGCGTGACGGCGGTTTCGCCAGCCTGGTCGACGAGGCGGCGGCGGAGCCCGGCGGTCCGGCACGCCCCGACCAGTTGCGCAAGCGCAAGGAGCCGAAGACCGACTCCCCCGCCGCAGCGCAGGGGGCCATCGTCCAGGCGGTTTTACAGACAGCCGTACCGACGGCACAGGCCGGAGGCGGCATGGAGGGCGTGAAGACACCCACCGCCGATCCGGCGGCGGTCCAGGCGGGAAACGCCGCAGCCCCGGCGATCGCGGGACCCGCCGCGCCGGAGGCCGGACAACCGGCGGGCGGCAACGCCGGGCAAGCCGCCACCCCTGCCACCCCTGCCACCCCTGCCATTCCCGCGTTCCCTGCGACACCCAGCAGCCCAGCCATCCCGACAGCCACCCCAGGCACCGCCTCCCCCCCGGCTTCGGCCATCGTTCCCCAGCCGGCGTCCGGCCCGGAAGCCCCCCATGCGGGGTCCGAACGGACGGGCGCGTCACATGCGGCGCCGACCGACCCCACACCGCAGGGCGATGCCGGCCAGCCAATCATTGCCACGACAGCCGGGCAGCCCGGACAAGCACCCCCGCCATCCGTTCCGCCAACCGTTCCGCCATCGCTGGCGGCATCTCCAGCGGCACCCGCGCCATCGGACGCGACCGCCGAAGTCGTCCCCGACAGGCGCGAAGCCCGGCAGCAGGATGGTGACGGCACCGATCCCCGCACCGCACTGCGCGGCGCGCGGGGTGCGGCGCGCCAGACCGGCGATGCCGGCAAGGCCGAACCGACCGCAGGCGCGATACCGAAAGCAGGCCCGCCCGCCACCGACCCGACGCCGGTGCCCGCCGGCCGGGACCCTGCCCCGCCCGTCACCGCATCCCCCGCCACGGGCGGCGGCGACGCGCCCGCCACCGGGTTCGAAGCGGTGCCGACCCTGCCCGCCCAGGCGGCCACGCAATATGCCGCCGCCGCGGCCTCCGGCCGGACCGCCACCGCGCACAGCCCGGCGATGGCGCAGCTGGCGGCGCCGCTGGTCCGCGTGCTGGAGTCCGGCGGCGGCGCCTTCCACATCGACCTCGCCCCGGCGGAGCTTGGCCGGATCCGCGTCGTCGCCGATGTCAGCGACGGCAAGGTCTCCCTGACCGTCCAGGCCGAACAGGCCGACACGCTGGCCCTGTTGCGCCGCGACCTGACGCGGCTTGAACAGGCGCTCGGCGATGCCGGCCTGTCGCTCGACGGGTCCAGCCTTCATTTCTCGATGCAGAGCGACGGCCAGCCGGGCGGCTTCGCCGCTCCCGACCGGGGCGGCGGCGCCCGGGGCTGGCGCGTGCAGGCCGAAACCACCCCCGAACCCATCGCGGACCGACCGATGCGCCCGATCGACGGGCTGGTCGACGTCACCGTCTGAACAGGAAAGCCCCCCGCCATGACCAGCACGCCCAGCAGCACCACGCCCGGCACCACCACGCCGGGCACCGGCCTGATGACCGCCGCCAAGACCAACACGGCGGCCGCCACCGACGAGCCGAAGAAGGCCACCGTCGATTACGAATCCTTCCTGAAGCTGCTGACCGCCCAGCTGCGCAACCAGGACCCGCTGGCGCCGATGGACGCCACCCAGTTCATGACCCAGCTGGCGCAGCTGTCGACGGTCGAGCAGTCGATGCGCTCCAACGACACGCTGGGCAAGGTGCTCGACACGCTGAAGAGCAGCGGCATGCGCATGGACATGGCCCTGCTCGGCCGCAAGGTGGAGGTGGCGTCGGACCAGATGTCGCTGGCCGGCGGCAAGGCGGAGGCCGCCTACACCGTCGACGGCGCGCCGGCCAGTGTGAAGCTGGAGGTGCTGAACGCCGCCGGCGGCGTCGTCTACAGCACGCCGGGTTCCCTGAAGACCGGACGGCAGGTCTTCGATTGGAGCGGCAGGACCGCCAGCGGCGGCGCGGCGCCCGACGGCGTCTATACGCTGCGGGTGACGGCGAAGGACAAGGACGGCAAGGCGCTGAAGACCGCCACCGTCGTCACCGATACGGTGGCCGAGGTGCGCAGCGTCGATGGCGCCAGCAAATTCGTGCTGAAGAACGGCGCCACGGTGGATTCGGGCGCGGTGCTGTCAGCGTCGTGAATGGAAACCCCCTCTCCATACGGCGGAGAGGGGGTTTCCCTCACAGACGCGTGTTGTCCTGGCGCGTGTTGTCCTGGCGCAGCAGGCGGTCGATCAGAACCGCGCGAACCGGCCGGGCGCCGTCCCGGCCGGTGAAGGAGCCGTTGGCGCCGGTCAGAAGCGCGGTGGCGACCCCCTGCGGATCGACCGCCGGGCCGCTGAAGCGGCCGTGGCCGGCCAGGTCGAACAGCGCCTCCAGCATGGCGCTGCGCGCATGCGGCAGACGGCGGCGCACCAACAGCGCGTCGTCGGCGTTGGAGGCCTCCAGCGTGATCTGGGTCAGGATGAAGGCGATGGTCCGCCCGCGCTCCAGCATCGGCACGACCAGTTGGCCCGCCTCCACATAATAGGGGCCGCCCGACGCCGCCCCGGTGGAGTCGGACGACGCGGCGGCGGATGCCTCCTGCGGCGCCTCGAAACGGCCGAGGCCGTAGCCGCCGGCGAAGGCGAGCGCGGCGGCCAGGACGAACAGCGGAACGGCTTTCATGGCGCGGATTCCCGATCGGGCCGGAGCATCAGAAAGGCAGGATCACGTCCAGCACCTGCTGGCCGTAGCGCGGCTGCTGCACGTCGGTGATCTGGCCGCGGCCGCCATAGGTGATGCGCGCCTCGGCGATCTTGTCATACTCGATGGTGTTGGCGTTGCTGATGTCCTCGGGGCGGATGACGCCGGCGATGCGCATTTCGCGCAGCTCGAAATTCACCCGCACCTCCTGCCGGCCGGCGATGACGAAATTGCCGTTGGGCAGCACCTGGGTCACCACGGCGGCGACGCGCATGGCGATGCGCTCGTTGCGCTGGATGGTGCCGTTGCCGGTCGAGTTGCTGGTGCTGTCGAGATTGACCAGATTGGACGGATCGACCGCGTCGGGCAGAACCGCCGGCAGGCGGCTTTCCAGGCCGAGGAAGTTGGGCAGCCCCTCCTTCTCGCTGTTGCTGCGGCCGCGCTGGGTGCTGTTGCGCATCTGCGCCTGGTCGGAGATGTCGATGACGACGGTCAGCAGGTCGCCGACCGACTTGGCGCGGGGATCGCGGAAGAAATCACGCGACCCGGTGCGCCACAGCGAACTCGGGATCTGTTCCGCCATCGACGGCTGCGGCATCGGCAGGGAGATCACCCGCGCCTCCGGCTGGAGGGCCGGATTGTTGATCTCCGACAGGGTGGGGGCGCTGCCGATGTCGGCCAGCCGCGCGCAGCCGCCCGTCGCAAGCGGAAGCAGCAGGAGGGGGACGAGCGCGCTGCGCATGGCGGAAGCTCCCTTCATCGAATGGCTCAGGGCCGTGTGCCCTGTGGAAGACGCGGGCCGTTGACCGACACGGTTTCGGCGCCGGTGACGGTGCCGGTGACGATGGTACTGCTGGCGATGTTCATCACCCGCACGGTGTCGCCGACGCCGCCCTCCTGCAGGGCGCGCCCGCGGGCGGCCAGCATCAGCGCGCCGTCCTCGTAGACGAGCGTCACCGGCCGGTTGCGCTGCACGACGATGGGAGCGCCGACCGATCCCACCTGGACCATCCGCCCGGCGCTGATCTGCCGGCGCGGCGACTGGCCGACCAGCGCCTCGGCGGAGGTGATGAAGCCGGCCCCGGCGCGCTCCAGCGGCAGGCGGATGGTGGTCAGGTCAGCCGCCTCGATCACCTCGCCCGGCCGGATGCGGCGGACCGGCACCGGCATCGTCACCTCCACCTCGGCCCGGCCGCTGAGATCGACGCTGTGGCCGTTGCTGAGGATGCGGGCCTGGAAGAGACCGGTGCGGGGGTCGAGACTGACGTCGCGCACGGCATCGACCGGCCCGTCGAAGGGGCGGCCGAGCGTCAGCGCGACCTGGGCATCGGGCGGCACCGCCGGGCCGAGCGAGGCCAGCAGCTCCTCCGCCAGCCGCGTCTCGACGGGGCCGGCGATGGCGGGGCCGGCGATGGCGGGGCCGGCGATGGCGGGCATGGGAAGCGCCAGCGCGGCGCCGAGCAACGCCACGGCCAGCGGGCGGCGGAGGAAAGTCGACACGATGATCACCGCATGTTGGTCATGGTGGAGGCCATCTGGTCGCCGGCCTCGATCACCTTGGCGTTCATCTCGTAGGCGCGCTGGGCGGAGATCAGCTCGGTGATCTCCTGCACGACGTTGACATTGGAGGATTCCAGATATTTCTGGCGGATGGTCCCGAAGCCGGCCTGCCCCGCCAGCCCCTCCTGCGGTTCGCCGGATGCCGGGGTGGCGCGGAACAGGTTGTCGCCCAGCGCCTCCAGCCCCGATTCGTTGACGAACACCGTCATCGCCAGCTGGCCCTGGTTGACCGGCTGGGTCTTGCCGTCGACATAGGCCAGCACCTCGCCGGACCGGTTGATCACCACCTCGCGCGTGCCCTGCGGCACGGTGATGCCGGGGGCGACGGTGAAACCGTCGGCGGTGACGATGGTTCCCTCCGGCGACAGCTTGAAACTGCCGGCGCGGGTGTAGACGGTCTCGCCGCCGGGCTGGGTCACGTTGAAATAGCCGCGCCCCTCGATCGCCAGATCCAGCTCGTTGCCGGTGGAGGTCAGGTTGCCGGTGGTGTTGATGCGGTTGACCGAGGTCGGCCGCACGCCCAGCCCGACCTCGACGCCGGTCGGCACGATGGTGCCCGAATCGGTGGACTGGCTGCCCTGCCGCTTTTCCGCCTGATACATCAGGTCCTGGAATTCGGCGCGCGAACGCTTGTAGGCGGTGGTGTTGATGTTGGCGATGTTGTTGGAGATGACCTCGACGTTCAACTGCTGGGCCATCATGCCGGTGGACGCGATGCTGAGCACGCGCATGGACGGGCTCTCCCTTCCGGAGGGTTAAGAGGATTTGCCGAGGCGGTTGATGGCGGAACGCAGCAGGTCCTGCCCATCATCCACCATCCTGGTCACCGCCTGATAATCGCGGGTCAGGTCCATCATCCGGCCGATCTCGACGATGCCCTGCACGTTGGAGCGCTCGGTCTTGCCCTCGACCAGACGGGTGTCGGGGGCGGGGCGGGGTTCCAGGCCGGCGGGGGGATCGAACAGCAGGTCGCCGGTCTGCTTCAACGCCTGCGGGGTGTCGAAGCGGAAGACGGCGATGCGGGAAACGACCGTGCCGTCGGCCGACAGCAGCCCGTCGGACCCGATGCTGATCTTGCTGGACTCGGAGGGAATGACGATGGGCCGCCGGCCGTCGTCCAGCACCGGATAGCCGTTGGGGCCGACCAGCGTGCCGTCGGCGTCGCGGCGCAACCGGCCGTCGCGGGTGTAGCGCACGCCGTCCGGCGTCTGCACCGCCAGGAAGCCGTCGCCGTCCAGCGCCACGTCATAGGGGTTGCCGGTCTCGGTCAGGGCGCCGGGGCGCAGATCCGTATAGGTGGCGCGGTCGATGGTGAAGGCGATGCGGTCCGTCGGCTTGCGCCCGCCGGCCTCCATCGCCGCTTCGAACAGGGTGCGTTCGCCGCGGAATCCGGCGGTATTCATATTGGCGACATTGTTCGCGACGACGTCCAGCTGCCGCCGCAGCGCCATCTGGCGCGACAGTCCGATGTAAAGCTGGTTCTCCATCGCCGAACACTCCGGTTTTGAACTCCGCCTTAATCTGGACGAGGCAGTTTAAAGCCGGGTTTCAACCTGGGCCGCTCCCAACGCTACTTGCCGGGGCTGGATCGGGTTTGGCGATCATTTCGATAAAATGCGAGACGACTGTGATGAAACGGCGCCCGGATGCTGGATTGACGCTTGGTTCGACGCTGGTCCTCGCCCTGCTGTCGGCGCCCGGCCCGGCGCAGGCCGCCATCCGCGCCCAGCTCGGCGACCATGACGAGTTTTCGCGGCTGGCGCTGACGGTGCCGAAGGGGGTGGAGCCGGCGGCGGTCGTCGACGGCTGCGTCCTGCGCATCAGCGTCCCCGATCCGCAGCGCTGGCCGCTGGCCAGCCTGCGCGACGGCTTCTCCCGCCGGCTGTCCGACTTCGTGGCGGCCGATGGCGGGCGCAGCCTGACCGCGACGATCCCCTGCGGCGCGCGCATCACGAGCGTCCTGGAACGCCAGACCCTGATCGTCGATGTCGGCGGTCCGCCGGTTCCGGGCGTCAAGCCGGGGGCGCCGGGGGAGGCCGTCATCGCCGCCGATCCCGAACCGCGGAAGAGTCCGCTTCCGGCCCGAAGCGCCAGTCTGGCCGATGTCGCGGAGGCGCTGAACCCCATCGGCACGGCGAGTGCCGCGGCCGTCACACTCCCTCCCCCCGACCCTCTCCCCGCCGTCGCCAGCCTGGAAGGCGAAGTGCGCGACAGCATCCAGCAGACGCTGCGCCAACTGGAGCGCATGCCCGACCGCGCGGCCAAGCCGCCCCCCCAGGCCGCCGAGCCGCCCAAGCCCCCGGCTCCGCCGCCGATCGGGGCGATGGATCTCGCCGGCTGGGCCGGCGAGGACTTCAACCGCACCCGCGAGGCGCTGCAATCCGCCCTGACCACCGCGCAGGGGCGGGCGCGGGTCGATGCGCAGACGGCGCTCGTCCGCTTCCTGCTGGCCCATGCCATGGATGAGGAGGGGCGCGCGGCGCTGGAGACGGCGGCCAGCATGGCGCCGGCCCCCGACCAGCGCTATGGCCTGCGCATCCTGGGCGACGCCTTCCGCGCCCTCGACCGCGAGGAGTCGCCGGACGACAATCTGTTCGTCCAGTTGCCGGCCGGAACCATGCCCGACCATCATGTCTGGCGCAGCGTCGCCTTGGCGCCGACCCGCTGGGCGGCGGCGAAGGAGGGGCTGCCGATCGCGCTCCGCCGGCTGCTGGACTATCCCGCCGACCTGCGCAGCCGGCTGCTGACCACCCTTGCCGCCGCGGCGGATGCGGCCGGGGACGGCGCCGCGCTGAACCTGATCGTGCTGGAGATGATCACCGTCGATTCCAAAGGCATGGCCGATGGCCGGCTCGACTATTTCCGCGGCCGGCTGGCGGAACTGAAGGCGCCGCCCGGCACCGCGCCCGAGGCGGCACTGGAGCGCTATGACGCGGCGGCGGCCTTGCGTCGCGGCCCCTTCGCGCGCCGGGCGGAGGTGCGCGCCATCGAACTGCGCCGCGGCCTGGGCCGGCTGGACGAGGAGGACGCCATCGCCGCGCTGGAGGCCCTGCGCTTCGCCTGGCGCGGCGACGATATCGAGACCGACGCGCTGGCGGCGCTGGGAAGCGCCTATGCCCGCAGCGGCAGGACCGACGCGGCGCTGGACATCTTCGGCCTGCTGGGGCGGCGCTTTGGCGCCACGGCGCGCGGGCGCGATGCCCTGACCGCCGGGCGCGGCCTGCTGGCGGCGGTGCTCGACCGGCTGGAGCGGGCGCCGCCGGGCGGGCTCTATGCGCTGGCGTTGCAAGCGCGGCATGGCCGTCTGGTGGCGCTGGCCGACACAGCCGACGGCGGGCTGCGTCTGCGCCTCGCCGGCCTGCTGCAACGTGACGGCTATGGGCTGGAGGCGACCCGCATCCTGCATGCGCTGACGGAGCGGGCGAGCGGCTCGCGCCGGGCGGAGCTGGGCGCCAGGCTCGCCCGCGCCCTGATCGACGGCGGGCGCGAGGGCGAGGCGCTGGATGTGCTGGCCCGCAGCGGCGGCGCGGAGCTGGAGCCGGCCCTGGCCGAGCGCCGGGCGCTGTTGCGCGCCGACGCTTTGCTGGGCGACGGCGACACGATGCGGGCGCTCGACGCGCTGCGGGGGGTGGGTGGAGCCGAGGCGGCGCGTCTGCGCGCCCAGGCGCTGTTCTCCGCCGGCGAGTGGCAGGCGGCGCGCACCGCCTTCGCCGGGTTGGCCGCCGAGTTGGCCGCCGCCGGAGCCGAACCGAGCGCGGACGATCTGGCGCTGCAAGGGGTGTCAGCCTATCTGGCCGGGGACGGCGAGGGCCTGCGCGGCTTCGGCGACGCCCAGCGGGCGCGTCTGGCCGGCACCCGCTGGGCCGGGCTGGTCGATGCGCTGGCGCCACCGCCCGCCGACGGACCGCTGCGCGCGGAGGCGGTGGAGCGCGACCTCGCCACCGCCGGCGCGCTCGACCGGCTGGCGCGGGCGTGGCGGAAGAGCCCCTGACTTTTGGGACCTGAACCGTAAAGCCGCTTTAAACGGCGGGCTGTAGCGTCGGCGAGGCGTGCCCCCGGTCACGATGGCCTGTGCACATCCGGAGAAGACAACATGCGCTTGATGTTCGGGTTGATCGCGGTGTTCGCCAGCGTGCTCGGCGGGTTCTACGCCATGGGCGGGCGGATGGCGGTGCTGTGGCAGCCGGTGGAGATCGTCATCATCATCGGCGCCGGCATCGGCGGCTTCGCCATCGCCAACAGCCCTGCGGTGCTGCGCGACACGCTGCGCGCGGTGGCCGCCATCGCCCGCGGCCGGGCGACGCCCAAGAACGACTATCTCGACATGATCGCCCTGGTCTATGGCCTGCTGCGCGTCGCCAAGTCCAAGGGCATGTCGCAGATCGAGGCCGACATCGACAAGCCGGCCGAAAGCCCGCTGTTCACCCAATATCCCAACGTCCTGCGCTATGACCGCTGCATCAGCTTCCTGTGCGATTACCTGCGCCTGATCGCTCTCGGGCAGGACAACCCGCATGATCTGGAATCACTGATGGCGGAAGAGCTGGAAACGCTGGGCCGCGAGCTGAATCAGGTGCCGAAGGCCTTGCAGAACCTTGCCGACGCGCTGCCGGCGCTGGGGATCGTCGCCGCCGTGCTGGGCGTCATCAACGCCATGGGCGCCATCAGCGAGGCGCCGGAGGTGCTGGGCCGGATGATCGGCGGGGCGCTGACCGGCACCTTCCTCGGCGTGCTGCTGTCCTACGGCATGGTCGGCCCGATCGCCAGCGCCGCCCGCCAGCGCCGCGAATCGGAGCTGAACATGTATTTCTGCATCAAGGCGGCGCTGTGCGCCTATCTGCGCGGCAGCCCGCCGCAGGTCTGCGCCGAATATGCCCGCAAGGTGCTGTACACCGACATCCAGCCCAGCCTGGCCGAGGTCGAGGTGGCCACCTCCCTGTCGTCGCAGGCGAAGGCCCGCGACGGCCGTCAGGCGGCGTGACCGGCCATGCCGCGCAAGACCGCCCTCCCCCCGATCATCGTCAAGCGGCATCTCGGCAGCCATGACGAGGAGGAGCACAACGGCACCTGGAAGCTGGCCTATGCCGACTTCGTGACGGCGATGATGACCTTCTTCCTGGTGATGTGGCTGATGAACATCACCACCACCGAACAGCGCAAGGGGATCGCCGATTACTTCAATCCGGTCGCGGTGTCGCAGAGCAATTCCGGCGCCGACGGCATGCTCGCCGGCCGGTCGGTCGACAAGAGCGGATCGCTGACCACCCCGAACGCCGCCGGCGATCAGGCGAGCCCGGTGGCCTCGCCGCCGGTGGTGGCGTCGGTCGGCGACAGCGACCGCCAGCCCGCCGGCCGCAAGGACCCGATGCCGCACCCGCCGGGCGGCACGGTTCCGCCGGTGGATCTGCTGCGCCCGGCCAGCGAGAGCGCGCCGGGCGCACCCGCGACGGAACCCCCGGCTCCCCAGATGGCTCCCCAGATGGCTCCCCAGGCCTCCGCTCCCCAGGCCACCCGTGCGGAGCTGGAGGCCCTGCTCGAACGCCAATCCTCCGAACTGGGCGAGAAGGTGGCGCTGGAGTCGCTGGAGCGCGACCTGCGCCAGCGCATCGCCGCATCGCCGGACCTGAACGCCCTGCAAGGCAGCCTGGTGATCCAGCAGGTGCCGGAGGGCTTGCGCGTCCAGCTGACCGACCAGGCCCGCTTCTCGATGTTCAAGGTCGGCTCGGCCCAGATGAACGACCAGGGCCGCCGGCTGATGCGCATGGTGGCGTCGGCGCTGGCGGCGGTGCCCAACCCGATCGGCATCACCGGCCACACCGACGGGCTGGGCTACGCGGCGGACGCGAAATACGGCAATTGGGAATTGTCGAGCGACCGCGCCAACGCCGCGCGGCGTGAACTGATCGCCAGCGGCATCCCCAACACCCGCATCGTCCGCGTCGAGGGGCGCGCCGACCTCGACCATTTCGGCGCCGGCGGCCCGCTCGACCCCAGCAACCGGCGGATCAGCATCACATTGCTGCGGCGGTAGGGGGAAATGTCGCGAAGGAGTGGCGGCAGTCCCCTCCCTCGCGGAACGCGGGGGAAGGTTAGGGATGGGGCAATCGGAGTCAGCACCTCAGCAAAATGAAATCCAAATACATTTTAACAAAACCCCTCACCTTTTCCTTTAAAGCCCCTTTAAAACCCCTTCGCTACCGTTAACCCCGCCAGTCATCCGCGGAGAAACCCGGAACGCGCAACTCCCCCTCCGTTCGCCGTCACTGCGACGGCCCGTTCGACGGTTGACCAGAGGATTCCAAGGATGAGCCTGTACAGCGCAATGCGGTCCGGTGTCAGCGGCATGGCGGCGCAAAGCTCGCGCCTCGCCGCCATCTCCGACAACATCAGCAATTCCCAGACGGTCGGCTACAAGCGGGCCACCGTGGATTTCTCGACCCTGGTCACCGCGCCCGGCGATCGCACCAGCTATTCCGCCAGCGGCGTTCAATCCAACCTGCATTATCAGATGCAGCAGGATGGCACCCTGCTCGGCACCGGGTCCTCCACCGACATGGCGATCAGCGGCGATGGCTTCTTCGTCGTCGGAAACCGGGCCACCGGCACGCCCGACTATGCCCTGACCCGCGCCGGAAGCTTCCTGCCCGACGACGGCGGATTTCTGCGCAACACCGCCGGCCAGTATCTGCAAGGCTGGAAACTGGATCCGAACGGCAATCTCGGGGCCGTGAACACCACCCGTTTCGACGACCTGAAGACCATCAATGTCGGCAATCTCGCCTATGGCGGCAGCCGCACCACGAAGATGGGACTGACCGGCAATCTGCCGGCCCAGGCGACGGCCGGGACCAACTTCACCACCACCACGACCTTCTACGACAGTCTGGGCGAGGCGAAGGATATCCAGTTGAACTGGAAGATGATCGTGCCCCCCGATTCGGCCGCCACGCCAACCCCGATCGACGGCAAATGGGAACTGACGGTCACACCACCCGGCAACTACACGGTGACGCCGACCGGCCCGCAGAGCATCACCTTCGCGTCGGTCGGTCCCAATGCCGGCATGATGGTGGACGGATCCGGCAATCCGCTGGGCTCGCTGCCCTTCACCATCACCTCGCAGACCAGCACGACCTCGCCCACGCCTGACAGCTTCACCCTGAACGTCAGCGACATCACACAGTTGCGCGGCGACTACGTGCCGCAGATCACGGCCGACGGGGCCAAGGCGGGGCGCGTCACCTCGGTCAATGTCGACGGGACCGGCAAGCTGTGGGCCCTCTACGACAACGGGGCGCGGCAGGCGCTCTATCAGGTGCCGGTGGCCAACGTCACCAACCCGGACGGTCTGGTCGCCCAGACCGGCAACACCTTCACGCTCGGCCGCGACAGCGGCACCCTGACCCTGTCGGCCGGCAACAGCGGCAAGGCCGGCTCGGTGGTCGGCAGCGCGCTGGAGCAGTCGAACGTCGACATCGCGACCGAACTGGTCTCGCTGATCGAGACCCAGCGCGCCTACTCGTCCAGCGCCACCCTGGTGCGCACGACCGACGAGATGGTCGAAGAAACCACGCGCCTGAAACGCTGAGCCTTAAGCGGGAATCCCGGCCATGAGCGTTCAACTCGCCCTCACCGCCGCGCTGTCCGGCCTGCGCACGACGCAGCAGCAGGCGGCGATGCTGTCCCACAACCTCGCCAACGCCACCACCGCCGGCTATGTGCGGCGCGAGCTGGATCTGAGCGCGGTCACCACCGCCGGCCGCGGCGCCGGGGTCCGGGTGGACGCGGTCGCCCGCAAGGTCGACGAGCTGCTGATCCGCGACGCCCGCTTCGAGACCAGCCGCTACACCGGCCAGCAGGCGCGGGCGTCGGCGCTGGCCGACTATGCGCTGGTGCTGGGGCAGCCGCAGGACGAGAAATCGGTCTCGACCCAACTGTCGAAGTTGCAGCAGGCCTTCTCCCGCCTGCATGACATGCCCAACGACGATGCCGCCCGCAACGCCGTGGTGTCGCAGGCGTCGGCCCTGGCGGACGGGCTGAACCGCAACGCGCAGGCGGCGCAAACGGTGCTGGCCGACGCGAAGGACCGGTTGCAGACCTCCGTCGATGCGGTGAACGGCTCGCTCCAGCGCGTCAGCGAGCTGAATGGCCGGATCGCGACGCTGGAGACGCGCGGCGGCGATGCCGGCGACCTGCGCGACGAGCGCGACCGTCTGCTCGATCAGGTCTCGCAGGAGATCGGCATCCGCACCTACAGCCGCGAGGACGGCCAGATGGTGGTGATGACCCGCAACGGCCAGACCCTGCTCGACCACCCGCTGGCGCCGGGCGAACAGCCGCTGACGCTGGTCGGCGGCGAGGTGACGGCCAACGGCGTCGCCCTGTCGGCCAAGCCCGACAGCGAGATCCAGAGCGGCCGCATCATGGGCTATGTCCAGACCATCAAACAGGACATGCCCCGCGCGCTGGCCCAGCTGGACGAGTTGGCCGCCGGTCTGGTCCAGGGCTTCCAGGGGGCGGAGGCCGATCCGACCAAGCCCGGCCTGTTCACCGATGCCGGTGCGGCCTATGGCGCCACCGCCGGGCTGGCCTCGCGCATCGCCGTCAACGGCGTGGTGAAGACGGAAAGCTGGCGAATCCAGAGCGGCGTGCAGGCGGCCGCCGCGCTGAAGCCGGGCGACCAGACGCAGATCGAAAAGTTCCAGGCCGTCTTCACCGCCGCCCGCGGCTTCACCGCCACCGACATGCCGGCTTCGGCGACGCTCGGCAGCTACGCCACCGCCATGGTGTCGGCCCAGCAGGGCTACCGCACCGGTGCGGAGTCGGAGATGAACGCGCGCAAGATCAGCGCCGACACGCTGGAAAGCGCCCGCATCAACCGCGACGGCGTCAACATCGACGACGAGATGCAGAAACTGCTGCTGATCGAGCAGAGCTATGGCGCCAGCGCCCAGGTGGTGCAGGTCGCCGGCCGCATGATCGACGTCCTGCTCCAGATCAAGGGGTAAGCCGATGCTGTACAATGCCCTGTCCACGTTGGGGATGAGCCGGACGCTGCAAAGCACCATGACCCGGCAGCAGCTCGATCTCACCCGCGCCAACGAGGAGGTGGCGACCGGAATCCATGCCGACGTCGCCGCCACCATCGGCGCCGGCACCGGCCGCGACATAGCACTGCGCAACCTGTTCGACCGCACCGACGAGTATGTGAAGACCACCGACCTGCTCGACGGCCGGATGAAGATGATGGACAGCGCGATGACCAGCATCCTCACCTCCGGCACCGATCTGCTGGCCGCCGCCTCCACCGGGCTGGGGCAGCAGTCGCCGACCGGCAGCTCGCTTCAGATCCGGGCGCGCGGCGTGCTGGATCAGGTGGTCGGGCTGCTGAACGCCTCGGCCGGCAACGTCTACCTCTTCGCCGGCACCGCGCTGGACCAGCCGCCGATGCGCAACGTCGATGGCGACAAGTCGGGCCTGCGCGCGCCGATGCAGATCGTCCGCGACGCCATCCAGTCGGCCACCGGCGGCCCGGCGATGCCGACCACGGCGGCGGAGACCGCGGCGGTCGTCGCCCGGCTCGACGATCTGTTCGCCGTGCGCGATCCGGCGACGCCGGCGCCCGCCCCGCTGACCGATACCTTCGAAGGCGGCTTCTACACCGGCACCACGGCGCTCCAGCCCGGCGGCACCGCATCGCCGCGGGTCAGCGGCCAGCCGGCGGACTCCGCCGCCATCGCCTATGGCGTGCAGGCCAACGACCCGATGATGCGGCAGATGCTGGAAGGCATCTACATGCTGGCGGCGGTCGACAGCTCGAAGATGGATGTCGACGCCTATCCCGACTACATCAAAACGGCGGTGGACAAGCTGTCCGGCGGCCTCGGCAAGCTGCGGGAGGCGACGGCCCAGCTCGGCATCCAGCGCGCCCAGGTGGCGACGCTCGCCGAACAGCACAAGACGCAGAAATCGATCCTCAGCCTCCAGATCGACACGCTGGAAGGCGTCGATCCCTACGAGGCAAGCACGCGGATCACCCAGCTGGAGGCGCAGATCGACGCCACCTCCAGCGCCACCGCGCGCATCGCCAAGCTGCGCCTGACCAACTACCTCTAGGCCGCATCACCATGAGCCCCGGCATCCAGGCCCCCGTTCCGCGCCGGCTCCGGCCCGCCCGCAGCCGCGTTCCCGCGCGGGTCGCCGGATTGCTGCTGGCGCTCGCCGCGGCATTGGCGCTCCCGCCCGCCCCGGCGGCGGCGCAGACGCGGGTCAAGGATCTGGTCACCTTCGACGGGGTCCGCCGCAACCAGCTGGTCGGCTACGGCCTGGTGGTCGGGCTGAACGGTACCGGCGACCGGCTGATCAACACACCCTTCACCGAACAGAGCCTGAAGGGGATGATGGAGCGGCTGGGCATCAACACCCGCGGCGAGACGCTGCGCACCCGCAATGCCGCGGCGGTGATGGTGACGGCCAGCCTGCCGCCCTTTCCACGCCAGGGCACCAATGTGGACGTCACCGTCTCGGCGCTGGGCGACGCCACCAGCCTGCTGGGCGGCACGCTGGTGGTGACGCCGCTGCTGGGCGCGGATGGCGAGGCCTATGCGGTGGCCCAGGGGCCGCTGTCGGTCAGCGGCTACACCGCCGGCGGCGCCGCGGCGACGGTGACCAAGGGGGTTCCGACCACCGCCCGCATCGCCAACGGCGCCACGGTGGAGCGCGAGCTGAAATTCGCGCTGAACGACGTCGGCGCGGTGCGCATGGCCCTGCGCAACCCCGACTTCACCACGGCGATCCGCATCGCCGACGCGGTGAATAGTCGTCTCGGCGCCGGCAATGCCCGGGTGGTCGACCTGACCACCGTCGATGTGCGGATCACCGGCTCCTATGTCGGCAACGTTTCCCGCCTGATCGGCGAGATCGAACAGCTGCCGGTCCGCCCCGACGCCATCGCCCGCGTGGTGGTGGACGAGCGCAGCGGCACCATCGTCATCGGCGACGACGTGCGGGTCAGCCGCGTCGCCATCACCCAGGGCAACCTGACCGTCCGCGTCGTCGAGACGCCGCAGGTGTCGCAGCCGCAACCCTTCAGCAACGGCTCCACCGTGGTGGTGCCGCGCACCGACGTGCAGGTGCAGGAGGGCAACGGCCGGCAATTCGTGACCGTCGGCGGCAATGTCAGCCTGCAACAGCTGGTCAACGGGCTGAACGCGCTGGGGGTGGGGCCGCGCGACATGGTCGCCATCCTCCAGGCGATCAAGGCCGCCGGCGCCCTGCACGCCGATCTGGAAATCATCTGACCGCGGGAGACGACGATGGACATCGCCGCGACACCCCTCCGTTCCACGGCCGCCACCAGCCCGGCGCCGGCCATTCCCGGTAACGCCATCCCCGGCACCGCCATTCCAAGCCCGGCCGCCGCCGACAAGGCGGCGAAGGAGTTCGAGGCGATGCTGGTCGGCCAGCTGATGGAAAGCATGTTCGCGGGCATGCGCGAAAGCCCGCTGTTCGGCGGCGGCGGGCCGGCGGAAAAGCCATGGCGCAGCATGATGTTGCAGGAATATGGCAAGGCCATCGCCCAGTCCGGCACGCTGGGCATCGGCCGGATGGTGCATGACGAGATCGCCCGCCTTTACGCCGCCCAGGCGGCCACGCGCATGGAGCGGGGAGCATGAGCGTCACCCTCAAGGACCTGATCCACGAATTCGCTCCCGACCACCGGCCCGAGCAGGCCGAGGCCGAGGGGCCGGCCGCCCCCGATCCCGGCTATGACGGCGCGACCGCGCTGCTGGTGCGCGACTTCCTCGACGCGGTGGAGGCGCTGGCGGCGGTGCTGGAGGAGGAATCGGCCTGCATCGCCGTCGGCATGCTCGACCGGCTGGAGGCCTTCGCCCACCGCAAGGCGGCGATGGCCGAACAGCTGGAGGGCGCCGTGACACGGGCGCGCGACGAGGGGATCCGCCTGCCCGACGATCTGCGGGCGATGACGCTGGAGCGGATCGACCGGCTGGAACGCGCGGTGTCCGTCAATGCCAGCGGGCTCGTCGCCCTGCGCAAGGCGGTGCTGACCATCAACCGCAACCTGCTGGCGGCGCTGGAAAAGGCGTCGAGCGACGGCACCTATGCCCGCGACGGGCAGGCCCGGCGTCCGGTGGAACTCTCGGCCTCCGGCCTGAACGCGACGCTGTAACGCCTAACCGCGGTCCTTCACGCTCGCCAGCTCGCCGGCCTGCTCCAGCTTGATGATGCAGGCGACCAGCGCCCGCTGGAAGCCGCGGGCGTCGGACGGCAGGGACACGCCGGCGCCGGTCGGCCAGAACTCGACGAAGGCGAGGCCACCGTCTCCCGCCCCTTCTCCGCCCCCGATCCCGGCCGCGCCGGGCCATTCGAAGGCGATGCCGATGCCGATCTCCCTGGTCGTCCGCCGGTGATCGGTAACCAGGATCTGGGCCTCCCAATGCATGCCGCCGCCACCGCGCTCGGCCCGCTGCTGGCTCCAGGTTCTAAGATAGTCACGGAAACTCTCGGACCGGCGGTCCAGCCGCACATAGCTGGAGCGATCCGTCACCGACTGCGCCAGCCGCGTGCCGTAGCGGGCCTGGGTAAGCGCCCGCGTCACCTCCGCGCACAACTCCTCGATCAGCGTCAGGCTGCGCCGCACGGTGTCGGCCAGAGCGGCCGCAAGCTCCGGCCCTGTCAGGGCCGCCTTGCCCTGGTCCTTGCGGTAGATGTCGAAGAGATCGTCCGAATCGCCCATCGCGGTCCCCATGGCCGTCCCATCCGGCGGCCTTGGCTTACCTTATCCTTCGACCGGGCGACCATGCGCAACAGGTTCGAGACAAAACCGTCCCATCCGCTCATGGTGGAGTCGGGAAGGTGGTTCCGCCGTCACGCGATGCGGTTACCGGCGCGGACGCAGGAAGAACAGCATGGCGAGGCCGGACAGCAGGATCGACAGCATGACCCACCAGAAGGAATGCGGCGACACATGGTCCTCGGGACCACCGACGCCGGGCACCCCCATCACATTCATGCCGAAGATGCCGGAAATCAGCGTCATCGGCGCGAAGATCACCGTCACCACCGCCAGCACATGCAGGCTGTGGTTCTGCTGGTCGGCGACACGGGCCAGAAGCTCGTCCTGCAGCACCTTGGCCCGGTCCTGCAACGCCTCGATGTCATAGAGCACGCCGGCGAACTTCTCCACCGCATGGCCCAGGCGGGCGCGGTCGTCATCGCTGATCCATGGCACGCCGCTGTTGGCGAGACGGGCCAGCGCCACCCGCTGCGGCGACACATGGCGCCGCAGCCGGACGATCAACTGGCGCAGCTGGCCAAGGCGCTGCCGGGCGAGCTGGTAGCGTTCGGTGAGGACGGTGTCCTCCACCTTGTCCAGATCGGCTTCGGCCCGCGTCACGACATCGCCCAGCGTGTCGGCCAGCATGTCGATAAGGTCGGCCATCAGTTCGGCGGTGCTGCCGTAGCGGCCCTGGTCGTGCAGCGACTTGCGCAGGCGGTCGATCGCCTTCAGCGGATGCCGCCGGCAGCTGACGATCCGGCGTTCGTCCATGAACAGCCGCAGGGCGCCGATGTCCGACGGCTCGAAGTTGAAGTCGTAATGCATGTCGCTCAGCACGGCGAGGAAACCGTCATCGAACGGCTCCAGACGCGTGCGGTCGTCGTTGGCGTCCAGCAAGATCTCGCGCGCGAACTCGTCGAGCCCGCTCCGCCGGTCCAGCCAGTCGCGCGCCCGCGCCGAGGCGAGGTTGAAATGCAGCCAGAGCACGCCGTCGGTGCGCCGCTCCGCCGCGTCGATCTCTTCGAAGGACAGCGGAACCGGCGGCGCATCCGGGGTCAGGAAATAGCCGCAGATCATGTCGGTGCCGGTATCGAGCCTGATGTGACCTGCCATGCCCGGCGACCCTTCCGTTGCCTGTTCTCCGGCGGACTGCCGGCGGGCGACAGAATAGGTCAATGGAACGGCGGTGCAAATATCTCCGGTGACTTCACCGGCCCGGAAACCGACTGCAACAGGATCGTAGCAATATTGTCATCAAGCTGTCGCGCGAATGCGGCATCAACGCGCAGGCGCCAGGGTTTGAACAGGGGGCGTTTGGACAGGGGGCATGACCGTGAGGACCGAGACCGCCACCGGCGCCCACGACGCGGACGCCCCCGACTTCATCCGCCCCGTCTCCGAAATCATCCGCTCCGGCATTGCCGTCCCGGCGGTGCTCGACCAGCTGCCGCCGGTGATCATCCGCCAGTCGACCGAGCTGGACGTGCCGGCGATGCTCGACATCTACGGCTACCACATCCAGCATGGCCTCGGTCCCTTCGACATCGAGCCGTTGCATCCCGAGGAGTTGAAGCGCCGCCGCAAGGCGATGCTGAAGCGCCGGCTGCCGCATCTGGTGGCGGAGAGCGGCGGCGCGATCGCCGGCTACGCCTATGCAGCACCGTTCCGCAAGCGCCCGGCCTACCGCTATACGGTCGAGCATTCGATCTACATCCACAAGGATTTCCAGGGCCGCCGGATCGGCCACCAGCTGCTGTCGACCCTGATCGACGCCTGCACCGCCGCCGGCTGCCGCCAGATGGTCGCCGTGGTGGACAGCGCCAACATCCCGTCGCTGCGCCTGCATGAGGCCTGCGGCTTCATACAGGCCGGCGTGCTGCGCTCGGTCGGCTTCAAGTTCGGCCGCTGGACCGACAGCGTCTTCCTTCAGCGCGCGCTCGGCTCCGCCGACGGCGCACTGCCCGACGACCATCGCGGCGGCACCGTCCAGGCCGGCGACTGACAGCTTTCCACCCCCCGGAGTTCCCCATGGATTTCTTTCGACGCTTCTCCTTCCTGGTCTGCGCCCCGGCCTTCGACGCCGACGAACTGGAGGGCGTGCGCGTCCAGCAGATCGTCGCGGAGGTCGAGCGGATCGGCTTCGAGGTTGTGCGGACGCGCCGGGTGGAGGATGCCGAGCTGGCGATCCGCACCGACGCCGCCATCGGCTGCATGATCGTCGATTGGGGCAAGCGCGGAATGGAAGGCAAGCCGGCCTCGCTGATCGCGCTGGCGCGCAAGCGCGGTCTGGAGATGCCGATCATCCTGCTGGTCCGCCGCCAGCGGCTGGAGAACATCCCGGTCGACGTGCTGAACCAGGTGGACGGCTATGTCTTCCTCGCCGAGGAGACGCCTGAATTCATCGCCAAGAACCTCGTCTCCCGCCTCAAGCAATATGCCGAGACGCTGAAGACGCCCTTCTTCGGCGAACTGGTCGATTATGCCGAGGAGGGCAACCAGCTCTGGACCTGCCCCGGCCATAATGGCGGCATCTTCTACAGCCGCAGCCCGATCGGCCGCATCTTCGTCGAGCATCTCGGCGAGGCGGTGTTCCGCGACGACATCGACAATTCGGTGCTGGAGATGGGCGACCTGCTGGTCCATGAAGGACCGGCGCTGAAGGCCCAGAAGGAAGCGGCGAAGATCTTCGGCGCCGAACGCACCTATTTCGTGCTGAACGGCACCTCGGCCTCCAACAAGATCGTGCTGTCGGCGCTGGTGGCGGAGGACGACCTCGTCCTGTTCGACCGCAACAACCACAAGGCGGCCCACCATGGCGGCCTGTTCCTCGGCGGCGGCATCCCGATCTTCCTGGAGACCGACCGCAACCCCTACGGCCTGATCGGCCCGATCGACCATGAGGCGCTGGACGAGGAGCGCATCCGCGAGAAGATCCGCAACAACCCGCTGGTCAAGGACCCGGAGGCCTGGAAGCGCGAGCGGCCCTTCCGCGCCGCGGTGATCCAGCAATGCAGCTACGACGGCACCATCTACAGCGCCGAGACCATCCTGGCGAAGATCGGCCACCTCTGCGACTATATCCTGTTCGACGAGGCGTGGGCCGGCTTCCTGAAATTCCACCCGCTGTTCAAGGGCCGCTTCGCCATGGGGCTGGACGGGCTGCATGACGGCCATCCCGGCATCATCGCCACCCAATCCACCCACAAGCAGCTGGCCAGCTTCTCCCAGGCCTCGCAGATCCACGTCAAGGACAGCCACATCAAGGGCCAGCGCCGCCGGGTCGAGCATCGCCGCTTCAACGAGACCTTCCTGCTGCACGCCTCGACCTCGCCCTTCTACCCTCTGTTCGCGTCGCTGGATGTCGGGGCGCAGATGATGAAGGGCCGTTCGGGCGAAGTGCTGTGGGACGACACGATCCGGCTGGGCATCGAGCTGCGCAAGAAGATCCGCGCCATCCGCCGCGAGTTCGAGGAGCGCGAGAGCGACCCGGCCCGCCGCTGGTTCTTCGATCCCTTCGTGCCGGATCGGGTCGAGGTGGCCGGCTCCATGATGGCGTGGGAGGATGTGCCGACCGACGCGCTCGCCTCCGAGGTGCGCCATTGGGAATTCGCGCCGGGGGCCGACTGGCACGGCTTCCGCCATGTGGCGGCCGGCTATGCGATGACCGACCCCAACAAACTCACCCTGCTGACTCCCGGCTTCGACCGCCACAGCGGGGCTTATGAGAATCACGGCATCCCGGCCCCGGTGGTCGCTCAGTATCTGCGCGAGAACCGCATCGTTCCGGAGAAGAACGACCTCAATTCGATCCTGTTCCTGCTGACGCCCGGCGTGGAGTCGAGCAAGGCCGGCACGCTGCTCAGCGCGCTGGTGGCGTTCAAGCGGCTGCACGACGACAACGCGCTGCTGGAGGACGTCATCCCGGAATTCGTCGCCCGCCGGCCGGCCCGCTACACCGGCCGCCGCCTGCGCGACCTGTGCGCGGAGATGCATGCCTATTACCGCGAGCGCAACACCAACGATCTGCAACGCCGCATGTTCCGCCCCGACCATCTTCCCGCCATGGTCATGCCGCCGCGCGAGGCGGTGCGGCATCTGGTGCGCAACGATGTGGATTACCTGCCGATCGACCGCATCGCCGGCCGGATCGCCACCACCCTGTGGGTGGTCTATCCGCCGGGCATCGCCACCATCGTGCCGGGCGAACGGCTGGACGAGCATGCGCGGCCGATGATCGAGTATCTCCAGGTCTTCCAGGAGGGCGCCAACCGCTTCCCCGGCTTCGACAACGAGATCCAGGGGCTGTACCGTGAGACGGAAGCCGACGGATCGGTGCGTTTCTACACCTACGTCGTACGTGAGCCCGGACTGGACGGATGATCGGCTTTTAGGCGGGGGCGGGGCGGCACATCGTAAGCGATGTTCTGACCCCACCTTCCGGCGGGATCAGATCGGGGCGAATCTGCCGGATCGCATGATCGGGAGAACGGTTTGTGTCTACGCTCGACCTTGCACTTGACCAGGAGCCCGTGCGGGTGCGGCGCATGGAGGTGATCACGGGCGATGCGGGGCGCCGGACCTTGTCGTTAGAGGAGAAGACGGGGATCCTGGCCGAGGTGGCGGTGTCTGGGGCGACGGTGCCTGGCGCCGGGAAGCACGTACCACCAAGCGCTTCGAGGAATAGGGCATGGTGTCGCGGCGGCGGTGCTGGACACCACGACGCCGCCAGTCGCACCGAAGGAACTCCCGGCCATCGGGGTGCAGATCGGCATCGAGGGCGAAGTGCGGGTTCTGGTCGCCGCCAAGCCGGTCGATTTCCGCAAGGGCATGGATGGGTTGACCGCTCTGATGCAGCAGTAACTGGGGGCGGATCCCTTCAGCGGGGTCGTCTACGTCTTCCGCTCCAAGCAAACCGACCGGGTCAAACTCCTGCACTGGGACGGCACCGGACTGGTTCCCATCGCGAAGAGATTGGAGGCCGGACAGTTCCGCTGGCCAGCGATCCGCGACGGCGTGATCCGGGTGCGCGGCTTGCCGGTGCCGCGGCCGACGTCTGCCGCCTGAGCTGCAACACAGCGACTTCCTTGGCGAGGACGGCCCAAGCGGCCGCAATCCTGCGTGGGCTGGACCGCCCCCAGCACCGCAGTGGTGGCGGCGCCTGGAAGCGCCCTCAAAACCGGTTGACAGCCAGCCTTCAGCGGTGGGCAGGAGGGTGTTGTCGGCCAGCCAGACCCGGTTGGACTCGGCCACATGGAAGGCCTGTCCCAGCAGATCGGGAGCGACCGGCAGGCCATGGCGGCCGTCGGTCGTGACTGGCCGTAACCGGCGTGTGGCGGAACCCCGGATACCATGGCGGCACATCAGACGCGCCGACCGGCCCCGGCTGGCGGTGGTATGCACAGACGCCCATCAAAATGAGACCTGAACCCTGGCCTGGGCGGTCAGGGTGCCACGGCTGGTTTCCGGCCCGTCGGTTAGGGCCACGCCGATGTTCATGCCAGCCTGTAGGACCCGCGCCAGCGCATAATCGACGCCGGCCCCCAGCCCTACCAGCGTGGTATCGGCCCGTTCACCGATGCTCCGAAGGGCACCGATATTGTAGGTGTGGCCATGACCGACATCGAGAAAGGCAAAGGGCGAAACGGCGTCCTCCACCGGGCCGATCCCGGCACCGCCGAGACGACCCAGGGCGGCGAACGACTGCAGCCTCATTTCGTTACGTAGAACGAAACCGGCATCGACACTGCCGTCGTTCAGCGTATAGCCGCGGGTGGCGTACAGCCCGCCGATGGCAAGCTGCTCGGTTTCCGGCAGTGCCTTGCCCGCCATCTGGCCCGTGAACTCGGTGTTCCAGGAGACGCCGTCCAGCCATGACACGCCGGTCAACGGAGTCTCCCGGCTGAACACCCCATAGAGATAGGCGTAATCAGCCTCCTCGACGCGACCGTTGGAAAAGCTGTTCCATGCCGCACGGCTGTTTCCAGGCACCACGCCGGCCCGATTGACCACGGCACGGAGGTCGACAGCGGTCGAACCGCTCGCTTGGGGCCAGGAGCCGCCCCAGCCGACGGTGAAATCGAACACCCCCGCAGCCCCGTTGGCCAACCCGGTTCCCTGGCTCAGCACCTTGCGCGACAGCCACTTGGGCGTCACACCCCCGTAAAGGTCACCCCATCCGGCAAGGCCGGCATCGATGTTGGACAGCGCCGAGCGGTAGAGGATCGGCAGTTCGATGGTGGTGTTGCGGACGGTGAGAAGCCCGCCGGCGCTGTCCTGGGAGGTGACGACGAAGTTGGGGGTCAGGCTGAGCGCCTGCCGTGGAAAGGTCGGGAGGATGATGCGCCCGGCATGACTGGCATAGGACGGCCGGTTGCTTCCCGACAGCCTCAGGGAGCCGGGATCGGACACCACGTCGCGGCTGCCGGTCAACTGGTACGACAGGATGAGATCGTTGAGAGACTCAAGGCCGGCGGCGAAGCCAATGAAGACCCGGTCGAGCCCCCGGTTGCGCAGGCTGCCGGTGTTGGACGCTCCGGCATAAGCCTGCCACGGCCGTTGTCGGGTGACCTCCAGAGTCAGGTCGCTGGAACCCGGATCGGAGCCCGGTTCGAATACCCCGTTGAGCTGGCGGTAGGGAAAGCGGTTGAGCCAGTCCAGATCCTCCGAAATGCGCTCGGCCTCGATCAGCCCGCCGGCCGGTGCGCGGATGGAGGCGGCGAGACCGTCGGCTGCCACGGTGCCGTCCACCTCCCTGACGCGGACATTCCCTGTCCGGAAGAGCAGGGCACGGAGTTGCAGCACACCAGCGGTGATCTCCTGGGGCGGGGCGGTGATCGAGACGAACGGCCGCCCGGTCTCGCGATATGCTTTGGCCAGGGCCGCCTGGGCCTCCGCCAACCGCCTGCGCGAAAGGGGCTGGCCGAGGAACGGGCCGAGCGCGTCGGCGATGCGCTGCCGGTCCAGCCCCTCCACCCCCGATGACGTGATGCCCGCCGGGGGATCCGGCATCACCGGATCGGTCAGCCCGATGAGCCGGATGCCCTTGAGGTCGACGCCGAGCGGGGTGTCGTCGACATCGACTGCCGGGCCGCTGCCATAGCGCAGGCCGCCGCCCTCGCCTGCGACCGCTGGCGGCAGGTTGCGCTCCACCGGTACCGGAGCCTGCGCCGACGCCGCGTCCGGGGACAGTATTTGCAGCAGGACGAGCAGGACTGCCGGAGCGGCAAGCCATCGTGACGGTTCGGCCAGCCGGGCGAACGCCGTAGCGTCGCGGTGGAAGGTCGGGTTGTTGGCAGTGGGGCGTGCGACGATCATGGGCCGGAACCGTTCTGTTCGTCAGGGCATGGAGAAGCGGAGGAACCGGCCGAAAAGCGTGTTCTCCGGATGGGGGGCCGCTGTGCAGTCGCCGCTGGCCGCGGCACCGCCGATACAGGCCGCGGCACCGCCGGCGGTTTCCTGGGAACCGGAGCCGCCCGAGGAGCCTCCAGACGCGCCGTCGACGGCGGCTCTTGCATCGCCAGATGCTGCTTGGGGACCGGCGGTCGGGAAGGACACCGGAGCATCGTCGTTCCGGAAGGGTTGGGTCGTCGGCGAAGCCGTCACCACCACCAGATTTCGCGGCAGGGCCGCAACGGCGAGAACCTGCGTCAGCTCCTCAACCTGCACCGGCCCCGATGGGGGCTGCGGAGTCATGGTTTCCCCGGTGGCGGTTACCGTCAGCACCCCGGGCAGGAAGGTGAGGCCATAATTGGCGGAAGCGGCCAGCATGCCCTGCTCGATGGTGTAGGAACCGGCCGGCGAGGCTGTGCCGGCGGCCGTGCTCAGAGTCCCGTCGAGCGTGTCGCCGTTGGCCAGCCCCTGTCCGCCAACAGTGTAGGTCAAGGCCGGGTTGCCGGTGCCGATGGGACGGCTGAGGCTGTCCGCCGTCACCAGGATCGAGCGGGGGGTTACCGTCAAGGCTCCATCGACGTAGGTGATGGTGTAGTTCGAGAGGCCGCTGCCCTGGGCCGCCGACGCCGTAATGGCGTAGCTGCCGACCCCGGCGGTGGCCACCGTGCCGCTGCTGGACAGGCTGACCCCGGTCACGCTGTCGCTGTTCTTCAGGCCGGTGGCGGTGAAGCCGGTCAGCGTGGCGCTGTCGCCGTAGGTCTTGCGCGCCGCGTCGGCGGTGACGGTCAGCGCCGCCGGGTTCACCGTCAGCGTGCCGTCGGCATAGGTGATGGTGTAGTTCGACAGGCCGCTGCCCTGGGCCGCCGACGCCGTAATGGCGTAGCTGCCGACCCCGGCGGTGGCCGCCGTGCCGCTGCTGGACAGGCTGACCCCGGTCACGCTGTCGCTGTTCTTCAGGCCGGTGGCGGTGAAGCCGGTCAGCGTGGCGCTGTCGCCGTAGGTTTTGCGCGCCGCGTCGGCCGTGACGGTCAGCGCCGCCGGGTTCACCGTCAGCGTGCCGTCGGCATAGGTGATGGTGTAGTTCGAGAGGCCGCTGCCCTGGGCCGCCGACGCCGTAATGGCGTAGCTGCCGACCCCGGCGGTGGCCGCCGTGCCGCTGCTGGACAGGCTGACCCCGGTCACGCTGTCGCTGTTCTTCAGGCCGGTGGCGGTGAAGCCGGTCAGCGTGGCGCTGTCGCCGTAGGTCTTGCGCGCCGCGTCGGCGGTGACGGTCAGCGCGGCGGGATCGACCGTCAGCGTGCCGTTGGCATAGGTGACGGTGTAGTTCGACAGGCCGCTGCCCTGGGCCGCCGACGCCGTAATGGCGTAGCTGCCGACCCCGGCGGTGGCCGCCGTGCCGCTGCTGGACAGGTTGACCCCGGTCACGCTGTCGCTGTTCTTCAGGCCGGTGGCGGTGAAGCCGGTCAGCGTGGCGCTGTCGCCGTAGGTCTTGCGCGCCGCGTCGGCGGTGACGGTCAGCGCGGCGGGATCGACCGTCAGCGTGCCGTTGGCATAGGTGACGGTGTAGTTCGACAGGCCGCTGCCCTGGGCCGCCGACGCCGTAATGGCGTAGCTGCCGACCCCGGCGGTGGCCACCGTGCCGCTGCTGGACAGGCTGACCCCGGTCACGCTGTCGCTGTTCTTCAGGCCGGTGGCGGTGAAGCCGGTCAGCGTGGCGCTGTCGCCGTAGGTCTTGCGCGCCGCGTCGGCGGTGACGGTCAGCGCCGCCGGGTTCACCGTCAGCGTGCCGTCGGCATAGGTGACGGTGTAGTTCGAGAGGCCACTGCCCTGGGCCGCCGCGGCGGCGATGCTGTAGCTGCCGACCCCGGCGGTGGCCGCCGTGCCGCTGCTGGACAGGCTGACCCCGGTCACGCTGTCGCTGTTCTTCAGGCCGGTGGCGGTGAAGCCGGTCAGCGTGGCGCTGTCGCCGTAGGTCTTGCGCGCCGCGTCGGCGGTGACGGTCAGCGCGGCGGGATCGACCGTCAGCGTGCCGTTGGCATAGGTGATGGTGTAGTTCGAGAGGCCGCTGCCCTGGGCCGACGCGGCGGCGATGCTGTAGCTGCCAACCCCGGCGGTGGCCGCCGTGCCGCTGCTGGACAGGCTGACCCCGGTCACGCTGTCGCTGTTCTTCAGGCCGGTGGCGGTGAAGCCGGTCAGCGTGGCGCTGTCGCCGTAGGTCTTGCGCGCCGCGTCGGCGGTGACGGTCAGCGCGGCGGGATCGACCGTCAGCGTGCCGTTGGCATAGGTGATGGTGTAGTTCGAGAGGCCGCTGCCCTGGGCCGACGCGGCGGCGATGCTGTAGCTGCCGACCCCGGCGGTGGCCGCCGTGCCGCTGCTGGACAGGTTGACCCCGGTCACGCTGTCGCTGTTCTTCAGGCCGGTGGCGGTGAAGCCGGTCAGCGTGGTGCTGTCGCCGTAGGTCTTGCGCACCGCGTCGGCGGTGACGGTCAGCGTTGCCGGGTTCACCGTCAGCGTGCCGTCGGCATAGGTGATGGTGTAGTTCGAGAGGCCGCTGCCCTGGGCCGCCGACGCCGTAATGGCGTAGCTGCCGACTCCGTCGGTCGCCGCCGTGCCGCCGGTGCTGGACAGGGAAACCCCGGTCACCCTGTCGCTGTCCTTCAGGCCCGTGACCGCATAGCCGCTCACGCTCGCCGTATCGCCGTAGGTCTTGGTAACGCCGTCGGCGGCGATCGTTAGCGTTGCCGGGTTAACCGTCAGCGTGCCGCCGGTGTAGCTCACCGTGTAGTTCGACAGTCCGGTGCCTCGGGCCGACGACGCCGTAATGGCGTAGCTGCCGACTCCATCGGTCACCGCCGTGCCGCCGGTGCTGGACAGGGAAACCCCGGTCACCCTGTCGCTGTTCTTCAGCCCGGTGGCCGTGAAGCCGGTCAGGGTCGCCGTGTCGCCGTAGGTCTTGGTCACGTCGTCGGCGGCGATCGTCAGCGTTGCCGGGTTCACCGTCAGCGTGCCGTCGGTGTAGCTCACCGTGTAGTTCGACAGCCCCGTGCCCTGTGCGCTGGAGCCGCTGATGCTGTAGCTGCCGACCCCGGCGGTTGCAGCGGTGCCGGTGCTGGACAGAGTCACCCCGGTCACGCTGTCGCTGTTCTTCAGGCCCGTGACCGTGTAGCCGCTCAGCGTCGCCGTATCGCCATAGGTCTTGGTGGCGTTGCCGGCGGTGATCGTCAGCGCCGCCGGAGTCACGGTCAGCGCGGCACTGCCGTAATAGAACACCCGATAGTCCGTGCCCTTGGCGCTGGTGACCGTCGCGTTCGACGCGGGTTGGCTGGCGGTGGTCGGCGTTGCCGAAACGGCGGCGGTCGGGTCGGTGGCGATCGTGGCGCCGGTCAGGGTCAGGCTGTCGCCGGCCTTGCCGAAGATGTAGTTGCTGAGGCTGCTCTGCGTGCCAATCGCGGTCACCGTGCCCGAACCGCTGCTATAGACCGTGTCGGCCGATAGGGCCTTGACCCAGGTCACGGGCGCCATGGCGTAGAGAACGGGATAATAGCCGCTGCTGGGCGGTACCCAAACGCTGTCGAAATCCCAGCCGGAGGCCCCCGTCATGAACGACGCCGTGTCCTGGAACTGCGCCGTCGTCAGGCCGGTCATTCCAGCCACCGTGGACGCCGAACCGGCATGTTCGGTCGTCCCGGCGACGGTGGTGTCGAAATAGGAGGATGTGATGGTACCGCCGGCATAAAAGCCAAAGAATCCGCCGACCATCGAGGATCCCGACACGGATTTCGCCGCATAGGATTGACTGATGGCGCCGGTGTTCATCCCGACGAAGCCGCCGACCGACATGTTGGCGGATACCGCGCCGCCGGTTGCGTAGGATTGGGAAATGCTGCCCGTGTTGTTGCCGACGAAACCGCCGAAATCGGTGCCGATGGTGCCGGTCAGCGCCCCCGTGGCGTAGGACTGGGTGATCGTGCCGGAATTCTTGGCGGCAAAGCCGCCGACCGTGCCACGGCCGGTGACGTCCCCGGTCGCATAGGACTGGGTGATCGTGCCGGTGTTCTCGCTGACCAGACCGCCGATCTCATCGCCGCCGACCGTGGGGTGCGACACCATTGCCGTAACGTAGGATCGGGTGATCGTGCCAGTGTTCTTGCCGACGAGACCGCCGAGCGCAGACCCCTGGACGCTCCCGGTGACATAGGCGTTGGTGATGGTACCGTCGTTCTGGCCGGCAAGACCGCCGACGGTATAGCCGGCGCCGGTGATGGCGATATCGGTCAGGCCGACGTCATGGACGTTGCCGGCGGCACCGATGACGCCGAACAGCCCCTGATTCGTCCCGGAATAATCTTCCGGTCTGATCGCCAGCCGCTGGATGACGTGCCCCTGGCCGTCGAGCGAGCCGGTGAACGGGGTCGAACTGTTCCCGACCGGCACGAACCCGTGCTTGCTTCCGCCGATGCTCCACATGCCGGCCGCGCTGCCGCCGCCGGTTTCGCCGGCGTCCACGTCGGCGGCCAGCGTGTAGGCGGCGGTGGGGTCCAGCGCCATCAATTGAAGCTGGTGGGCGTTGACGATGGATGTGGCGTGTTCCGAGCGCAGGAAGGGCCGGGTCTGGCCGTCGACGAGATACCAAGTGTTCGTCAGGTCGAAGTTGCCATAGGTGGCGGTGCTGAAAGCGTCCGCCGTCTCGATGCCGGTGACGGTGTTTCTGGCGCCGTTGCCAGTACCGGCTGCGTCCGCCTGCCCCGTCGTGCCCTTGTCCCAATAGCTGGCGTTGATGCTGCCCTCGGCGTTCCGGCCGGCCAGCCCGCCCGCCTTGCAGTCGCCGGAGGTGCAGGTGTTGGCCAGGGTCACCAGTCCCGTCGCATAGGCGTTGGTGATGGTGCCATAATAATTGTCGCCCACCAGGCCGCCGATGAAATGCTCTCCATCGCTGTTGTCGATGGTGCCGGTGACCGATCCGGTGGCGTAGACGTTGGTGACGGTGGCGTCCTCGACCCCGCCGAGCAGACCGCCGGCCTTGTTGTCCGTCGCCGTGACGGCGCCGGTGGCGTAGCTCTCCGAAAGAGATCCTGCGCCGTTCCGCAGGGCACCGATCAGGCCGCCGACGGTTGCGTTCCCGCTCACCGCTCCGGTCGCATAGGCCTTCGTCACGCTGTCCGCGGAGCTGTCGCCGATGAGACCGCCGACGCTATTGGTCCCATGAACCGCGCCGGTCGCATAAACGGTGTTGACGGTTCCGGCCTCGGATTCGCCGACAAGACCGCCGACATTGCTGTCTCCGATCACGGTGACGGCCGCATGGGATTGCGTGATGGTGCCGGTGTTGCGGCCGACCAGACCGCCGACCCCGGTCCCTCCCGTCACGGTTCCCGTCGCATAGGCGTTGACGATGGTGCCGCTGTTCTCGCTGGCAAGGCTGCCGGCCTGCGCCCCGGAGCCGGTGATGCTGACATCGGTCAGGCCGATGTCGCGGATGCTGCCCGCCGTGCCGACGACGCCGAACAGCCCCAGCTTCGCGCTCCCATCCGTGGAGGCGAAGGTCAGCCCCCGGATGACATGGCCCTGGCCGTCGAGCGAGCCGGTGAAGGGCTGCTGGGAATTCCCGACCGGTGCGAAACCGCTCTGGTTTCCGCTGATGCGCCACATACCGGCGGCGCTGCTGGCGCCGGTGTCCCGGGCATCGATGTCGGTGGCCAGCGTATAGGCGGCGGACGGGGCCATCCCCATCAATTGAAGCTGATGGGTGTTGCCGATGATGGTGGAGTATTCGGACCGCAGGAATGGCCGCGTATACCCCTCGACCATATACCAGGTGTTGGTGAAGTCGAAGCCGGCATAGGACGCGGAGGAAAAGGCGTCCGTTGTGGTCAAGCCAGTGCCAAACATGCTGGCGTCCTGGCCTGTCGTGCCCCTGTCCCAGTAGGAGGAGGAGATCGTGCCGCCGGATCTAGCGCCGACGAATCCACCCGTGTAGTTTCTCCCCTGCCCCACGATCGATCCCGTGGCGTAGGATCGCGCAATGGTGGCTACGCCGCCGTTCGCCCCGGCAAAACCGCCGACGGACGAGCCTTGGGTGACGCTTGCCGTGGTGTAGGAATCCGCAATGGAGCCGCCCCCATGGTTGAAGCCGACAAAACCGCCGGTCGAGCCGGCGCCGCCCGTCACGCTGCCCGTGACATAGGATTGGGTGACGGTCCCGATGTTGTAGCCGACCAGACCGCCGATGTTGGTACCGGATGCCGTCACAACCACCGTGGCATGGGACTGGCCGATGGCCCCGGTGTTGGCACCGGCCAGACCGCCGACTTTGTCGCCGGCCCCGGTCACGCTCCCGACAACGTGGGTTCGGGTGACGGTGCCGGCGTTGCTGCCGACCAGACCGCCGACAAAGCTCTTGCCGCTCAGGGTGGCGCCGGTCAGGGTGAGATCCCTCACCGTGCCGCTGCTGCCGATCGTCGCGAACAGACCGACATTGTCCGTCCCGGGGGCGCTGACCGTCAGGTTGGAAATGGTGTTGCCCAGCCCGGCAAAGGTGCCGGAGAAGCTTCGGGATACCAACGCGTTGGTGTAGGTGGTTCCCGCCGCGTCCAGGTTCTTGACCAGCGCGTAACGCCCCGTCGCCCCGCTGCTGTCGATGGAAGCCAGATCCGCCAAGCTGGAAATCGTCTGGTAGTACTGGAACGTTCCCGCCTCGCCGATCCGCAGAGTCGGGCTGGAACCCGACATCGTGACCGACGCATTGTTTGCGATCGTATAGACCCGGCCCACGCCGTATTGCAGGTTCAACCCGGCACCGTTTCCCGTCGCGGTGATCGGGGCGTTGACGACGATGTCGCCGGCCGCGGCGAGCGTCAGCGCGGCGCCGGTAGACCATGTCACGGGTGCCGCCACGGTGATGGTGCCGTCCTGGCTGCCGCCCGCCCCGGTGGACACCGCGACGTTGGCCCATGTCAGGGCGCCGTTCAGGGTGGCGACGCTGAGCACGCTGTCATTGCCGCCGGCGGTCAGCACGCCGGAGAGGTCGGAGACGTTGCTGTCCGATCCCGCGGAGATCGTCACGTTGTAGGGGTCGAGCAGCAGCGTGCCGAACGCGCCCTCCGCCGCGCTCAGGTCCGCGGTGCCGCGGAAGGACAGGGTTGCCTTGCCCGACACCTCGGCGTCGCCGCCCTTGCCGCCCGCACCGGTCCCCCGCGCCTTGATCGCACCGGCGAAGTCGGTATGCTCGTCCGACCAAACAACCACGCTGCCGCCATCGCCGTCGGTACCGTCGGCGGACAGCCGTGCCCCGGCGGCGACGGCGGTCGTCTTGGCGTTCGCCACAGTCTCCTTCAGCGTCTTGCGGGCGGCGTCCTTGCCGCCCTGATAGTCGCCGCCCACCGCGATCGCCCCGCCGCGGCTGCCGGAGACATCCACCGTGGCCGTGCCGGCCACTTTCACCGCCGTGCCGGTGACCGCCACCGTGCCGCCCTTGCCCGCGGCGCTCTTTCCATCCTTGCCTTTTCCCTCCTTGCCTTTGCCGGCCGATCCCCTGGCCGACAGCGTGCCGGTCACCGTGGCCGTGCCGCCGGACACCCGGATGTCGCCACCCTCGACCGCACCGGTTTCCGTCCTCCGGGTCGCGGCGAGGGTCCCGCCCGCCTCCACCGTGCCGCCGTCACCGGCGGTCAGGAAGATGCGTCCCCCGCTGCTGGCGGTGCCGGTGGCGGCGATCACGCCGCCGGTGTTCCCGGCCAGCGCATAGACGTTGCCGCCATTGGCGCGGATCTCCGCCGCCGCCGCGGCGATCCGCCCGGAGGTCGTGGCTGCGGTGTCGCTCCCGCCGACCTTGACCTGGAACTTGCCACCCTCGACCGCGCTATCCTTCACCAGCACCTCATAGCCGGCGGCCAGGCCCACTGTGCCGTTGGGGGCGGTCAGGGTGCCGGTGTTGGTCACCTCCCGCGCGATCAGCGCCACGTCGCCGCCCAGCGAACCGATCGACCCGGCATTGGTCACCGTCGCCTTGGACGTGCCGGAAAAGTTCTTGTCCCCGCCGTTCAGGAAGGCCGCGTCCGGAATGTCGAGGGTGGAGGCAGTGAAGGACCCACCGGTGAGCACCTTTCCGCCCGGTCCCACAGCCACACCGGCCGGGTTGATCAGATAGACCGATCCGGTCGCGGTCAGCGAACCGTCGATGCGCGACGGGATGTTGCCGGTGACGCGGTTCAGCGTCGCGCCGCCACCATTGTTGATGACGACGCTGTTCCCCGACCCGATGGAGAAGCTGTTCCAGTTGATGACGGCGTTCCGGGAGGTCTGGTCGATGATGACGCTGGTGCCCGACGGGGTGGCGATGGACACTGCCCCGGCGGCGACCGACGGACCGGCCGGCAGGGTCTGGGCCGAGGCCGGTGCGATGGCGCTTTCCATCAGGGCGACACTGGCGATCAGCCACAGCGACAGTTTGGCGATGGATCGTCCGGAACACCGGGGCACCGGGTGCCATGGTGCTCGGGACGATCCCCGGCCGGGGATGGCATCGTGGAATGCCGTCGGTATCGGAATACGGACAGTCTTGGCAAGACACGTCATCGCGCTCACAACGCACCCCTGTCGTTCCGCTTGGTGGCGCACCTGTACCGGCTGCACTCACTGCGGGATCGTCCTGACGATGCGGGACGGTCACGAGCGGTTGCAGCGCGTCGCTTCGGAACACCCAATGTTGCGGACCATAAGGGGGTGCCCGGCGGTGCGGCACCCCATGATCATGGGGGCGTCGGCGCATCCCCATGAATATGGGGGAAGGGGCGGGGCGCTCACCGATAAGGGGTTGTTGGCCCGGAGAACGCCGATTATCGTCGATCGGTATGTTCATCCCGCGCATGGCGGCCGCGGCGGTCGCCGGCCCGAGCCATGCCGTTCGAGGACAGCAGGGAATTCATGTCATCGTGCCCGGACGACCGACCGCTTGCCGGTTCCCATCAGCTCACGATCGTTCTGGTTGAGGACGACCCACCGACGCGCGATCATCTGGCGGAAACCCTGACCGCCTGCAACGGCATCGCGCTTCTGGCCACGGCCGATACGCTGGAGGCGGCACGGGCTGCCTGCGAACGCTTCCTCCCCACCGTTCTGATCACCGACCTGCAATTGCCGGACGGCCACGGCACCGACCTGATCCGCGAGGTTCGGGACCGCTTTCCGGCCACCGAGATCATGGTGATCTCGGTTCTGGGCGACGAGGACAGCGTGGTGACGGCGATCCGCGCCGGAGCGTCCGGCTACATCCTCAAGGATTCCGAGCCGGTGGACATGGTGGAGGCCGTCCGTGGCCTGATCGAGGGGCGTTCGCCCATCTCCGCCTCCATCGCCCGCTACATCATAAGGCGGGTCCAGGACGGCTCGTTCAAGGACCGCAAGCCGGCGCCGCTGCTGACCCCGCGCGAGACAGACATCCTCTGGGGGATCGCGAAAGGCTTCACCTACAACGACATCGCCGACCGCTTGGGCCTGTCGCGGCAGACGGTGCCGTCCTACATCAAGAACATCTACCGCAAGCTGGAGGTGAATTCGCGGTCGGAGGCGGTCTATGAGGCAATCGGACGCAAGCTGATCCAGCTTGGAGAGTGAGGCCGTGGCCGTACGCCTCGTCGAGGCCCTCGAAGGCCGCGGATGGCTGCGCCTGTTGCGCCGCCCGGTCATCGGCCTGTTCTACCTGACCGTTCTGGCGGTGGGTATCGGCTCGCCGCTGTTCACCCTGTCTCCCCCGGAGGGCGGCATCGAGCTCGATCGCGCCATGTTCCGGCCGCTGGAAACCCTCGACCGGCCGGCAGATGTTCCGGAGGCCGCCGTATCCCTGCCCCACAGCTTCAGGGTACCCGGCGCGGGCCGGTTCGGCGGGGGGCTCTACCGGTTGGAGTTCGATCACTCCCCGGACGGCCCGGAGCAATGGTCCGTGCTGATTCCAAACTATTCCGGCCGCATTCTGGTCCGGGTCAACGATGCCTTGCTGTACGACAGCGATTGGACGCATTCGGGCCAGATCGTCACCCTGATCTGGCCGGACATCATCGCGATCCCGGCCCCGCTGCTGAAGGTCGGCACCAACACCGTGGAGATCAGCGCGGTGATGCTGTTCGGCCGGAAGAACTATCTCAGCGTCATCCATGCCGGACCCGACAGCCTGCTGCGACCGGTGTACCAGCAGCATCATTTCCTTCTGGTCATCCTGCCGCAGCTGCTGTTCGCCTGGCAGTTCGCCTTCAGTGTGATGCTGCTGATCGTCTGGGCGGTTCGCCGCTCGGAATGGTCCTATATCCTGTATGCCGGCATCCTGTTCTTCAACTCGATCAGCAATCTCGTCGTCGTCATACCGGAGCCTCTGGCTTCACCGCTGGTCATGCAGCTTACGAACCTGACCTTCTCCTGGGTGACGGCGATGCTGGTGCCGTTCGCCTTCAGCTTCGTGAACCGCCGCCCGCCGCGGGCCAGCATCCTGTTCGCGGCCTTTCCGGTGGGAGTCACCTCGGCATTTTTGCTGCTGCCTCCCGAGATCGTCCATGTCCTGAACTGGTACGTCGCGGCACCGGTCGCCTGGGGCCTGTCCTGCTGGGCGGTCGGCGTGATGTCCTACGCGGCCTTCCGGCGAGGCAGCAACAGTGCCCATATGGTCCTGGGCGCCACGCTGCTGTCCTTGCTGATGATCCTCCACGAAGCGCCGATCCTCTACGGCTCCGTTGGCAAGCGGCTGTTCATCAACCCGTTTTCCATCCCCATCTTCATGCTTCTCAGCCTTATCAGCACCGTCCTGATGTGGCGCTTCGCGGCGGCGCTGAATGCTGTGGACCAGTTCAACGCCAAACTGCGCCGGGAGATCGCCGATGCGGAGGCGGCGCTGCGCATCAGCCTGGCCCGCGAGCAGGCCCAGGAAAGGGCGATCGCGCTCGAAGCCGAACGGTCGCGCCTGACCCGCGATCTCCATGACGGCATCGCCGGCCAGCTGGTGTCGATGGTGGCGCTCAGCCGCCGGACGGATGCCGAGGTGCGTGACTTCGGCACCGCGGCGCGCAGGGCGCTGGTCGATCTGCGTCTGGTCATCGCCTCGATGGCCGAGGTCGGGGACGATCCCGGCATGATGCTGGCGAATTTCCGGGATCACATCCAACCCCAGCTCCGCACGCTCGGCATCGCCCTGGACTGGCAGATGCACGCCCTGCCGGAAGGGGCCGGCTGGTCGTCTTCGACCGCGCTGGAGCTGTTCCGCCTGCTTCAGGAGGCGACGATGAACGCCGCCAGGCATTCGGGGGCGGATCGGGTGACGATCGAGATCCGGCCGACCGACGACGGAGTCCGCGTGGTGGTCGCCGACAAGGGATGCGGCGGCGCGGCGGACCGCCCCGGCGGCTACGGGCTTGCCAACATGCGGCGACGGGCACGGACCATTGGTGCCCGGCTTGACATCGTCTCCGGTCCGGACGGCACCAACATCATACTGGATCTGCCCAGACCGACAACCAGCCAATGATCTTGCCCTGTTTCGGTGGTTCTTGCGTAAGCGTCCGCCGAGCTACGCGGCGTCGGCGTTTCCGGTAACGTCGGCGGTCTTGGTCCAGTTCCAGGGCAGCAGCTCGTCGATGCGGCTGCTCTTGTGATCAGCGATGCGGGCGATTGAGCCTCCCCTGAAGCGGTGGACAGCGGGTTATGCGGGCTGTCGCTCGGCCTGCTCAGGGGTGATGTAGCCGATCGCCGAGTGCAAGCGTTGGCGATTATAGTCGCCTTCGATGTAGGCGAACAGGTCCCGACTTTCGTGCACGCCCAGTCGGCGGGCCGCTTCCGTCACCACAACGCCGGGGCGGAACGCCTCCTCCACCATCCGGGCCTTCTCCGAAGCCGTGTAGCTCGTAAGCGTCGTCTGAGTGCTGCCTTGCGGGAGGAGTGTGCCGCGTGCTGAAAGCTGGACGTCGGCGGCACCGGTGGGTGTGGCTGGCTTGGCATCGTGGCAAGCAGCGTGGTTTGCACTGTGGCAGTCCAACGTATCGAGGTCATCACCGGCGCCGGCGGGCGGCGCACCTACTCGGCCGAGGAGAAGATCCGCTTGGTCGGCGAGGCCCACGGCGGGCGCGGCGCCGTCGTCGCGGTGGCCCGCCGCCACGGCGTGTGCACCAGCCTGATCTACCGCTGGCGCCGACAGTTCAAGAGCGGAGAACTGTCTGCCGCGGCGCCCTCCTTCGTGCCGGTTCATGTGTTGGAGGGGCCGCCGTCCGCCGGCCTGCTCTCTCCCACCAAGACGCCGTCGGCGCCGGAGCCGGCACCCTCAGCCGAGCGCCGTGCCGCCCTGGTCGAGGTGGTTCTCGCCAACGGCCGCGTGCTGCGCGTCGCCGAGGACATCGCCCCGGCCACGCTGCGCCGACTGGTCGGCGCGTTGGATTCGCCATGATCTCGGTTCCCGCCGGGGTGCGGGTCTATCTGGCGATGGGCGCCACCGACATGCGCAAGGGCATGGACGGGTTGGCCATGCTCGCCCAGCAGGTCCTTCAGCAGGACCCGTTCGCCGGCCATTTGTTTGTTTTCCGGGGTCGGCAAGGTCATCTGGTGAAGGTTCTTTACTGGGATGGCCAGGGCTTCTGCCTGTTCACCAAGCGCCTGGAGAAGGGGCGCTTCGTGTGGCCGATCAGCCGCGAGGGCGTGGCGGTGCTCACTCCGGCCCAGTTGGCGATGCTCATCGAGGGCATGGATTGGCGCGCCCCGCAGCGCACATGGCGCCCGGAGATGGCGGGGTGAGTCCCGGCCGCCACGCCCGCCGATGATCGGCGCCGGGGTGGTGATCGCTCCTCCTCCGGGAGCCGCCGATCGGGTAGACTCCGGCCATGCCCGCTACCGCCGAGCCGCTGCCCACCGACATCGAGACGTTGCGCGCGATCATCGCGGCGCAGGCCGCGGAGTTGGCGGCCGAGCGTCGGTGTCGTGAGGCCAGCGAGGCCGAATTGGCCGCCGCCAAGGCCGGCCTGGTGGCCAAAGCGCTGGAGGTGGAGAAGCTCAAGATCCAGTTGGCTCGGCTGCGGCGCATGCAATTCGGGCGTTCCTCCGAGAAGATCGACCGCGAGATCGACCAGCTCGAACTGGCGCTGGAGGATCTGGAGGCTGCCGCGGCGGCCGAAGGGATGCCGGCCGATCCCGCCGAGCCGCGGGCGCCCTCGGCGGAGAGCCGTGCCCAAGCCGGCCGGCGCAAGCTGCCGGAGCATCTGCCGCGCACCGAGATCGTGCACGCCCCGTTTGAGGCCTGCCCCTCCTGCGGCGGCGCCCTGCGTCCGGTGGGCGAGGATGTCCGCGAGGTTCTGGACTACATCCCGGCGCGTTTCACCGTGATCCGCCACGTCCGCCCGGCGCTGTCGTGCCGGTGCTGCGAGGGCATGGTGCAGGCGCCGATGCCGTCGCTGCCCATCGAGCGCGGCCTGCCCTCGGCCGGGCTGCTGGCGCATGTGCTGATCGCCAAATATTGCGATCACCTGCCGCTCTATCGGCAATCGGCCATCTACGCCCGCGAAGGCGTGGAATTGGAACGCTCGCTGCTGGCTGACTGGGTCGGCAAGGCGGCGGCGCTGATGGCGCCGCTGGCCGAGGCCATTGGCCGGCACGTGCTGGCCGGTTCGGTTCTACACGCGGACGACACGCCGGTGCCGGTGCTCGATCCCGGGCGTGGCACGACCAAGACGGGGCGACTGTGGGTCTATCTGCGCGATGAACGCCCGCACGCCGGACAAGGGCCGCCGGCGGTGCTGTACCGCTATACCCCCGACCGCAAAGGCGAACATCCGCAACGGGAGCTGGCTGGCTTCCGTGGGCACCTGCATGCCGACCGCTATGGCGGGTTCGATGCTCTGTACGAAGCCAAGGGCGGCAAACCGGCCGCTGTCGTCGAAGTGGCCTGTATGGCTCACGTGCGCCGGAAATTCTTCGACGAGCACACCGAAACCGGCTCGCCCCTGGCCGCCGACGCGCTGAAACGGATCGGCAGGCTGTTTGACATCGAACGCCCCCTGACCGGCCAGCCCGCCGAGGACCGCCGCCGGATTCGCCAAGCGGAAGCCCGGCCCGTTCTCGATGAACTGGCCACCTTCCTCGACGCCGCCTTGGTGCGCATCCCCGGCAAGGGCGACCTGGCCAAGGCGATCCGCTACGCCCGCTCGCGCTGGACGGCACTGACGCGCTACGTGGACGACGGCCGGCTGGAGAACTCCAACAACGCCGCCGAACGAGCGATCAGGCCGCTGGCCATCGGAAGACGCAACTGGATGTTCGCCGGTTCCGACGCCGGCGGGGAGCGTGCCGCGGCGATTTATACCATCGTGGAATCCGCCAAACTCAACGGCCTCGATCCCCAGGCCTACCTGCGACATGTGCTCGACCGCATCGCGGATCACCCGATCAACCGAATCGCCGATCTCCTGCCCTGGAACCTCACGATTCCCGACCACGGGTGAACGGAAGCGGAGCCGTCAACCCAATTCCGCCGCAGTCGCCAGACGACGCTTACTCCAAATCCACCGAGCAGCACGCTGAACGTTTCGATCCGCACCCGCGTCACTCACCGGATGCGTACGATCCTGGAGGCATGCGCCGAGGCGGACCCGAAACGCCGACAGCCCGCCTCGTGGGAGGCGGGCTGTCAACTGTCGTTGGTTGCGGGGGCAGGATTTGGCCTTTACCGAACTGATGTTCTACGGCGACGGATCGGATGGTTGACTCCCCAGACACTCGATCTTTCAAAGGCGCGATGAGTGCATGAAGGTGTTGATCGGAGAATCGATCCCACGTCTTTTCATGGCAAGGCCGGCCACGCCCGTCTTTGACCGTTTACCAATTCCGCCAGTCGTGCCGGTTCGAGAACCTCAACCTTGTCGCCCCAGATGCAGAGATGCCAAGCCATCTCCAGATCGCCGCCAGCACGGAACCGCACAATCAAGGAGCCATCCTCCTGCCGTTCGAGCGTCTGGGTCGGGTGGAACACAAAGTCGGCGGCGATATCGGCCGCATCGGGAGCGAACCGCCACACGACATCGAATGGCTCCTCTTGAAACAGCCCAAAGGAGCGGGCGGCGAAACCCTGCAGATTGAAGACGGGATCCCGAACGAAGCTCTCCGTCAACAGGTCCACCGTTTCGATGCCCGGCAAACTGAACAGGACGAATTTCTCCGCTTTCGGATGCTCATGCCAAGCCACCAGATAATGCCTGTGGCCATGCAGAAAGCCATAGGGATGAACGATCCGTTCGTTCGTCTGACGGGTCTTCCGGTTGCGGTAGCCGATGCGCACCTTGCGGCAGGATTTGATCGCCTCGCGGAGGATGGTGACGACGCCCATCGCTATGCGTGGCCGCGGGCCGGGACGCATCGCCAGCCCTTCGGATTCGAGCAGCGCGTCAAGATCGGGCTCAACCCGGCGAATGGCATCCGGACGCATCGTGGCCTTCAGTTTCGCCATCAATCCGGTCAATTCGGCAGCCTCGACAGCACGATTCTGCTGCTGCATCAGACGGACGCCCGACTCCAGCGCCGCAAGTTCCTCGACGCTGACGTCGATCAGGCCGTTCACCGTGCTTTTGGGAATCCGCCACCGTTTGGAACGGTCGTCAGCCACCATCTCCTCGACCTGCGGAAAGACACTGGCGATGGCATCCCGATCGTGCTGTTCGAGCTGCCGTTCGATCCGCAAAACGTCGAGCGGCACTCTTGCGCTACGACTGACCGATCCACTTTCGGCAGGACAAGGTAATTGACGTCCGCCGGACATCGAAATTGTCGTTGCACACGCCCATCTCGCCATCGCCTTTTGCCGCGCCATGAACATTCCCGCGCGCTACTGCACTGGCTACATCAGCGACATCGGCGAGCCACCACCCTATGCGCCGATGGATTTTGCGGCTTGGATGGAGGTGTATCTCGGTGGCCGCTGGCATGTCTTCGACCCACGAAACAACACTCCCCGCATCGGACGAATCCTGATTGCGCAGGGTCGCGATGCGGCCGACGTGCCGCTCACCCACACCTTCGGCCCCAATCTGCTGACAGGGTTCCAAATCTGGACGGATAAGGTGGGACCCTGAGTTGCTTGACCAGCCTTGGCAGAGGATCCGGGTAGAGGATCATCAGGCGGTTCCCGGCTCCACGGACCGGTCCGTCAGGGCGTGTCGTATGGCAGTCAGCAGAGGCTCCGGGCTCAGTGGCTTGTGCAGCAACAGGAAGCCGCTGGCGCTCGCCTCCCGGATGCGCGCGGGCGAAGTGTCTCCGGTCAGAAGGATTCCGGGCAGCCGGGCGGCGAAATGCCGCTCCAGCCGGCGGATTGCCTCCGATCCGGTTTCCGTGCCCTTCAGCCGGAAATCGGCGATGACCAAATCCGGCACCCCGTTCCCCAACCGCTCCACCGCCGTGTCGCCATCGGATGCAGCCACCACATCGTAGCCCAATTCATGGAGGAAGGCGGCGACCCCGTCGAGAACGGTCGGGTCGTCGTCGATCACCACCACCCGCTCGCCGTTGCCGCCGTCGGATACGGCCATCTCCTCGTCCTTCGGAAGGGAATCGTCCGGACTGGCCAACGGAACCAGGATTTCGAACACCGATCCCCGCCCTGGCGCCGATTTGACCCGTATCGGGTGATGGAGCAGCGCGGCGAGGCGATCCACGATGGAGAGTCCCAGCCCCAGCCCCTGCCGCCGGTCACGCTCCGGATTGTCGACCTGATGGAACTCCTCGAAGATCGACGCCAACTGGTTCGGCGGAATGCCGCGTCCGGTGTCCCAAACCTGGATGCGCAGGTTCGGCCCGGCACGGCGGCAACCCACCAGGATACGACCCTGGTCGGTGTATTTGATCGCGTTGGCAATGAAGTTCCGCAGGATGCGCTCCAGCAGCTTGGGATCGCTCCGCACCGACAGGCTGGTCCGAACGCTGTGCAATGTCAGTTCGGCAGCCTCGGCCAACGGCGATAACTCGGCGCACAGCGAATCGATCACCGTCTGGACCGGACATGACCGGAGCGTCACATGGATGATGCCGGCGTCGAGGCGCGACACATCCAGGATGTCGTCGAGCATGGCGGTCATGGCGCCCAGTGCGTTGCCCATGCTGACCAGCAGCTTTGCCGCCGCCTCGCCCTGCGGTTGCATCGCCACCAGATGATGGAACATCAGCAGGGCCTGGACCGGTTGACGCAGGTCGTGGCTGGCAGCGGCAAGAAATCGGGTTTTGCTGGCGCTTGCCAGTTCGGCGGCAGCCTTGGCGGCGGCGAGGGCTTCTCGCACGCGCACCTGCTCTGTGACGTCTTCCATCGCCAACAGGATCAGCCCTCCCGCCTGATTGAGCCGGCGGGCGTTCAGCAGCAGGGTGCGGCGTCCCTCGGCGCCTTGGTCGCCGACACCCTGACCGATGGTCAGTTCCAGCGCATCGATGACCGTGCCATCGGGTACGATCCGTTCCAGTGCCCGGCGCAGTTCGGGATCGGCCAGCAGACCGCCGGCCGTCTCGGCCAGTTGAATGCCGAGCACGCCGTCCGGCGTGGTGGCGAAGGATTGGTGAAAGGCCGCACTCGCGCCGACCACCCGCAGCATCTCGTCCAGCACCAGCAGCGGTTCGCGGACCGTGTCGACGATGGCCTGGGCGAAATCGCGCTCAGCCCGCGCCGTGCGCAGCACCCCCGCCCGTTCGATGACCAGCCCCAGCACGCTGGCGATGGCCTGGACGAATTCCAGGTCGGCATCGTTGAACCGTCCGGCCTTGCGGCTCAGAACCGCGAGAATGGATGGTCCGCGTGCGGCGGCGCCGAAGGGAACCGACAGACCGCTGACGAAGTTGCTGCCCGACAGCGCCATGGAGGAGCGGACACGTTGATCGGTGGCGAAATCCTCGACGATCGACGGCTGCCGGGACCGGAACACCCGTCCGACCAGTGTCGACATGTCGCTGGGGATCTGGACGGCAGGCTCCTGTGGAACGGAGAGGCCGGCACTGCCGAGCAGGACCAGATCGTCAGCGTCCCCGGTGCGCCGGCCCGATGGATCCTCGCTGGGACCGAGGATGGCGACGCCGTCCGCACCCAGCCCTTCGGCAATCAGACGGGCCGCTTCCGTCAGTGTCTCCGAGCCCTCCGCTCCGATGAGGTCCTTGCGCCCGAGATCGGCGATCAGCTTGTACTGGCGGGCCTGCAGAGCCATGGCCAGGCTGGTGCGCTTCAGCGGCGTCACGTCGCTGAAGGTGATCACGACCCCCTCCCCCCGGCCTTGCTGCGTCCGGTAGGGCTGGATGCGGCGAAGGAAGGTCGCATCGTCGTCCGTCGACACTTCGCGTTCCGACGGCATCAGGGATGACAGCACCGACCGGATGTCGGGGAGCAGGCAAGGATCGGAGAAATGTCGGGCGATGTCGGTGATCAGGCGGCCGGCGTCCTGCGGCAGCAGAGCGAACAGCCGGGTCGCCGACGGCGTGAAACGCTTGATCCGCAGGTCTGACGACAGGAAGACCGTGGCGATGTCGGTGCTGCTCAGCAGATTGCCCAGATCGTTGGTGGTCGCCTCCAGCTCGTCGACCTTTTCATGCAGCTGGGAGTTCAGCGTGCTGAGTTCCTCGTTGAGGGATTGCAGCTCTTCCTTGGATGTCTCCAGTTCCTCCGTGGTCGACTGGGACTCCTCCCCGATCGACAGGATCTCCTCGTTGGCGACCCGCAGCGCCTCGCTGGTGGCGCTGAGTTCTTCGATGGTGTCGTTCAACTCCTCACGGGTCATGCGCAGTTCGTTTTCGAGCTGTTCGACTCCGTCAATTTCCATCGGCAGCGGCGCGGTCTCGGCGACCGGCGTGCTTGGTACAGCGTGGTCCGCCGTGAATGTCACCAGAAGCAAGTCGCTGCCGGTCCGTGGGAAACGCACCGGGATGACCAGAACGGTCACCGGCACCACAACACCGTGACGCTTGTGCCGAATTCCGGAGATTTGAACCCGGCCATGCACGGCGAGCGCCTGTGCGACGGCGCGGCGGAGTTGCAGGCGCAATTCCCCGCGTGCCATCGCCGTCAGATCCCAGGGCGGTTCTCCCGTCGGCAGGTCGAGGAAATCGCCGGTCGGACCGAAGAGATACTGGATGCGATGCAGCCCGTCGATCAGAACTGCCGCCGGCGCGTATTCAAGCAGCAGGGCCTGTCGGATGATGTCCGCCGGGCTGGTGCCGCGCAAAGGGGTTGGCAGTGCCGGTACCGGGACCGCAGACCGTCCGCCCGTCAGCGGGACCGCCATCGCACTGCTGCGCGTCGTACCGATCTTCCGGTAGAGGCGCCATTTTTTTGAAAGAGGTGCGAACAGGTCGGAGAGCGTGTCAAGGTTCTCCGCTGTCCCGAGGAACAGGCCGCCATTATCCAACAAGGCGAAATGGAACAGGGCGAAGATGGCCTTCTGCACGTCCGGCTCGATATAGATCAGCATGTTGCGGCAACTGATCAGGTCGAGCTTGGAAAAAGGCGGATCGCTGAGCAGATCGTGCTGGGAGAAGGAAACCACATCGCGCAATGGCTTGGCGACCTTGTAGCCGTCCTCGGCCTTGGTGAAGAAGCGGGCGAGCCGTTCGACCGACACGTCGACCGTGATGGTTTCGGGATACAGACCGGTGCGGGCGACGGTCAGCGCCCGATTGTCCACGTCGGTTGCGAAGACCCGGAAGCCGGGGGATACGCCGCACCGTGTGCAGGCCTCCATCAACAGGATTGCGATGGAGTAAGCCTCTTCCCCCGTGGCGCAGGCTGGGACCCAGACGCGGATCGGCTTGCCCGCCGGCTGGTTCCGCACCAGCGGGACGATGTATTCTCCGGCCAGGATGTCGAACGCCGGACCATCGCGGAAAAAGCGCGTCACGCTGATCAGGATGTCGCGGGACAGCAGTTCGATTTCGGCCGGGTGGGTGCCCAGAAAGGCCCGGTATTCCGTCATATCGGCGATATGGTGAATCCCCATCCGCCGCTCGATGCGGCGGGTCAGCGACCGCGGCTTGTAAGCCTTGTGATCGCGCTTGGTGTGTGCACTCAGCAGATCGAGGATGCCGTCCAGTGCGCCGTCCGGCGCATCAGTCTTCTGAGCCGTTGCCGGCCCGATATAGGGTTGGTGAACGAAATCGACGATGGCGCCAGGCATGCGCTCCGGCGGCAGGATATAGTCGGCCATGCCGGTGGCGATGGCGCTGCCCGGCATGTCGTCGAAGTCGGCGGTCGTCGGATCCTGTACGACCACAAGTCCACCGCATTCCTTGATCGAACGCAGTCCATTGGTGCCGTCGGCGCCGGTACCGGACAGCACGACGCAGATCGCCTTCTCCTGCTGGTCGGTCGCCAGTGTGCGGAAGAAGATGTCGATGGGCAGGGTCGCGTCGACAGACTGCTGCGATTCTCGGATGCGCAGTTGGCCAGCCTCCATGGTCGGCAACCGACCCGCCGGAGCGATATAGATGTGATCGGCCTCCAGCGGAATCCCGTCATGAGCCGTATGGACCGACAGCACCGTCACATTTTTCAACAGGTCGGCAAGCAATCGTTCATTGTTCGGAATCCGGTGCTGAATCACCACAAAGGTCAAGCCGCTGTCAGCCGGTATCGCTCTGAGCAGGGCCGTGATGGCTTTGAGGCCGCCAGCCGAGGCACCGATACCGACGATCGCCAAAGGGCCGGGCCGTATGCGCTGCTGTTCATCCTGATCCATACGGGGAATGTCCTGACAATGACGATCCGTGCCTTCATCCGCCGACATCATGATCGCCTCCTCCCAATACGATGATCCCAGCCAGCGAAACTTTTAGCCAAGCCTCGCCCCGCCGGGTTTCATGGAAGGAGAGCATGGAGTTAACGTACAGATACTAAACAATTAGAGCACTGATGAATTTATGCATGATCTGAAATAGACAAGAAATTAAAACAATTGCACCAACAACTCCGCAGCAGTTTCAGGCCCATCAAACAATAACCATAAAGCTAGTGTGCAAGTTGCAATATGTCAATCAATAATTAATATAACTTCAATATTTTTGATCGGCGTTGAGTTATGCAAAGATATATGTGTTATCCTGCACAGAAGCGCTACTCGGAACGGGAAAAATATTGACTGCGCATCGATGCGATGCAGCAAATATGCAGCTCAGCCACACCTTCTATAACAACAGGTTGGCAGAACCTGTGCCTGGACCAACGGGATAACCGGCTGATCTGTCCGGTTGCGGCCAACCGCTTCGCAATGGGCTGGAGGACGTCAAGCCCCTTGCGGTCAGTGGTCACGTCGCCGGCTTCACGCTTCCGTCCATGGCCGGCACGGCGGCCTTCCCATCATGCCGTCAAAGAAAGTCCGGTCACTCTGCATCCGCAAAGCCGTTGTTGAGGCCCCAAAGGGCGGCCTGCGTGCGGTTCGAGACGTTGATCTTGCGCAGCAAACTCTTGAGGTGAAGCTTGACGGTCGCCTCGGTGATTCGGAGATGGTTGGCGATCGTCTTGTTGGAACTGCCATTCTGCAGGCAGCGCAGAACCTGCGCCTCGCGCTTGGAAACACCTTTGTGCAGTACCGCCAGATCGGCGACGCCGTTCAGGCGACTGCCGATCAGCAGTGCGGCCAAGGCGCTGGGGAAGACTGTTTCGCCGATCATGACAAGCCGCAACGATTGCGCCAGCGCCTCCATGGACATGTCCTTCATCAAGAACCCGTCCGCTCCGGCCTGGATGGCCTTCGTCATGATTTCCGCGTCCAGCGTGCTGGTAAGCACCACCACATGCGTGTCCGGACAGGCCACCTTCAGTGCCCGGACAAGATCCGTGAAGTCGCCGATGCCGACGGGATCGATCAAAATGACCTGTGATGCGTCGCCCTCCTGGACGATCTGGAGCGCCGCCTTGAGAGACGAGGTCTCATTGGCGACGTGAAAGCCCTGCTCCTCGAACATGGCTTTCAACCCCTGGCGAAACAGATTGTTCGCGTCTATCACGGATATGGAAACAAGAGACATCACCAGATACTCCGGCTTTCTAAAATAATCTGGCAGTCTTGCGCTCAAAATATTGGAATGGCGACCCACTCTTTGGAGATTTTTTCAGCTTCTAATAAGGGAAAATTCTGGAATTCGCGCCTGAACAAACGAGGAAAATCCCGGCCGGCCCAGTCACGCCTGGCCAGCAACCGCAGAATCCGGAATCATGGCTTGCAGATCTGTTGAAAGAATGGACGGGATCGGTGCACGTGCGCGTGCGCGCCGCGGCAGTTGTGCAATCCGATGCAATTCCTCCACCCAAGGCGATGGGTAGCTGTCCACGCCGAATATCCAGACAGCGTCGGTCCGGCCATCCGCCATACGCAACAGCACGCGGGCATCATGGCCGTCCTTGCCAGCGTGGTTGGCGGCCTGTACAGCGGCGATCAGGGCACCGACCTGTCCGTTGGGAAAGGGGCCGTAGCGTTCCCCCTCAAGCCCGACGAACCACCCGTCTGTACGGCACGACACGGTATAATGGGCTGATAGGCTCATGAGATCACCCGTTCCTTGATGGCGGCCGCACCAATCGCGGCACAGGCTCTGGTAAGGCGGGTCAGCGTGGCACCCTGCGGCAGGCTGACGTGGCTCGGTGGTGTAAAGGCGGGGGGAAACTGGTCCGGCGATGCGCCATAGACAGTTGGATGCCAGCGGCGCTCGGCATTCATCCAGCGCAGCTGTTCACGCAACGCATCGGCGCCACGGGGGCATCGCCCCTCGATGGAATGGAGAAGGGGAGTCATGGACGTTCCTCCGATACGGATGTCGGCGTCAGGATGTCAGCCATGGCCGGAATTATCGGATATGGAGGCTCCATAACCGCCTGTGCCGCTCCGTCATTGCCGGCACTGCACCAGCGGACATGGCAGGGTTCCCCTGCCGCCGATTGCGCCAGCACGACGCTGGCGAAGCCGAGACGTTCCGCTGCTTGCGCTTCCCGAATGGCTTTGGTGAGCGCATCGATCTGGTCGGCGCAGGGCGGATAGACGAAGCCGTCCGCACGGACGATCCATCCGGCGTGGGTTTTAAGAATGAAGAAGGCCAGCCTTGTCCGGGCATTCATGAAGTGTCTCCGATGTGGACCGGTTTGTCGGCAATGGCGGCAGCCATGCCATCCGGATCGAGTCACGCCAGGAAACACCTCGGATTTGCGATCCTCGGTAAAAATGAGCAGGCGTGGGGTGGATTTAGAATAATTAAAGTGGGGGTTCGCTGAGTTTTCCGCAATGGGATATTGCCGAAATACATCAGTGTACATTCAACGTCTTGAAATCGCTTTTGTGTTTCTATTGATATAAATCTCCTGGCAAGCGAAAATTGAATCTGGATGTCACTTCGATTGACCTTCAATCGCTCCGCCGTAGGTTATATCCGCTGCGGCGGGAGGCGGCCGGACGGCCGCCCCATCGTAGTGTGCACGCTTCAGATCAGCGCTTGTTGCCGGGCTTGTTTCCGGCAGGCTCCACCTTGACATCGCTGCGTCGGGCGACGGTTCCCACGGTCTTTTCCTGTTCGGAAGCGGTCTTGGACAACACGACCTCCCCGACCACGCGGGCCTCCTTGGTGATTTCCGGCGTTTCGGAGGTCGCCGTCAGCTCGACGGTCTTCTCGCCGAACGCAGCCTTCTCCTCGTCAGGGCGGAGAGGCCGATCGACCTTGCGATGTTCCACGCCCACCGCCTCGTCGCGCAGCGTTACGGTCTCCTGAATTGGGGTTTCCGTGATCTCCGACACGGCTTTCAATCCGCCTTTGGCGACCCGGCGCTTGCCGATCTCGACCTCCTCCTTCACCGAAAGGAGAATTTCCTGCTCGACGCTGCCGCCATTGCCCGCCTTCTGGGCCGGCTTCCGCACCGCAGGGGGCTCGGGCAGGTCAACGGACCCGTTTTCATCGAGGATGGCTTCCGCCGCGTCGGCATCCTGGTCGGCGATGTCGGCCGCAACCAGGGTGTGGCCCTGGCGGATGGCTGCACCGTACTGCTCGGCCAGTTCCTTGTCGAAACCGTGTCCCAGCAGGCCCTGGGCGGCCTTGTCGGCGCTATCGGCGCCGCCGAAGGTCTCGATGTCCGCTTCCTGGCAGCCCGCCGCGACCAAGGCCTGGAAGGCCTTCTTGGCGGAACCGCTTTCCTTGTAAAGGCCAACGATGATCGTGCTCATGATAGTCTCCAGTAGGATTTAAAGTATTTCAATTTCTTGAGGTAAGTCAGGCCGCTCAGGTCACGGGGGTGTCCAAAGACGGATCCTGTTCGATGACGACCTCCTGACGGCGCAGCATGACGGTGTCGGTCATCTTGCGGCTCGCGGTGCGGCGGGTGATCCGGACCTCCTCCACCAGCTTCAGGCGAATCTCCACCGTCGCCACCTCTTCGATCACCGAGATGACGGTGGTGTCGCCGTCCTGGCGGTCGGGGATCGGGCCATCGACGAACCGTCCGATGGGAACCCGCTCGACCTCCAGTGTTTCCATCGACAGGTCGGCTTCGACCGCCTGTTCCCGCTCATGGCTGAAGGTGCTGGCGCGGACGGTCCCGGTGACCTGTCGGCGTTTGCGGACGCCCACCTGCTCTTCGACGGTGAGAAGCGTCTGCGTCTCCTTTTCTGGACCGGTCAACGGAGATCCTCCCGAAATACTGTCCATGCGGCTTTGAAGAGGGCCGGCGGCCTCAGGCGCCAGGCTGGGGCGGGCTGTGCGCGGTGTCCTGCGACAGCCGGGACGCGGCCTGGACGACGCGGACATTGACCTCGAAGAAGGCCAGCCATCCGCCGAGCAGGTAGCGTTGTCCCGCCGTCATGATGTCCTGCGGGCCGCGGGCCTGAAGCATGCTGCTCAACAGCTCGTTCTGGCGTTCCGCGGCTTGGCCCATGAAGGTGACCGCTTCTGAAATGGCCGTTCCATAGCCTGCCATCAGGGCACCGCCGAGTGCCGTGGCCCGACCGCCACCCTCGTCGAGACTGTCTTTGAGAGCACGGTCAAATCTCTGGCCGGCGGTCCGGACGGTTTCCGGAAAGCCCTGGTTGCCTGAAGCGCCGGGCAGCCTCGGCGGCCAGGGCCTCGGCTGCTGACCAAGCTCGCGGGCAGGTTTCACCATGTGCTCCTCGCTGGCGCTGCGGATGCCGGCGCCCTTCGGCGCGTCGTTACCCGCCGCGGCTTCGTCGCTGGCACTGCGAATGGTCGGGCGAATGGTGGATGTGGGATGAGTGCCGTCGTCCATGACGTCTCCATAACTGTTTGGGGTGCGAGAGCTGAAAGGGAGCGCTGTGCTCTACCTCGATGACTTAATCCTATATTATGTCGCACCGCAAAATATCAATGGCTTTGAAAATATAATCTGAAATTAAGAACTATAAATTTCCGAATATAAAGGAGATGTTCTTTTGGTATTCGCAAAGCTATATTTTTCATACGCAAGAAGTTCGGGAGTTTTTTGCCATGGATCAATCAATATATTTTGCCAATTGGCGCCAAATTGGCGAATGGACTCCGCCACTTCTTCGCCTGGGAAGGCTGCGTTCAGCGGCTATATCCTTTTCAAATAATGGATCGGACGAAGGAGCGCTGCATGCCCGATAATCCCCGCGACCAACAGGATGCAGAGAGAATGGTCAGGATGGAGGCCGCGCGCGGTGGCCCCTTCGTGGTGGCCGCGGAATCGACCCTGATGCCCATGCTGATCGCCGATCCCACCCTGCCGGATATCCCGATCGTCTTCGCCAATGCCGCATTCACCAGGCTCAGCGGCTATGCGCGCGAAGAGATTCTGGGCAAGAACTATCATCTGCTGTCAGGCTCCGGCACCGACCCGGAGGTGGCGCACGCCATTGGCCTTGCCCTACGCGCCGGCGAGGCCATCGTGCGCCAGGTCCGGCTCTATCGGAGGGACGGAAAGCCGCTATGGGTGCTCCAGCATGTCGCACCCGTTTTCGAAGAAGACCGTATCCGCCACCATTTCGTGTCCTTTGTCGACATCACCGAGCGCAAGGCGGCGGAAGACGGATTGCGCCAACTCAACGAAGAACTCGATCACCGTGTCGCGGTGCGTACCGGGCGGCTGGATGAACTCAATCGCCAACTTGCCGCCGAAGTTGAGCGCCGCACCGAGGTGGAGCGTGTGCTGCGCAACACCCTTGCCGACAAGGACCTGCTGCTGCGCGACAAGGACAACCTGATGAAGGAGGTGAACCACCGCGTCAAAAACACCCTCCAGATGGCCTCGTCCTTCCTGCGCATCCAGTTGGACCTCACACATGGCCGGGAGCCGGCCGTGCAGGAGGCGCTGCACAGCGCCGTGGAAAGGCTGGACCGCATGGCCGAGATCCACGAGACGCTCTACCGGACGCAGGGGCTGCAGGAGATCGAATTCGGGGGATATCTGCGGATGCTGTGCCGCGACCTGCTGATGTCCTTCGAGCCTGCACAGAGTTTGCGGGTGGTGCTGGATGTCGACGCCGACGAGGTGTTCCTGAAACCGGATCGGGCCATCCCGCTGGCCCTCATCGCCAACGAGGCGATGATCAATGCGCTGAAATACGCTTTCCCGGACGGGCGATCCGGCCGCATCGCCGTCTCGTTCCGGGAAATCTCGTACGAAGTCCTGCGCATGAGCATCAGTGACGATGGCATCGGCATGGCCGACGAACGACGCACGGGGTCGCTCGGCCTCACCTTGATGGAGTTGCTGGCCGAGCAGGTCAAAGGCGGTCTGACCGTCGGGTCCGGCGCCGGCACGACCGTTACGGTGTCGATCCCGGCATGACAGGCAGGTGTCGCCCCACCGAAACTGCCGGAGCGATGCGGTCATGACCGCGGTCTTGCCCCCGCATATCCCGACATCCGAGGTTTTGCGTGGCCTGCTCGCAGAAGCTCCGGCCGAGGGCGTTACATTCGGCTGGCTGCTGGACAGGCTGCACAAGCGCTCCTTCGGCGTCGTTCTGCTGTTGCTGGCACTGATCGGGCTGACTCCGGGAACATCGCCGGTCGTCGGGCTGCTGCTGACCATTCCCGCGTTCCAGATGATCCTCGCGCGGGAAACTCCGGCCTTTCCCAGGACGATCATGTCGCGGCGTTTCTCGACACAGCGCCTGGTCCGTATGGTCGATCGTACCGTGCCGGTTTTGAGGCGCATGGAGACGGTCATACGCCCGCGCTGGAAGATGCCGTTCGAGACGACGACGCGCGTGGTCGGATTGGTCGTCCTCGTGCTGGCAGGCGTCTTCTTCGTTCCCATTCCGCTGAGCAATGTCGTCCCGGCGGTGACGATCATGCTGATCGCCTTGGCCTATCTGGAAGAGGACGGGGTGTTGCTGGCAGTGTCGTTGGCGATAGCCGCCGCCGTTCTCATCGCCACGGCGATCACCGTCTGGCAGTCGGTCGAGGCGGTCCGTTCCATGTTTTTTTGAGCCGTGGCTCACATCGGTCAGGGCCGCGTATGGCAGGTTTTTGCCGCGTGCGTTGGCATGCAAGTCGTTGCTCCATCGCACCAAATGGTGAGAAGGCAGCATGAGGGACGCTCAAGAATCATCTAGGTAGAGGATCCTGTCCAGCGGAGGCTGGCGGCCGCCAAAATCAAATAAGCATCAATGTGATTATTTGCCTCTCTCCATTGTAATAAAATTTGGCGGCACCATATTTCGAAGCAAATATCCGGAAGGAGATCGCCATGTCGCTCACGCACGGAACGTTGTCGGAGTGGATGGTTTCAGAGCGTGCAGCCTGGGCTTTGTCCGCGCCGAAATGGAAGAACATGGCTTATCTGACACTTGGCGTCTCAGTCGGCTTTCTTGCCGGGCTGCTGTTCTCCAGTTCGGGCGGATAGACAGCTGCTTTCAAGGAAATCCGCCGGACATGAATGGGAGCACCCTTCGATGACCACCGCATTCACCCGCACCACCAGCAGGACCGTAACGTTCGCCCATCCTTTTGCCTTGAGCGGCGTCGACGGGGTGCAACCGGCGGGAAGCTACATCGTGGAGACCGACGAGGAGTTGATCGACTCGCTCTCCTTCCCTGTGTATCGGCGCAGCGCGACCTGGCTCCGTCTTCCGCAGTCCAATCGCGGAATGGCCATGGAGCAGACGGTGCTCATCGACCCCGATGAGTTGGACCGGCTCCTGGAACCGGCGGGAAACGGAACTCTCCTGCCCGGATGAACATTGTTGCGAGGACCGGGCGGAGCAATGCTCCGTCTATCGCGGAAAGCCGTTCCGCACCGAAGTTTACCGCAGAGGAGGTGTCGTCATGCAAACTGTACAACTGAAACATCGTTCGTCGTCAGTCCATTTCCTGAACGGGAAAATGTTCATTGAAACCGCGTCCGTGCCACCGGTGACCGCAAGGATCGGCGATGAGCGTCTACTCCAGCGGGAGCGTAGCACTCCGCTTCGCAACTGGGACGATGACGGTGGTGCCCAACCAAAGGAAGGTGCTAGAGAGTGAGTTTACCGTCCGCGTCAGAATTTGGCATCGACTGTGAGGAAGAACGCCACCAGGGACGGCCGGCCATCGTCCCGAGGGGGTGCTCCAGTTGAACTGTAGAAAAGCTCATCGCCGACAAGAGCGCCATCCCCGGCATCCTCAAACGACATCGATCCGGATCGTCAGGATCTGTGGAAGGGCAGCAGCATGAGCGACAAGGCATCCTTCCCAATCGTCGGGATCGGCGCGTCCGCTGGCGGGGTGGAGGCCTTGGAGGGGCTGTTCGGCGCCGTTCCTGCCGACAGCGGCATGGCCTTCGTGGTCGTGACGCATCTGTCACCGGAACACGAAAGCCTGCTGGCCGACATCATCGGCCGATGCACGCCCACGCCGGCGCATCAGGCCCGCGACGGGGATTTGGTCGAGCCAAACCGCATCTACACCCTGCAGCCAGGAACCCTGCTGACCATCGACAGCGGCCGGCTGCATGTCCGGCCGGACAGCGCCTCCCGCCGCGAGCGCAACCCGATCGACCTCTTCCTCAGTTCGCTCGCCAGCGACTGCGGTGAAAGAGCGGTGGGCATCATCCTGTCGGGCGGCGGCAGCGACGGCACCCTGGGCGTCAAGGCGATCAAGGAACGGGGCGGCTTCACCATCGCCCAGGGGCATGACGGAATTCCCCGCCATGACGGCATGCCGAACAGCGCCATCGCCACCGGCGGCGTCGACCTTGTCGCGCCGGTCGAAACGATGGCGGCGACGCTGGTGGACTTCGCGCGAACCGCCACGTCGCTGGGCGATCTGACGAGTGAGAAGGATGTTCAAGAGGATGCGCGGCTGGAAGCGGCACGCAGAAGCATCACCACCATTCTGCGCAATCAGATCGGGCACGATTTCCAGGGCTACAAGCACAACACTTTCCTGCGCCGTGTCCAACGCAGGATGCAGGCCCTGCGGCTGACGGACATCGACAGCTATGTCGAACACCTGCGTGAGGACCGTACCGAAGCCGCGGCACTGTTTCGCGATCTGCTGATCGGTGTCACCACCTTCTTCCGCGACGGCGAGACCTTCCGGGCGCTGGAGGAACTCGTCATCCCGCATCTGTTCGCCGGGAAAAGCGTCGGCGATGCGGTGCGCGTCTGGGTGCCGGGCTGCGCCACCGGCGAGGAGGTGTACTCCATCGCCATGCTGCTGTCCGAATATGCGGGAACCCTCCACAGCGTGCCGAAGATCCAGGTCTTCGCCACCGACATCGACGAGCATGCCCTGGAAGTGGCACGCACCGGGCGCTATCCCGCCAATCTGGTGCGGGATGTGCGGGCGGACCGGCTCAAACGCCATTTCACTGAGGACGGCACCAGCTATCTCGTTCGCAAGGAGGTGCGCGACCTGTGCATCTTCTCGTCGCACAGCGTCGTCCGTGACCCGCCATTTTCACGCATCGACCTGATTTCGTGCCGCAATCTGCTCATTTACCTGGGGATGGGACTTCAGGATCAGGTGATCCCAATGTTCCACTATGCATTGCGCCCCAGCGGCTATCTTTTCCTCGGCGTGGCCGAGACCATCGGGCAACATCAGACGCTGTTCGTGCCCATAGACAAAAAACATCGCCTGTTCCGCCGGCAGGATGCGGTTTCCGTGACCATTCCCTTCGCCATGGCGGAGCATGGCGGCCGCACGCCTCGCGGATCGGCCGAGACCCCCCGCTCGATCCAGTCCAACGCCGCCAATCTGCGTGGGCATGTGGAGGCGCGCGTGCTGGAGCGTTTCGCTCCGGCCCATGTCGTCGTCAATCAAAACAGTGAGGTGGTCTATTATTCCGCCAACACCGGCAAATACCTTCAGGCGCCGCCCGGCGCCCCGAACCGCCAGCTTCTGGCGATGGCCCGCAAGGGACTTCGGCTCGATCTTCGCGGCGCCCTGCACGAGGCGATGCAGACCCACAAGCCGGTAACCCGCAAGCACCTGGCGGTGGAAGTGGACGATCGTGTCCAAATGCTCGATCTGACGATCGAGCCGTTCGACCGCGAAGGGGAACCCTTCTTCCTGGTCCTGTTTTCCGATGTCGGAGAGCCAAGTCCTGCGGAGGAAATCTACGGCAAGGAGCGTCACTGGGGCCAGGATCCTGTTGCGGTGGAGCAGCTGGAACGCGAACTTCGCGATACCAAGGAGCGTCTCCAGAGCACGATCGAAGAGTATGAAACCTCATTGGAGGAACTGAAATCCGCCAACGAGGAACTCATCTCTGTCAACGAGGAACTGCAATCGACCAATGAGGAATTGGAAACCGCCAAAGAGGAAACGCAATCCGTCAATGAGGAGCTTCACGCTGTCAATATCGAACTCAACAGCAAGGTCGAGGAGCTGGACCAGTCCAACAGCGATCTCCAGAATCTGTTCAACAGCACCCAGATCGGGATCATCTTCCTGGACCGATCCCTGCTGATCCGGAGTTTCACGCCGGCGATCACCCAGATTTTCAATCTGATCGCGACCGACCGTGGTCGTCCGCTGACCGATATCGTCAGCCATCTCGACCAGGTCGATCTGGATCGGGATCTGAGACATGCGCTAACCGACCCGGCGACCGTGGAAAAGGCGGTTCGGTCAAGGGACGGGACCAGACACTACATGATGCGCATCCTGCCTTACCGGAAAGCCCGCAACGATCTGGAAGGCCTGTTGTTGACCTTTGTGGACGTGACGTCGCTCAAGGAGGCCGAGGAGCAGCAGCGCCAGCTCATCGGTGAACTCGACCACCGCGTCAAGAACATGCTGGCCGTCGTCACCGCCCTGGCCCAGCAGACGCTGAAGGCGATTGCCGAGGCACCGGAATGCACGGCGTTTCTCGGGCGCCTGCAGGCGGTCGCCAGCACCTACGATCTGCTGACCCGTGACGGTTGGGGAAACGTTCTCCTCAGCGACGTCGTGCTCAATGAAGTGAAGCCTTATGCCACCAGCGAAGGACGCTTTGCCGTTGACGGACCTGCCGTTCAACTCCGGCCCAAGGCCGCGTTGGCGCTCGGCATGGTGATCCACGAGTTGGTGACCAACGCGCTGAAATACGGCGCACTGTCCGTGGCGGAAGGGCGCGTCGTCGTGACCTGGGAATTCGGGCAAAGTGATGCCGATGCGGTGCTGCTTGTCCATTGGCGCGAGATGGACGGTCCCCCCGTGTCGCCTCCCACCCATCATGGCTTCGGCTCCAAGCTGATCACCCAGCAAATCCGCTATGAACTGCGCGGCGATGTCATGGTGGATTACGATCCGACCGGTCTCCAGGCGACGTTCACCGTACCGGTCGCCCAGACGAGGAGCGACGACGAAAGCCCCGCCCCCCCTTGAGAATGCTTCATGACCGGAAAGCATCTGGAAGGCTGCCGGATCATGATCGTCGAGGACGAATTGCTGATCGCCATGGCGTTGGAGGAAATCCTGCAGGATGCGGGAGCCACCATCGTCGGCATGGCCAGCTGCGTGGCGGATGCCCTGGCGCTGATCGAACGGGAAGATTTCGATGCCGCCATCCTGGATGTCCGGCTCGACGATGAGCGGGTGACTGCCGTTTGTCCTCCACTCGGTTCCAGTTAATTCATCGCCTCGTACAGTGCCTGGACGACGCTGGATGAAAGAGATGGCTTACGAAGCAGGGGGCAATGACGATGGCTGCTTGGGAGATGTTCCGGACCATATCCCGAATGGAAAACGAATGGAATGCCTCGTTTGTCCAAAGCGTCGGCAACGTCAACGACCGGTTCTTCATCCAATCGGGCGTCCAGAAGCGCAACATCGAAGGGTTCGGCTTCAATCAACGCAAGAGCATCCACGGTCGAAGCGGCAAGCCGAACCACACTGGCGCCTGCTTCTTGGACCGCCGCCTCTAGAACGACGGTGACGAGGAACTCGTCCTCAACGATGAGGACACGACGGTTATTCAGCAACTTTTTGGACATCCGCCGCTCCCCTTAATCAGGTTTCCCATAAAGCATAAGCTTTTGGCCATCGATTTATAGTTGGACAAAAGCAATGCCTATGCCCGCTGATGGGGAGTCCGTTTCAACATCATGACCGGCCTCGGGATGCCAGTCTCCCGCAGGGTCGCCTGAACGCCAACTTCTCAGGATCGAGTCCGCCGACGCCCTGAGTTCCGCATCACTGTCGTGGAGCGATGTAGTGGAAGAACACCCGCTTGATGATCTCCACGAGGACCAGATAGGTGACTACGGCGGCCACCAGGAACAGATAGAAGGAGGCTGGAGGAACCACGAAGCCGAAGAAGGATGCCAGCGGCGTCAGCGGCAGCAGCGCGCCGACGGCGGCGGCTCCCAGCGACAACCCGGCCAGAATTGCGTTGGGTCGGCTGAGCCAGGGTCTGCGGCGGGTGCGGATCACGAAGATGACCAGCACCTGGGTGGCAAGGCTCTCTACGAACCATCCGGTCTGGAAGAGCGCCTCATCGGCGCTGAACAGGTGAAGCAAGGCGTAGAAGGTCAGGAAATCGAACAGGGAGCTGACTGGGCCCAGCACCAGCATGAAGCGCTGGATCAGCCGCAGATCCCACTGCACCGGCAGGGCCAACGCCTCCGCCTCCACGTTGTCGAGCGGAACGCCGGCCTCCGACGCATCGTAGAGCAGGTTGTTGAGCAGCACCTGGGTCGGCAGCATCGGCAGGAAGGGCAGGAACAGCGACGCACCCGCCATGCTGAACATGTTGCCGAAATTCGAACTGCTTCCCATCAGGATGTACTTGGTGACGTTCTGCACCGTCCGGCGCCCCTCCATCACCGCCTCATGCACCACCGACAGATCGTGGTCGAGCAGGATCAGGCCGGCTGCCTCCTTTGCAACGTCGGCGGCGCTGTCGACCGAGATGCCGACGTCGGCGGCATGGAGAGCCGAGGCGTCGTTGATCCCGTCGCCCAGGAAACCCACCACCCGGCCGGAGCGCTTGTACGCCAGCAGCACGCGTTCCTTCTGAGCCGGCGTCACCCGGCAGAACACGTTGACCTTGGGGAGGCGGGCCCGCAACGCCTCTTCGCTCATCGCCCGCAGATCGTCGCCGGTGATCAGGCCGACGACGGGCAGGCCGAGTTCGGCACAGACATGCCGCGTCACCCGCTCGTTGTCGCCGGTCAGAAGGCGCACAGCCACCCCGGCCCCGGTCAGATCGCGGATCGCCGCCATGGCGCTCGCCTTGGGGGGATCGAGGAAAACCGCGTAGCCAGCGAAGGCCAGTTCGCTTTCGTCTCCCAGCGCGGCTGAGGTATGATCCTGTCCCATCGCCTTGGAGGCGATCGCCAGCACCCGGAATCCATCCTCTCCCAGTTTCTGGAACAGGGTATCCAGTTCTGCCCGCGCCACCGGGTCGAGCGGCCTCTCGACGCCCCCTTCGCCTTCGTAATGGGTGGACTGCCGCAGAACGTCTTCCGGCGCCCCCTTGACCACCAGCAGCCGCTCGGTGCCATCGGTAACGAGAACCGAGACGCGCCGCCGCTCAAAATCGAAGGGCACCTCGTCGATCTTCTGCCAGCCGGTCACGTCGAGGCTGCGGAAGGCGATGATGGCCTCGTCGAGCGGGCTCTTGATGCCGCTTTCAAAATGGCTGTTCAGGTAGGCCAGCCGAAAGACGCGCTCGCTCTCCGCACCACGGAAATCCAGGTGCCTGACCATCCGGATCGTCGCCTCCGTCAGCGTCCCGGTCTTGTCGGTGCACAGCACGTCCATGGCGCCGATGTTGTGCATGGCCGCCAGCCGTTTGACGATGACACGGCGCTCCGCCAGTCGCATCGCACCGCGCGCCAACGTGACGGTGACGATCATCGGCAGCAGTTCCGGCGTCAGCCCGACCGCCAGGGCCAGGGCGAACATCAGGGACTCCAGCCAGGGCCGGTGGAACAGCACATTCACCGCCAGCACGAACAACACCAGGAAAATCGTCAGGCGCAGTATGAGGAAACCGAACTGGCGGATGCCCAGTTCGAAGGCGGTGGGAGGTGGAGGCGCCTGCAGGGTGCCGCTCAACTGACCGAACGCCGTCGCGTCGCCGGTCCGGCAGACCACGGCGGTGGCGCTGCCGCTGATGACCGAGGTCCCCATGAATAGGGCGTCGAGCGCCTTCTCCGCATCTTCGGCGGAGATCGCGACGGCATCGATGCGCTTTTCCGCCGGGTAGGGCTCCCCAGTCAGCATGGCCTGGTTGACGAACAGATCGCGCGCTTCGAGGAGGCGGCAGTCGGCTGGAACCAGATCGCCGGCGGCCAGACGGACCACATCGCCTGGAACCAGTTGATCCACCGGCTCCGATACCTCCACACCGTCCCGGCGCACCTGCACACGCACGGCGACGGTGCGGCGCAGCGCCTCCACGGCGTTCTCGGCCCGCATCTCCTGGACGAAGTCCAGGGTGACGCTGAGCACGACCATGACGATCACGATGACGAAGCTGGTGATGTTCCCGGTGGCTGCCGACAGGCCGCTGGCGAACAGCAGGATCAGCACCAGGGGATTGAGAAAACGGGTCAGGAATTGCAGCCACAACGGCCGGCGGCGGCGCGCCAGCGGCTGGTTCAGGCCGTATCTACGCCGACGGGCCTCCGCCTCGGTTCGTCCCAGCCCGGCGGGCGTCGCATCCAGGTTTTTGAGCACGACGGAGATCGGTTGTTTCCAGATCCCGTCAGCGATGGCGCCTTGGTCCAAAGCTCGTGTCCTCGGCAGTTGAATGAGTGTAGGCGCCGGCCGAGGAAAGAGAAACGGCGCGAATGATATCCCGCAATTTCACGGTTGCGACTTGGCGCCTCACGGCCGGATTCGAAAACGGCGACCATGGGCTGACGCTCCGGATTTTCACTGCCGGCACCCTTTCGGTTGGACACTGCGAAAGATAACGCCGCTGAACCGGAGTAGACGGATGGGCCGATAGAGCCCCGGCCCGATGCGTCATTCGCAACAGCAACTTATAAGAGCATTTCTGCCCTGACCCGCTGCTACCATCGAAAGGGCGCCGGCATGGGACAGGATCATGAAAAGCATCACAGCACGTCCGGGCGGACAATCATGGGCAGCGGGCGCCGCGACTTTCTGTTCGGCGGCGACGGGAACGACATCATCGCCGACAATCGTGGCAACGACTACATGGAAGGCGGCGGCGGCGGCGACCGTTTCATTCTCAAGCCCGGTGACGGTTGGGACTGCATCGGCGACTTCCAGGGCGGGGACAACGGGGATCTGCTGGACCTGCGAGCGTGGAGTGGGATTGGCAGCCTGGAGGATGTGCTGGCCCGCTCCTACCAGGACAGCGACGGGCTGGTCCTCGATTTTGGACCACGTGACGGCGTGAAGCTGATGGGCCTGTCACGCAAGGATCTCACTGCCGACAATCTGCGTCTGAAAGCCGAGCCGATGAAAGCCAGCGCCGTGTTCGCGGCGACGGACAACGCGAGAGGGAACGAGCTGTGGGGAACGGACGGGCGCCGGGCCACCCTGCTGCGGGACATCGCTCCGGGGGCGGCTTCATCGGAACCGCAGGGCTTTATCGAACTCCATGGGCGTGTTTATTTCAGCGCCGACGACGGCGTCCATGGGCGTGAATTGTGGTCCACCGACGGAACACCAAGTGGAACCCGCCTGCTGATGGACCTCAATCCAGGCGTCGCATCGTCGGCGCCCACGGCCCTGACCATAGCGGACGGCCGCCTCTATTTCGAGGCGGACGACGGCCAGCATGGAGGGGAGCTTTGGGTCAGCGACGGGACGGCGGGCGGGACGCAAATGGTAAAGGACGTGAATGCCGGCGGACGGCCGTCCTTTCCCTCCAACCTGACGGCGATTGGGGATGAGCTGTTCTTCACCGCCAACGACAGCGACCATGGCAGGGCACTGTGGCGGTCGGATGGCACGGCGGCCGGGACGGAACTGGTCAAGGATTTCTTCCCCGGCAGCTTCGACCCCCCGGTTCCCCTGCCGATCCTGCCCACGCATCTGACGGCGGTCGGCGACCGGCTGTTCCTGACCGCCTGGGACGGGACCGGCGGCTATGGCCAGCTTTGGGTCAGCGACGGGACGGACGAGGGCACGGTCAAGCTGGATGGCGGCATTGGCGAGGACCCAAGGGCCGGGCGCCTGGAGGTCCTGACCGCAGTGGGAGACAGGCTGTTCTATAACCACGGCGAGGATTTGTGGACCAGCGACGGAACCCCGGAAGGCACGATGCTGGTGAAGAATTTTCCGCCGGTCGGCCTCTCCCTGCCCAACCAGTATGTCGCCTTCGACGACCAAATTGCCTTTGTGGCCAGCGATGGGCAGCACGGCTTTGAACTCTGGATGTCGGACGGGACGGAGCAGGGAACGCGCATGGTGAAGGATATCGCCCCTGGCAGCGCCGGTGCCGACATCGGGGACTTCGCCGTTCTGGACGACAGGGTGTTCTTCACCGCGGACGACGGAATGCGCGGACGCAGTCTGTGGATGAGCGACGGTACCGAGGCTGGGACACGCATGGTGGCGGACAGGTCCCACGACGTGAGCTGGACAGCGCCCGGCAACCTTCACGCGGTCGGCGACAGCCTCTATTTCAGCGCGACCAGCGCTGGCCAAGGCGGCGCGCTGTTCCGTCTGGATGCCGAGGGGGAGGCGGTGACGAAGCTCGCCACCGCGCAACCCTTCAGCCTGCTTTATGGCACGCTGGAGATCGCCGGGATCTGATGCCGCCCATTTCAGGCTGGCGCCAACCGCCACGAGCGCTGGGACGGGTCCGTTTGCAATCCTCAGGATGGCAGCCGGACCCGCAGCGGCAGGACCAGCCTATGCCTCCCGCCATCGAGCGGCAGGCGAACCGCTTTGCCGGTCCGGTCGAAACGCGAGCCGTCGAGGACCGCGTCCGATACGTCGCGATCACCGTGCGACGTCGCCTCCACAAGGATGTGGTAGTAGGTCGAATCCACGGTTACCGTGGCTTCGAAGCCTGTCCATGAAGCCGGAAGACACGGATCGACGACCAGGAATGCGCCCTCGCGGCGGATGCCGAGGATGCCCTCTGTGCCGGCACGGTACATCCACCCCGCCGCACCCGTATACCAGCTCCAACCGCCGCGCCCTTCATGTGGCGCCACCGAATAGACATCGGCGGCGACAACGTAGGGTTCAACCTTGTAGCGCTCGGCCTCCGCCGGCGTGCGGGCGTGGTTGATTGGATTGAGCAGGTCGAACAGGGTGGTCGCCCTGCTGCCGTCACCCAGCTTGGCGAACGCCAGTATCGCCCACATGGCGGCGTGGCTATATTGCCCGCCATTCTCGCGCAGGCCCGGCGGATAGCCGCGGATATAGCCGGGATCGAACGTCGTCCCATCGAACGGCGGCGTGAACAGCAGCGCCAGGCCGTCGTCGGGTCGGATCAGCAGTCTTTCCAGCGACGCCATCGCCGTCGCGGCGCGCTCGGGATCGGCGGCACCCGAGAGCACAGCCCAAGATTGGGCGATGGAGTCGATGCGGCACTCCTCACACGCGGCGGAGCCAAGCCATGTGCCGTCGTCGAATGTCGCCCGGCGGTACCACGCGCCATCCCAAGCCTCGCGCTCCAGCGACTGGCGCAACGCCTCGGCATGGTCACGCCAGCGGCGGGCACGGTCGGCGTCGCGACCATCCGCCAGCGGCGCGAACAGCGCGATGGCGCGGAGCAGCAGCCAGCCAAGCCAGACGCTTTCCCCCTTGCCGTCCTGGCCGACGCGGTTCATGCCGTCGTTCCAGTCGCCGGTGCCGATGAGCGGCAGCCCGTGCTCGCCGGTCAGGACGAGGCTTTGGTCGAGGCCGCGGGCGCAGTGTTCGAACAGCGAGGCGCACTCGTCGGCAGTCGCCGGCTGGAAGAAGGCGTCGTGCTCGCCGGGACGCAAGGGCGGACCGTCGAGGAACGGCACGCTCTCCTCCAGGATCGCTGCGTCACCCGAACTGGCGATGTAGGTGGCGGTGGCGAAGGCAAGCCACACGCGATCGTCCGAGATCCGCGTCCGTACCCCTTGCCCGGACTGCGGCAGCCACCAGTGTTGGACGTCGCCTTCGACGAACTGCCGGCCGGCGGCGCGCAGCAGATGGCGCCGCGCCTCATTGGGCATGGCGAAGCTCAGCGCCATGCCGTCCTGCAACTGGTCCCGGAAGCCGTAGGCGCCGCTCGCCTGATAGAAGGCCGAGCGTGCCCAGATGCGGCAGGCCAGCGTCTGGTAGAGCAACCAACCGTTCAGCATGATGTCCATCGCCCGGTCCGGCGTCTTGACCTGAACGGCGCCGAGCACGGAAGTCCAGTGATCGGCAACCGCTTCGAGAACGGCGTCGAGATCGGCGTCGCGGTAGCGCGCAATCAGCAAGCGGGCGGCCTCCGCCGAGGCGCATTGCCCGAGGAACCAGACGATTTCGACCGTCTCGCCAGCCTCCAACTCGACAACGCCCTGCAAGGCCGTGCAGGGATCAAGGCCGGCCCCGGTCGCCCCGGACAGCGGTGACCGCTCGACGAGCGCCGCGGGCGCCGAGGGGCCGCCGTTGCGGCCGAGGAACTCGGTGCGGTCGGCCGTCCATGCCGTCTGCCGGCCGTCGAGATCGGCGAAGGCGACATTTTCGCCGAAGGTCGGGCTCCAGCGGTTGCGGGCCAGCATGGCTCCAGTGGCCGCGTCGATCTCCGTTGCGATGAACGGAGCCGAAGCGCCACGTGCCGTGCCAAGCACCCACTCCGCATAGGCGGTGACGGACAGCGTGCGCGGACCGGGCGAATGGTTGCGCAGGGTCAGGCGGGAAATCTTGATCGGATCGGCCAGCGGCACATATTGCAGAAGCTCCATCGCGATGCCGTGCGCCCGATGTTCGAAGCGGCTGTAACCGCGACCATGGCGGGCGATATAGGTCCCGCCGTTGCGGATCGGCTGCGCGGTGGCGCTCCACAGGTCCCCGGTCACCTCATCGCGGAGATAGATCGCTTCCCCGGCCGGATTGCCGACCGGATCATTGGACCACGGCGTAAGCTGGTTCTCCCGGCTGTTCCCGGCCCAGGTGAAACCGCCGCCCTCCGCCACCACCTGGAAACCGAAATCGGGGTTGGCGATCACGTTGATCCAGGGAGCTGGCGTCATGCGGCCAGCGTCGAGGATGATCACATACTCCTGCCCGTCCTTGTCGAAGCCGCCCAGACCGTTGAAAAATTCGAGGGATCCCGGCACTGGCACCTGGTCCGACATGGGCTGGGATGCGGATTGGAGTGATACGGTAGTGCCGGCGGGTGCCGATGGGGACAATTGCTGCTGCAGGCGGGCGATCTGTTCGGCGATGGAGCCGCGCCGGGCGATCAGCACGACACGGGCGACCGAATGGAGCAGAGTGCATGCATCGGCACGCATCAAGTCGGAACGCAACGCGTAGACCGAGCCTTGCGCCGGTTCCTCGCCGAACCGTGGCCGCGAATGGCTGCTGCGCACCGCAGTCTCGATGGCGACCTGAAGATCCTGAACATAGGATGAGGCACGCTCGTTTACGATCACCAGGTCGACGGCCAGACGCTTCATGCGCCAGTATTCGTGGGCACGCAGCAACTGGCGGACCTGGGCGATGTCCTCGACGTCGTCGATGCGCAGTACGACGATGGGCAGATCCCCTGAAATCGCGTGCGGCCACAGGCCCGACTGGGCTCCGGCGCCACCGGCTATTGTTGCGGAGGGAGCCCGGAAGCGGGCATCGGCGTACAAGATCGGCGCGGCCAAGCGCTGGAAGTCGGCGGCCTCGTCGGCTACGATGGCCAGATGGTGAAGCTGGACCTGGGCCTGCGTCCATGCCAGGGTTTTCGCCCGGTCGAAGGCATTCCGGTCGGCATGCTGATCGACAAGGTCAAGAAGCGCTGCCTGAGATGACGCGACCAAGGTCCAGAAGGCAACCCGCGCGACCCCGCCGGGCGGGATCGTCACGCGTTGCCTGATCGCGAAAATCGGGTCGAGAACCGTCCCGAGGCTGTTCGACAGCGGCTGGCCGTCGGTGATCGCGGCGGCCGTGCCGGCGGTGCGGCCACGCCCGATGAAACGGGCCCGGTCGGTCTCGTATTGTGGATCGGCCGCAATCCCGCCATCGACGACGGCGAAATGGGCGGCCCAGACCGGCGGCTCGCGCAGCGAGCGCGGGCGGCGGGTGGCGACCAGCGCGCCGAGCTCGGCGTGAAACTCGGTCTGTACGAACATCTTGGCGAAGGCCGGATGGGCGGCGTCGGCGGCCGGCGTGGTCAGGACCAACTCGGCATAGGACGTCATTTCGATCACGCGCGGTCGCCGCCCGCCATTGGTCAGCGAGACGCGGCGGACTTCCCCATCGGCCTCGCCGGAAACCAGGACGTCCATGGTGGTGGTCAAAGTCCCGTCATGGCGGATGAATTCGACGTGATCCTCGGCGAACACCACCTCGGTATGGTCCGCTGCACGCCCGACTGGCTGCGCGCTGGCAGACCAGAGCTCGCCGGTCTGCGTGTCGCGCAGGAAAATAAAGGTCCCCCAGTCGTCCCGGGTGGCATCCTCGCGCCAACGGGTCACGGCGATGTCACGCCACAGGCTGTAGCCCGCCCCCGCCGCGGTCAGCATCACTGTGTAGCGCCCGTTGGAGAGCAGGTGGGTGACCGGGGCTGCGGTGGAGGGCGGCGCGGTAAGGCGGCGCACCGTCGGCGATGCGATGGCGACGCCCATTGCGGAGGTCTTCACCTCCTCGGCCCGAGGATGCCCGACGACGACATCGCGCGGCATGCGTTCCTGGAGCAGCAGTTCGCTGGCCATGATCATGGGTTCGCGGTGGAAACGGTCGCGCATCCGGCCGTCCTGCAGGGCGTTGGCGATGGCGACGATGGTCATGCCCTGGTGATGGGCCATGACGTTGCGCACAATGGCCATCTCCGCGCCTTCGGGAAGCCTGGAGCGGGTGAAGTCGAGGGCGTCGTAGAAGCCATAGCGTCCGCATGCGCCCATCGCGGCGAGGCGGTCGTAGTTCAGCCGTGCTCCGTACGGATCCACCATTGCGGCCAGCCCGGTGGCGTAGGGCGCGATGACGAGATTCTCGGAGAGGCCGCGCTTGAGGCCGAGGCCGGGAACACCGAAGTTCGAGTACTGGTACGTGAGCTCCAGATCGCGGGCACTGTAGGCGGATTCCGAGATGCCCCATGGCACACCCAGCATTCTGCCGTAGGCTTGCTGACGCTCCACCACCAGACGGTTCGTTTGCTCCAGAAGGCTGCCGACCGGCGCGCGCATCACCAGCGCCGGCATCAGATATTCGAACATGGAGCCGGACCAGGAGATCAGCGCGGAGCCGTTGCCGACCGGTGTCGCCGCACGGCCGAGGCGGAACCAGTGCCGCGTCGCGACGTCGCCCTTGGCGATGGCGAACAGGCTGGCGAGCCGGGCTTCCGAGGCAAGCAGGTCATAGCAGCTCGGATCCAGGCTGTTGTCGGGGAGAGCGTAGCCGATCGACAGCAGTTTGCGTTCGGGATCGAGAAGGAAGGAGAAATCCATCGCGAGCGCCATGGCGCGTGCCGTATCGGCGAGGGCACGCAACCGGCCCCTCAGCATGTCCGGCGTCCCGGTGATGGGGAACCGGTCACGGCCATGCTCGATCACTGCGGTCCGCAATGCCACTATCCAGAACATCAGATCCACCGGACCGCCACCACCGGCCGACGGCCCACCCGCCGGGATGATGTCACGGGCCACCTCAACAGCCTTGTCGGACAGCCGCTTCAGCGACGGCAACTGGACCTCGATGGATTGCCCTTCGTTCAGTTGTGCGGCGATTTCGTCAAGAACGGCGCCAAGCCGGCGTATTTGCGCACCGCCCGCTGTGGGCAGGGCGTCTGCGGCCTCTCGCGCCAGGACGAGGGTATCCATCATGCCAAGCCGGGCGTCCGCCGCCGGAGCACAGTCCATCCATTCCTCGCAGGCGTTCGCGAGCGCGATCAGATGACCGGCAAGGTTCCCGCTGTCGACCGACGAGACATAGGCCGGTTCCAACACCCTCAGATCCTGTGTTCCATACCAATTGTAGAAATGCCCCCTGAACCGGGAGAGCTTTCGCATGGAATCGAACGTCGCCTCCAGCCGCTCGATGGTTTCCGTCGTTCCTGACCAGCCGAAGTCGCGGGCGGCGACGGTGGAGAGCAGGTAGAGACCGATGTTGGTCGGCGATGTCCGGTGGGCGACCACCGGCTTCGGGTCCTCCTGGAAATTGTCCGGCGGCAGCATGTTTTCGGCCGGTGTGACGAACGTCTCGAAAAAGCGCCAGGTGCGCCGCGCGGTAAGGCGCAGGTCGCGGGCATCCGGATCGGAGAACGCCGCCTGCCGACGTATGGCCGGCGACCGGCTGGTCCACGCGGCGAGTGCGGGGGCCGTCAGCCACAGCAGGGCGAAAGGCAGGGCCAGCGGCCAGGACGATGGCGTCACGGCAACGGTACCGGCCGCCACGACGAGCCCAAGCGCGGTGCCACCCGCCATGTCTCGATAGAAGCCGCCGAGATCCAGCCGCGGCCGGCCGCCTGTCTGCGCCGCCGTCGTCCATTCGAGAAGGTGGCGGTGCGTGACGAACAGCCGGGTCAATGTCCTAGCGATGGCATCGGCCATCCGCCACGCCTGGTCTGCCAGGAAGGCAACCGACATCACGGTCCGCATCGCCGCCATCCGCAGATCCTGCATGAGCGAGCCGACATGGCTGCCGAGGCGGGTACCCGGCCGGCCCGGCAGCACCGAGGACACCGCCGGCAGGAACGCCGGAACCGCGCTGACGGCGAGCACGAGCAGGACTCCCGCCAAGGCGGACGGCAGAGGCAGCAGCCAGCTCACGGCCAGCGTCGCCAGGGTGAACGGCGCCAGCAGCGAGCGGCGCAGGTTATCCAGCATCTTCCAGCGACCGACCGGCGGAGCCGCCTGGGGACCTGTCCTATGGCCGAGGATCCAGGGGAGCAGTTGCCAGTCGCCACGAGTCCAGCGGTGCTGACGCTTGGCAGCGACGTTGTAGCGCGAGGGGAACTCCTCGACGAGTTCGATGTCGGAAGCGAGACCGGCGCGGGCGAAAACACCTTCGAACAGGTCGTGGCTGAGTAGGGCATTGTGCGGAACCCGGCCGTCCAGCGCCGCTTCGAAAGCGTCGACGTCGTAGATGCCCTTCCCGGTGAAGGATCCCTCGCCGAAAAGATCCTGGTAAACGTCGGAGACGGCCGACGCATAGGGGTCGATGCCGCCGGGGCCGGAGACGATCCGCTGATAGAGCGAGCCCTCGCCGCCGAGCGACAGCGACGGCGTGATGCGGGGCTGAAGAATGGCATAGCCGTTGATGACGCGCCGCCCGGCCGCGTCGAACGTCGGCCGGTTCAGCGGGTGGCTCATCTTGCCGACCAGCCGGAGTGCGGCGTCCCGCGGCAGTCGCGTGTCGGCGTCAAGCGTGATGACATAGCGCACGTCGGCCGGCACCTGCGGCGCGCGACCGGCAATGGGCATGAAGCTGGTGTCGGTGGCGCCGCGCAACAGCCGGTTGAGTTCGTGCAGCTTGCCGCGCTTGCGCTCCCAGCCCATCCACTTGCCCTCGCCGTCATTGTAGAGCCGGCGGCGATGCAGCAGCAAAAAACGGTCTCCGCCGTCAGGACCGGGGCCATGGCGCAGATTCAGCCGCTCGATGGCCGCGGCGGCCACCGCCAGGAGAGCGTCGTCGTCAGCCACCACCTCCCGGTCGGCGTCGGGACCATCCGACAACAGGGCGAAGACAAGCTCGCCGCTGGCCCCGGCGAGGTGGTGAACCTCCAGCCGCTCGATCTGCTCCAGGAGGTCGACCTCACCGGTCAGCAGCGTCGGAACGGCGACAAGCGTGCGCTGTGACGGGGGCACGCCGTCCGCCAGTTCGAGCCCCGGCAGGGTGATCGCTCCGAACAGCGCGGTGACCACGCGGTTGACCAGCGCCGTCGCCACTTCGGAAGCCGGCAGGACGCCGGCAAGGGCGAACAGGACGAGCCAGCCGCCCATACCGGGAAGCCAAGCCACCCACACCGCGAGACCCAGCAACAGCGCCGTCACGAACAGGATCGCGCCGACATAGCCGCCGATTCCCAGATGAACGCTGAAACGGCTGATCCGCAGGCGGGCCGGTGGTCGAAAGCCGATGGACCGCTCAAGTGCGCCTCGCCCTTCCGCGATCAGATGATAGCCGGGATCGCCGACACGCGCGGCGTCCGCGCCGCCGGCTGCCTCAGCCGCCGCCGCGCGTGATGCCGACAGCGCCAGACCGGCGATGGCGAGTTCCGGGAATGACGAACCGCGGGCCAGTTCCTCGATGGCGCTCCGGTAGAGGTTGCGCGTGGGGAAATCCATGGCGGCGAAGCCGCTCGCCGCGCGCAGTTGCGCGTCGACGAGGCTCACGCTCTCGAACAGATCCGCCCAGTCGATGTCGGAGATCAGCCGCATGCTGGTGATGACATTGCGCACGGTGACGTTGGAGGCGCCCAACCTCTGCTGGGCGTGCTGGACCACACCGTCGACCGTTGCGCCCTGACGGTTGAGCCGCTCCTCCAGCCACCCGAGGGCCGGCGTCGTTCGCGGATCCTGGTCCCGCAGCCGCTTCGCCAGTTCCGCGGCGAACACGTCGGACAAGGAACCGGAAGAGCGCGTGGCCATGTCGGCTTCGAGGACGGAACGGCTGTCCCCCGACGCGAGAAGCCGGTCGGCCAGCGCGTCGGCGTCCGCCCGTGCCGCGCGTCCGGCGGTGATCTGGTCGGCGAGCCGGCGCAGGTTCTCGATGAGGACGATGCGAAGCGTAATCGCGACCGCCCACAGCTCACCGATGGTCAGCGGCTGGACCCGCTGATAGGCGGTGATGAAACAACGCAGGATGGCGGGATCGAGGTGGCTGTCAGTGTGGGCAACGAAGGCCCAGGCCAGTCCAAACACTCGAGGATACCCGGCGAACGGACCGTCTGCGAGCTTTGGCAATTGACGGTAATAACCCGGCGGCAAGTCGACGTGGATTTCCCGAATCTGCTCTTCGACAACATGGTAATTGTCGAGCAGCCATTCCGCGGCGGGATCCACGCTGCGACCGCGCTCCAATTCCGCCGCACTCGCCCGATAGGCGGCGAGCAGCACCGTGGCGTTGTCGGCGAGGCGGGTGTGCAGGGACAGGACGGCAAGCGGCTTGCGTGTCACCGGCTGCGCGGCGGCGAGACTCTCCGCATGCCGCTCGAGCCGGTCCAAACCGAAGAGTTCCTCGCGCACCGGTGCCTGATCGCTCCAGAGGGACGGTGGCAGACGATGCCCGAAAGCATGGCGGAGGATCGCATTCATCAGTGCCTTTCCGGCCAGCATCAGCGCGCGACCGCGATCAAGAGAGATGCGTGCCAAACAGTGGTGTGATCGTCGCTGTAGGCATCGAGTGCGGCCGCCGCACCATTTTATTCGGGCTATCTTTGTTGGCGCGGGGGCCGAAGGCAGAAATTCTGTGAGTGTCACGGCGTGGGATGCCGTCAACTCATTCTTTTGATGAGGGTTGCGGACTATCCGATCGTCGCGCATGGGAGCGCCGATCAACAGCTCTGTGAGGTTCGGGTTGGCGCGTAGGTCACTGTGAGGGAATGACATTGGGCCGTCCCGCCCTTGAAGATGCGAGCCCCAGTTCGGCCTTTCATGCTAAAATCCTTTGGGTACAGCGGCATGTGTGCAATGCATCGTTAAAAGGGCTTCCGACCGAGGCCCTTGAACGCGACGAACCCTACAACTTACACAACAGAGCCGTGTATCAGGACGAAAAGCAAGACTGTCAGCACGACGGCGACCGGAATCACCACCGGTGGCACGAAATATGCTTTCACGGCATTCCATAAGGATAAAGAGCCGATGTCTGTCGGGGGAAGGTGCATTGTCATGCTCCAAATGTTCGGCGGCTCGAACCAAGGATGCCGCGATGGCTTCCTCCTTGTTGCGCCGCGCTTCAACGTTTGCGATGTCGCCTATCGAGGAAATGGTGATGAAGCCGGGTCGATATTGTGGCGATTCCGACATATGGACCCTTGCGCCGCAAAACCATGTACAATGGATTCCAAGAATAGTCCGCCCGATTGAACCGCGCCGGGTTTGTCGGAGGCCATTTGGCTTGAGCACGCCGCGATGGCGACGTCCTCGATTTGAGCATAGTAGCGGGCTTCGGCCTCGGCGGGAGGAATGTTGCCGATGGGTTCGAGCAGGCGGCGGTGGTTGAACCAGTCCACCCACTCCAGGGTGGCGAACTCGACAGCCTCCAGGGTGCGCCACGGCCCGCGGCGGCGGATCACCTCGGTCTTGTAGAGGCCGTTGATGGTCTCGGCCAACGCGTTATCGTAGGAGTCGCCAACGCTGCCGATGGAGGGCTCGACGCCGGCCTCGGTGAGGCGCTCGGTGTACCGGATAGCAACTGAGCTGGTCCCCGTTTCCCGGACAGTCGGATAAGCTTGGTTCGCCTATCAGGAAGGACGGACCCGATGACGGGGAAACGGAAGCGGTATTCGGCGGAGTTCAAGGCGAAGGTTGCGCTGGAGGCGATCCGGGGCGAGTTGACGGTGTCGCAACTGGTGGCCAAGCACGGCGTGCATCAGACGCTGATCAACGCTTGGAAGAAGCAGGCGATGGATGGGATGGCAGGTGTGTTCTCCGGCAAGGCGGAAGCCGCCGAAACCAGCCATCAGGGCGAGGTGGAAAAGCTCCACACGATGATCGGCCAGTTGGTGGTGGAGCGCGATTTTTTGCGCAAGGCCTCCGGTCGATGAGCGTCGGCCGGAGGCGGAAACTGATCGAGCCGGAGCATCCGCAGCTGTCGATCACCCGACAGTGCGAGCTGGTTTCCATCAGCCGGTCCAGCTACTACGGGCCGGCCAAGGGCGAACCGGCCGTGAACCTGGACTTGATGCGGCTGATCGACGGACAGTTCCTGGAAACGCCCTGGTACGGCAGCCGGCAGATGACCCGGCATCTGCGCCGTCATGGCCATGAGATCAACCGCAAGCGGGTTCGCCGCCTGATGGCGCGGATGGGGTTGCAGGCGGTCTACCAGCGCCCGAAGACGACCGTGCCGCATCCCGAGCACAAGATCTGGCCGTACTTGCTGCGTGACATGACCATCGACCGACCCAACCAGGTCTGGTGCGCTGACATCACATACATTCCGATGCGTCGGGGCTTCCTGTATCTGGTAGCGGTGATGGACTGGGCAACGCGCAAGGTCTTGAGCTGGCGGCTGTCGAACACCATGGACGTCGAGTTCTGCATCGAGGCCGTCGAGGAGGCGATGGCGCGGCACGGCCGGCCGGACATCTTCAACACCGATCAGGGCAGCCAGTTCACCAGCCCGCGCTTCACCGGCCTCTTGACCGCGGCCGGCATCCGGGTATCGAGGACGGGCGCGGCCGTTGGATGGACAACGTCTTCATCGAACGGCTGTGGCGATCGATGAAGTACGAGTGCGTCTATCTCCACGCCTTTGAGACCGGCAGCGAGGCCAGAGCCGGGATCGACCGCTGGATCGATTACTACAACGCCGACCGCCCGCACTCGGCGCTCGGCGGCAGAACCCCGGCAGAGGCATACGAGGGCTCTCCGGACCAAAGCAGAATGGCGGCATAACACGAACCGGAACCAAGCTTATTTTAGCCTAAAATCTGTCCGGGAAATGGGGGCCAGCTCACTCCTGTTGCCAACGACAATGCGGACCGGACAGCGGGAAAGGCGAAACAGCAACCTCGCCGCCCGGCAGCCCGCAATGTCGGGGCGCTGCCCCGGCATCTGCCGCGGGTGGAAACAACCATCGAGCCGGACAACACCGCTTGCCCATGCTGCGCGGGGCCGATGCACCGGATCGGTGAGGACGTCGCCGAAGCGCTGGATGTGATCCCGGCCATCGTGCGCGTCCTGCGCACCGTTCGGCCGAAGTACGCTTGCCGGTGCTGCGCCGGCACCGTGGTCCAGGCCGCGGCCAAACCGCGGGTGGTCGACGGCGGCATGGCGACCACCGCGCTGGTCGCCCACGTCGTGGTGGCGAAGTTTGCTTGGCACCTGCCGCTGTACCGACAGGCGCAGATGTTTGCCGGCCAAGGCATCGTGTTGGACCGGAGCACGCTTGTGTTCTGGGTTCGCCGAGCCGCCTGGTGGCTGAGGCCGCTCTATGATCGGCTGCTGCTCTACATCCGCTCTCAGCAGCGGGTTTATTGTGACGAGACGCCGCTCCCCCGGCTCGATCCGGGACGCGGGCGGACCAAGGTCTGCCAGTTGTGGGCCCAGGCGGTGGACGACCGTCCCTGGCAAGGCCCCGCCATGCCGGCGGTCGGCTACGTCTACGCCGAGGGGCGGGATACGGCCGCTGTCCAGGAGCAGTTGGCGGGCTTCGACGGCATTCTCCAGGTCGACGGCTACGCCGCCTACAAGGCGCTGGTCCGCCGCCGTAAGCGAGCTGGTATCCGCCTCGTCTTCTGCCTGGCGCATGCACGTCGCAAGTTTGTGGCGGTGTTCAAGACCACCAAGTCGGACGTGGCGCGTGACGTGATCGCCCGCATCGGCGCGGTGTACGCCATCGAGGAGCGTATCCGCGGCACCGCAGCGGACACCCGCCGGCTGGTCCGGCAGGCCGAAACCCGGCCGATCATGGCGGCGCTGAGGGCTCGGCTGATGGAGGTGCGGAGCGAAATCTCCGGCCAATCGAGCCTGGCCAAGGCGATCGCCTACACGCTGGGCCACTGGGATGGGCTGGTCGCCTTCCTCGACGATGGTCGCATCGATGTCGATACGAATGCCGTGGAACGCACCATGCGCCCGATCGGAGTGAGCCGGAAGAACGCATTATTCGCCGGCTCGGCAGCCGGTGGCCGGGATTGGGCGATCCTGGCCTCTCTGATCAACAGCGCAAAGTTGATGGGGCTCGACCCGTTCACCTACCTTGCCGACGCGCTGGAGCGCATCGTATCCGGCGCGGTGAAGGTCAACGATCTCGACCGCCTGCTGCCCTGGGCGTGGAAGGCGGAGCGGGACACCGCGCTCGCTGTCGAGGTCCGGGCGGCATGAGCAAGTCTGGCGCAAACGCCACCACGACGGCGGCCAAACCGATGCTGAGTGCTGGCGAACTTGAAGCCTATCTGCGGGCTCGCGGTCGGGCGGCCCCGGTGTCGTGCCTTGACGGGCTCGACGGCTACCTGACCGCTGTTCTGATTGGGCCGAAGTTCATCGATCCTCAGCTTTGGCTCGGCCAACTTCTGGGCGAGCGCGCCTTGCTCGCCACGGAGGAAACCCGGGAGTACCTGGCCATCCAAGCCGTGGTGCATCACCACAATCGCCTATCGGAGACGATGGCGCAGTTCCCGTATCTGTACCGGCCGCAGTTACCAACACACCATGCCGGGGGCTTGGACCCGATCTTCTGGTCCCTCGGCTTCCTGATGGCAACCCGGCTGGCACCGCGCGCCTGGAAGAGCATGGCCAACCCGGACAAACCAGAGCACGCCACGTTCCAGGCCCTGCATCCTCTTCTGATCAGCACGGCACCCATCGCCGACGCCGACATCCCCGCCCTCGCTAAGGCCATCCTCGACCTGCGCGAACACTTCAAGGCCCGCCGCAACAGATCCATGCGGTGATCCCGGGGAATCGGTGAAGGGTGCGCTCGAACCGCTTACAGCTTTTCCGCGCATCAGGCGATGGTGCTGATCCGGTCGCTGGCTCCACATTTCGAAGACACTGCGTACAACGTCGAGAACGGGCGTCGGGTTCGTGGGGAGTCCGAGTTCGCACGCCTTATCCGTGCCTGCATCGATCATCTCGCCGCCGAACCCTCGACGGACGCGGCCGACTTCCTTGCCGCTTGGCGCGACGATCCCCAGCGTGCCTCCTGGCGTGATGCCTTCGCCCATGCCACGGCGCGACAGCTGCGGGTCCGCCGCGAAGCCTTGTTCCAGCACGCCGACGTCGAGCAGGTGGTGGTGGCGCTCGATGGCGGAATGCCGGCCAACGCCGCGGATTTGCAGGCGCTCGTCGTCCAGCATCTGGAGGACATCGCCGAAGAAATCCGCACCGGCTCCGGTGACGGCTGGAAGACCTTCTGGAACACCGAGGTGGAGAAGCCCGTCAAACCCAAGGCAGAGAACATCTGCCGCAACGCGCTGCTCGGCCTGTTGAAATCCCGCCTCATCCGCCACGGCGCTGTGGCGAAGCCTGAGGGCCACTACGCCGGGAGCAAACGCGCCGACATCGACGTCACCGCCGGCACGCTCGTCCTGCCCATCGAGATCAAACTGCAGAAGCATGATGCGCTGTGGACGGCGGCGGAAGGGCAGTTGCAGCGGCTCTACACGGCCGATCCGCTGGCGGGCGGACGTGGCGTGTATCTTGTGTTCTGGTCCGGCCCCACGGTCGACCTCACGCCTCCACCCGACGGCTCGCCGCCACCGGCATCGGCGAATGCCCTGAAGATGGCGCTCGCGAACCGACTGACGGGCAGCGCGCGCGAGCTGCTGTCGGTGGTGGTGATCGACGCGGCGCCGCCGGACCCAACGCTTTGGCACCCATGATCCTGCAAAGTTCCGGGGCGGTTCAGTGGCGATCACACCGGGGGATCCATCAGCCTATCAATGACAGCCAGGAGGACGTCCTTCACATCGCGGTTCTTCAACTCGTACAAAACGCGCTGCCAGAACTTAGCACCTTCGTTCCGCTCTTTCCGCAGGGCATGGACTTCCTTTGCGCCGCCGGCCCGCATGCCGATGGTCACATGGATGGTCTTATTGCTCACCAAACCGTCGTTGCGGATCTTGATCCGAATGGCATCCTCCAGGAACACCAGCGGGTAGATCGCCTCCAAGGGCCGATTCTGCCAGGTCGTTACCTCCTTGATCACCGCGTCCGTCACCGTTGAGATCAGGTCGGCTGGGACCTCGATACTGTAGAGCTGCTCCCGCAGGTACCCTGTGACTCATGCCTCGGGCGTACGTCGAAATGATCTTCTCGTCGAAGCCAGGGAACCGACGCTTGTAGTTGCCGATCAGCATCTGATCGAACGTTCCCGTCCGGTCGCGTGGGATGCACAGGTCCATCGAGTCACCATCGGCCCTCACCGTCTTGTGGCCGTAGCCGTTGAAGGATTGCCGCTCTTCATTAGACCCAGCTCCTCCTTCAGTACCGACCCCATCAACTCATTCCTCAGCTGGTCGAGCAAGCCGTTCTGATCGAATGCCGTCTTGGCGTCAGCTCCAACCAGCAGATGATCAAGATTTCATGATAAACGCGCCCAGCACGGAATTCCTGGCACACCCCTGCGGGGGACCATCACCATTCGCCTTTCCGTTGGATGCGGCAGGACCGTAATTTTCCCTGTCGATACGGCTCGATCACACCGGCGACATGCACAGGCCGGTGGTCATGCCCCACCGGTGCAACATCAATGACATGGCGGTCCCTGCTGATAGGGATCACCGCAAGAGCCTCGGCCTTGTGAGAGACGAACAAGCGGGGTGGGCGCCGGTCACGGCGCCCACCCCGTTGTTTTTGTAGGCCAGAGCCGGTGCTCTGTGCCGCGCGGGATCAATTCGATTCAGCGCTGTCCGGGTTCGCGAAGTCCAGCTTCTTCTGATCTCCATTATCCTTCGCCTTTGGCACCCGCCTGGGGATGGTGCCGGTTCTGTTCGTCGCCGTAGCGGCGGGCGGGGCGATCTCCGTGCTGGGGACTTTCCTGATCGTCTCCACCGCCATGGCGGTCTTGGTGTTCTTCGCCTTCTCCGTCTTGCGCATCTTCGTTCTGCGACCGTCCTGCAGGTAACCGCTCAGGCTGCCCGCATCGATCACGAGGTCCTGCTCCGTCAGCCACGTTGCCAGCTCTTTCAAGGTCCAGCCCGCGTTTCGCTTCTTGGTCAGCTCGTTCTTGAGAATGTCGATGGCTTCGCGGGAGCACAGGTTCCTCGTCGGGACCGGCGCGGTTTCCAGCTTCTGGCGCAGGTTGTTGAGGAAGTCCGGGGTGTAGGTGCGCGTCCTGGGCATGGCATGCCCTCCTCGTCCATGCATCCTCGGAGCACCGAGGATGTCCGCCACCATGGTACCGCACCAGAGCCGGCACACAAAAACTTCGTCCCGTGGTCGAGCGGCCTGTTGCGCGCTCCATCCGATTCTCCCAGGTCCCCGGTGGGGCGGCCTGGAGGTCCGCCGGAGGGGACAGGGTAGGCGAATGTCCCACCGCGCCCGGAGGCCGCAATGGGACACCGGCAGGACCGCCTCGGCGCCGCAGGGCGGCTTCTCGGCGGTCCTGCCTTTCGCATCCTGGTCAGGGGCTAAGCCCCCGACACCCCCACCGGCACCGCCCGGACGCGCTGCATGCGCCGAGCCCCGGCTCGGGAACGGAGGGTGGCATGGCGAGACGGTCAGGATCCGATAAGCGCCTGAAGGACGATAGCGTCAGGCTGCGTGTGACCCCACAGGAGCGTAGGCTCATCGAAGGGAAGGCGCGGCAGGCAGGCGTGACGATGTCGGAGTTCATCCGACAGGCCGCGCTGAACCGGGAGGTCCGGTCCGTCGCCGACCGCAAGGCGATGGCGGACCTGAACCGGCTGGGCGGCCTGCTCAAGTGGTGGCTGACCGACGGCAAGGGCAAGGACGGCGACCGCCACATCCGCGGCAAGGCACCGCCGGAACATGTGCCGACGATCACCGATATCCTACACGACCTCAAGCGCGCCGTTCTGCGGGTGATCACCAGCACCGACGATCACATGGACGAGGAGGACTGGGGCTACGCCGCCGAGGCCGACGCGGTCGAGGACGGCGATGATCGCTAAGGTCTGCAAGCGGCGGCGCGATGGGCGATCCTGCTTCGCCGCCGCCATCGCCTACGTCGCGGCCCCAGGAAAGGCCTCGCATCTGGCGCTGCACGAGATCCTGAGCCTCGACCTTGCGGCGGCTCAGATGCGCTTCATCTCGGACGCCTGTCCGCGGTGCCGCGATCCTCTCTATCATCTCGTCGTGAGCTGGCCAGAGGATGAAACCCCAACCGACGACGAGGTGGAAGAGGCAGCCCGGCATCTGCTGCGCCGCATCGGCTTTGACGACCATCAATGGGTGCTGGCCGTTCATCGCAACACAGCGTCCGTTCATGTCCACATCCTGATCTGCCGTGTCCATCCAATTACGGGACGGGCTCATTACCCTCACCGCGACTGGGTCACGCTGGACCGCGCCTGCCGCGAGGTGGAACTGGCACAGGAATGGAGCCACGACCGTGGCCGCCATGTGGTGGTGATGACCGGCGATCATCTGGCCATCGAAGATCGGCCCCGCGCCGCCGACACGCCGCCGCGTCTGTCCGACCCGGCGCTGCGGTACGAGCGCGCAACCGGCCGGATGAGCTTTCAAAGCTGGGTGGCGACGCAGCCAGCGGACATCGTGCGCGACGCAGCGGATTGGGCGGAGGTGCATGGCGCATTCCACGAATTGGGCATCGCCATCCGGCGCAAGGGCAGCGGCCATGTCATCGTCGATCTTGCCGATCCCACCACGGTCGCGAAGCTCTCCCACATGGGCCTTGGCGGTCTGAGAAAGATCAAGGCACGGCTGGGGGAGACATACGCACCGCCCGATCCGACACCGCCTCACCACCTGCCGGACGACTCTCGCCTCGCTGCCTGCGTATTTCGGCGAATTCGCCCAGGCGTTTCGGTTGAAAGCGCCCACCGTTTCGGCGAAAGCGCCCACCCGAATTGCAAGCTGGTGGGAGCCGGGGCCGAACCCTGGATTTACGTTATGAAGGTTGTGGGTTTGGTTGCCAAGCACCGGCCTTAGGTGTCGGGGGTTTCGCTGGCGGCATCGGCCTTGGTGCGGCGCATGGAGTCGCCATGCAGGTCGATGCGGTAGGCCCGATGCACGAGGCGGTCGAGGATGGCGTCGGCGTAGGTGGCATCGCCGATGAGCCGATGCCAGTTGGCCACGGGAACTTGGGTGGCCAGCATGGTTGCGGCCCGGTCGTGGCGGTCATCGATCACCTCCATCAGGTCCAGGCGCTGAGGCGCGGTCAGCTCGGTCATCGCCCAGTCATCCAGGATCAGCAGGTCGAGCCGGGCGATCCGTCGCAGCAGCCGGGCGAGCGAACCGTCCAGGCGGGCGGTGGCCAGATCGTCCAGCAGGCGGGTCAGCCGGGTGTAGAGTACGCTGTGGCCTTCCCGCGCCGCCTGGTTGCCGAGTGCACAGGCCAGCCAGGTCTTGCCGATCCCGGTCGGGCCGGTGATCAGAACCGGCCGGTTCTCCTTCACCCAGCGCCCGGTGGCCAGCTCGCGCACAACACCGCGATCGAGCCCACGCGGGGTGCGCAGGTCGAGGTCCTCCAGGCAGGCCGTCTGGCGCAGCCGGGCACGTTTCAGTCGGCTGGCGAGTGCGGTGTTGGCGCGCTCTGCCGCTTCCCGCTCGATCAGCGTGCCCAACTGCTCGTCGAAGGCCAGTTGGCCGCGATCGGGCAGGCGTTCCAGCGCCTCCAACCCCTTGGCCATGCCGTACAGCCGCAACTGGCGCAGCCGCTCGTGGTTGACGTGCTTCATCATCGTATCTCCGTCAGTGATAGTAGGAAGGGCCGCGCAGATTGGTGTGCTCGCCGGCACCGGCCGCGTCCGCCGTTGTGGCCGGGGGAGCGGTCAACCAGCGCTGGACGTAGCGGTAGGATCCGACGTTGGCCTCCAGCGCCGCCTGGCAGGCTTGCTCCAGCCGGCTGGTGCCGTGGGTGGCCGCCAAGCGGATCAGGCCGATCCCGGCCCGCACCGCCTGTTCGGGGTGATCGGCGCCGGCCAGGATGCGTTCGAACAGCAGCGCGGCGGCCGGGCCGATGGCGGCCAGTTCGGTCTGGATGGCATCGGGGGTGAAGCGGGCGACGGCCCGGTGGTTGGCGGGGCGATGGGCGTCCAGCGTCACGGTGGCGCCGTCCTGCCGGCGGACATGGCAGGCCATCCGCTTGCCGCGCAGGAAGACGCTGATCACGCCGGCGGTGCTGTGCACGTCGACCGTCTTGCCGATCAGCGTGTGGGGCACCGAGTAGACGCCGCCGTCGAGAGCGAGATGATAGTCGGGCGGGACCTTGTGGCGCGCCCAGGTGCCCGGCACGAAGCGGTCCGGCGGCAAGGGGCGCAGGGTCGGCTGCTCCTCGGCGGCGAACAGGCCGGCGCGCGTGTCCTGCGGCCGGCGGCTCAAGGGAGCGGCATTGAGGGTGGCCAGCTTGTCGCGCAAGGCCGCGTTGGCGGCGTCCAGCGTGGCGAAGGGCGTATCGCGCAGCGGGGCCAGCACCCGCCGCTCGACCTGCTGCACGCCGTTCTCGGCGCTGGGCTTGTCGCGCGGGCGCCGCACCCGGGCCGGCAGGACGGCGGTGCGGTAGTGCCGGGCGAGATCGTGATAAGCCGGGTTGATCGCCGGATCGTAGAAGGAGGCGTGGCTGACGCCGACCTTGAGGTTATCCGGCACCAGCTTGCCCGGCACGCCGCCCAGATGTTCGAACAGCCGGGCGTGGGAGGCCAGCCACTCCTCCGCCTGCTGGGTCCAGGTCGCCTCGGCATAGACGTAGCCCGAATACGGCAGGCAGGCGACAAACACCTGGGCCTGCCGCGCCTCAGCGCCGAGCCCGACGGTCAGCGTCATCCCAGCGTAATCAACCTCGATCGCCGCCCCCGGCCGATGTTCCCGGCGCAGACGCGGCTCGGCATGAGCACCCTGCCATGCCCGGAAATGCTGGACGAATTGGGTGTAGCGATAGCCGCCGGGATGGACCTCCAGGTATTCCTCCCACAGCAGCCGCAGCGTTACGCCACGGCGGCCGAGTTCCCGGCTGATGTGCCGCCAGTCGGGCACCGGGCGCGCCGACGTGACCGGAGGCGGGAACAGCCGCTCCTCCAGCTCGACGTCCGTCCAGCCCAGCACATCCGCGTACTGCAGCCCGGAGGCCCGTAGCCGCTCCAGGTAATCGCGCACGGTGCTGCGCGGCAGCCGGCAGGCATCGGCAATCTGCCGTTGGCTGGCGCCAAACTCATCCCGCAGACGAAGGACTTCTCTGATCCGCCGCATGTCCGACCTCGCTCGGGGCATCCCGATCCTCCTTGGCCTGTGCCGTGGAAAGATCATGGGGATGCCAAAGGCTGGTTCGGACCCCGATACCACCACTCCTACGGGTGGGCGAATTCACCGAAACGGCTGGGCGCTTTCACCGTTCTGCCCGGGCGCTTTCCGCCGTTCCCGCTGGGTGCTTTCCGCCGAAATATGCAGCTGCCGATACCGTCTCTGAGATGGACCGACCGCATCCGTCCGAGAAGCGCAGAACGCGGGATGCCGCACAGCGAGACCGGCGCCGAGCGGAGCGGAAGGACGAGCGCTTGGCGCTGTACGATCTCTACCGGGCCAGCGTGGCCGATCAGGAGGAGCGGCTCCGCAGTGATCGCCGGATGGCCTGGGAGGCACAGCGGGCTTCAGAACGCGCGCGCCGAGCCGCCCTACAGACAGATCAGCAGGATCGTCGCCTCGAACTCAGGGGTATCCACTTGCCGCTGGTGAAGCGGCAGGCCTGGACCGAGATGCTGGCGGCGGTCGCCGCCGAGGAATGCGCCGCCCTGACGGCAACCTTCCAGGGTGAGCGCCAGGCGCTACGGCACCGGTTCGGCGCCCTTCAGCGCACCGGATGGACCGATTTCCTGCAGGAACGCGCAGCGGCTGGGGACAGGGCGGCGCAGGCGGCGCTGCGCGGCATCCGGTACCGGACGCGCCGTGCAGATCCGGCGATAACCACGGCCCCCGATCCCTCTCCGCAGCCGACGCAGACCGACGCCGTACAGCCGGAAGGGGCCGTCCGCGCCAAGCCATCCCGACGCGACCCGGAGCCGGTCCGGAACGGCGCGCGGCGTATCGACGCCATCCTTCATCCTCCGCTCGAAGCCCGTCCGCTGCCCTCTGCTCCTCCACTGAGCCGCACGGCGCGGTACAAATGTCAGATTCTCGACGACCATTACGGCCATGCCATCGACCGCGCCATCGGCGAGGTGATCCATTACGTCAGGCTGCCGCGATCGCAGGATGAGCCGCTGCAGGTGAGGCTCACCTCCGATGAAGTCCTGACCGACCATGGCGATCTGATCACCGTCGTCTCGCCCGACACCTTGACCGGTGATGCCGTCACCGTCTTCGTCGCTATGGTTCAGGCTGCCAAATGGCCGGCAGTCGAGCTCTTCGGCAGCGACGAATGGATTGCCGCCGCCACCAGCGCACTGGATGCCGCCGGCATCCTGAACTGGCCTGAAGGCCAGCAGCCGAAAATGGCTCCGGCGGCAGCCCGGCCCGATGAGCCAAGCTCCCGCCCCCCCCTTCCTTCGCCACCAATGGACATGTCCGAGCCGGTTGAGCCGGCACCGGAGGTCCTAGAGACAACAGCGATCCCGAACGCTGTAGCTTGGGATTCCATATTGGGCAACGAGGAACTCGAAGCCGATCCGCCACAAGTCGGCACTAAAACCTCGCCTCCGCCCCCGGTCTCCAGCCAGAGACTGCCGGCTTCCATCGTCGACCCGGTCGATGCCAAAAGCCGCACTCGCACGGCGATCGAGAGGCTGCGTGATGCCGTTCTCGGCAAAAAACACCTGCCGCTCGGGCCGGTGAACGCACCACTGGATGCCCAGCTTCGGAGGCCGGCGCCTCCGCCGTCGCGCACCCAGATACACATTGAGACATGGCTTGCACAAGCCAGGCAGATGCAGGCGGCCCCAACAAGGGAGAGTATTCATGAGCACGGCAACGGAACAGATGACGACCGGACAGGAGCCGGCGACCGTCAGCAAGCGGATCGACCGGATGGAGCGGCAGATTGCCGCCCTGACCCGGCATCTGACGTCCCCCCCATCACCGGACAGCGCCGCGGACGCGATCCTGCAGCGGCTGGACCAGATCGGCGAAGTGCTGATGCAGCTCGCCGCGAGCGTGGACCGTCAGAACGCGAGCCTGACCGTTACCCTGTCGCTCCTGCAATCACGGGAATGACTGAACCGGCAGCAGCCTTGCCTGCGCTTCCGGCACGGCCGTTGCCTACCTTGGAGCCGAAGTTCCAGCCCCCATGGATTTTCAGCCAGTACATCAAGCACCTGGGGCAATGGCGTGACCGAAAGCTGCGGCGTGCCTCGGCAGCCGCGGTGATCCAGTCGCTGCCATTGGTGCGTAAAGCGGTGGAAGAGCGCGGGCTCGCCTCGTCGGCAACCGACGGGCCAGAGTTGGTGGATGCCTTTGTGGTCGCGATCCTGATCAGGATCGATCCCGGCCTGCTCGAGACCCATACAGCGGTGCTTGCATTGGTTCAGGAACATCAGGTCACGGCGGTGGGGAATAACCCGTCACTCACCGAACAGTCTGAGCGGACCCGATCCGCCGGTCGCCCGCACGGACACGACCGCTAAGTTGTTCGGTTGCGGAACGTTGTTGGGGGGTGCGCTGTTGGGCTATCGGGGAATGGAATACGGTGCGTGGTTCGAGCGACGCCTTGTGACGTGCCCCTCGACCGGCCCGGTGCTCCACAGTTCTCTCAGCGCCGCTCGCACGGCGTCGAAGTCCCGATCCAGGCTGGCGGCGAAGCCTGGAAATGCACCGACCGCCGCCTCCGCGATCCAGGCCTTCAGCCGATCGGCGGCGCGCTCATTCATCGACATGACGGCGCGTCAGTCAGCGTTCATAATGGCGCGGCCTTCATCAATCGGCGCGCGATTCCAGGCAATGCCGCCGGTTCCAATCTCTGACTGGCGAAGGAATGCAACAGCAGGTCGTCAGTCAGAAAGGTGTCGTATTTGCCGATGCTCCTGTTCGCGACGGTTGCCGCGAGAGCCAGGGAGTTGGGCATTGGGGCAGACGCGATGGCGTCCAGCGCCATAACGACAGCGTCCTTGGTCGTGCCGATGATCTCCAGTGCGACACCTCGCATGTTGGCATCGATACCGCGGGCGCGCAGGGCCAGGGCCAGCGTGCCGAGCTTCACAGTTCCCACCCAGGGGAACAGCCAGACATGCCCCTCGTCGTCGATCACCCCGCTGCCGGCCAAGCCGTAGCGGGTATAGGCCATCCGAGCCTCGGCCAGTAGAGCCTTTGCCGTACCGTCCAGAAAGGCCGGCACCTCGACCGCGGCGTAGACCGCCTGCATCGTTTCGACCACAGTGTCATGAAGATCACCGCCGCCACCACCAAAGGACGGGGGACGTCCGGCAGAAGACGGCGTCACTTCGATCAGCTTTTCCCGATCCACCACCGCCATGACCGTCCAGCGCCGGCCGGAGAAGATGATGGTCATCCCGGCGGCCAGCGGCGTCACCACCGGCAAGGTGCCGAGCGTTGTGCCGCCATGGACGACGCGGTATTCCGTACTGGTCTGGAAGACGCTGTAGAAGTCGTAGTGATCGACCAGCCGTTCCCCCGCTTGGCCAAGCAACAGCGTGCCGTCCGCCGCCTGTTCGATCAGCCCCACCTCCGGACGTCCCATGGCACGGAGCAGCTCCGCATAGAGCGTCGGCGGAACCAGTCCGAAGGGACCGTTGCGACACAGGGTTTCCCAAGCGAACTTGGCGGGAACGCCGCCACGCTCGGCGATCAGGGCCAGGGTCTGATGCGTCAGGGTCGAAAGATCGACGGATGCCGGACGGGGCGGTTCCACCCAATGGCGCAGCAGCAGCGACACCATGGCGACCCCCTGCGTCAGATCGAAACGCAGCGTGTCCGGCGGTGGCATGCCGGCGCGCAGTTCCTGCTCCGCCACGAGAAGCCGCAACGTGGCGGGATGGCCGGCGCGGCGGCCGGAGCGGCCCATCCGCTGACGCAAGCTGGCCACCGACCAGGGCGGACCGATCTGCACCACACTGGCGATGTCACCGATGTCGATGCCGAGTTCCAGCGTCGCCGTGCAGACCGCCGTGGTCGGCAGTGGCCCTTCGCGCAAGCGCTCTTCAACGAAGGCACGGTGGTCGCGCGACAGGTTGGCGTGATGCGGAAAGAACTCGTTGGGGACATGGTCGCGCTCGGAGATCCGGCGCAGCAGGTCCGACAACTCCTCTACCGTGCCACGCCGTCCGGCAAACACCAAGTGGCGGTCACCGCGTAGGGTCTTGTACAGATGCTCGGCCATGGCGCGTTGCACCGCCTCGTCCGCATCCTCCTCAACCTCTGCGTCCGCTTCAACGGCGGGCGGTTGAGCCGGGGCCGCTTGGGTCGTCCGCGTAAAGCCCCGCAATTGCAGACGCAGGCTCTGGTCCGATGCCGCATCCTCCACCAGCGCCACCCGCTCCGCTTCGCCGGGACGCAGGAAGCCGGCGGCCAGTTCCATGTTTCCCAGCGTTGCCGACAGGCCGATGCGGGTGATCCGGCGGTCGATCGACACTTCAAGCCGATGCAGCAACGACTGCAGTTGCCGCCCACGCTCGGCCCCAATGAAGGCATGCAGTTCATCGATCACCACGGCATCGAGCGCACCGAACAGGCGGGGAATCTCCAACCCGCGCCGGACGAAGGTGGCCTCCAGCGATTCCGGCGTCATCAGCAGCACGCCGGCCGGACGCTGACGTGCCCTCTGCTTCTGGCTGGCGGAGACATCGCCATGCCAGCGGTACACCGGCACCTCCAGCGCCTCGCATAACGCATCGAGCCGGCGAAACTGGTCGTTGATCAGTGCCTTCAGCGGACTGACATAGAGCAGACGGAATCCGCCGCCCGGTTCGTCGATAACGCGCGAAATCAGCGGCAGGAATGCCGCCTCGGTCTTGCCACCCGCCGTTTGCGCCGCAACGATGACGTCCCGCCCACCGGCGACGATGGGCGGTATCGCGGCACGCTGGACCGGACGCAAATCGCCCCATCCCTGTCGCCACACCCAACGCCGGATGCCGGGGTGAAGCTGGTCGAACGGGTCAGAGGGTGAAGGAAGCAAGCTCGTCATCGCCATCAGCCTCGGTCACAATTCCCTCACTGGTGGCGGTTTCGCTGGACACTGCGATGCCACCCAGCAGCGTTTGCCACGGCGTGCCGGGGTTCTGCTCCAGCACCGCCAACAAATTGATGAAGGCGGTCACCGAATTGCGCGGCGTCCGGAAATAGGCGTCTCCGATCCGCTTGCCGCAATGCTCCATGAAGGCGCCCAACGCTTCGTCCGGGACCGCGTTGCGGGCTGGGTCTCCGCCGGCATGGACATTCCGCAGATTGCGCAGAAGGACGTACAAATCCTCCGGCGTCAGGTTCTGCAAGCGGATCACTGGACCGGACAGATCGACCAGCCCGCCTTGCGCGAAGCTGTTCTCGGCCAGACGCGATTGCAGCGCCGGGTAGCTGTAAAGGCCACGCCGCGGGTCCATCAGGAATTCCGGCGTGCCACCGAACAGAAAGCCGATGTTGGCCGCCGAGCCTTGCAGCGCATCGTTCAGGATCCGCAGGATCTGTTCGTAATTGGCCGAACGGGCCTGGACGCTGGTCAGCTTGTAGAGGTTGACCATCTCATCCAGCACCACCAGCAACCCGTCGTAGCCGGCGATCACCACGAACTTCGCCAACAGCTTCAGGTAATCGTAGAAGCTGGCATCGTCGATGATGTCGCGCACGCCCAACGCTTGGCGGGCTTCCGTCCGGGTAGAGTATTCAGCGCGCAGCCAGCGCAGGGCCGCGGCCTTGCCCGCATCGTTGCCCTCTTCCGACGCCTGCCAATAGCGGGTCAGGACGGTGGTGAAGTCGAACCCGGAAACCAAATCCTCCAATGGGGCAAGGCGCTGGTGAACCACCTCCTCGACCTCCCGGCCCGACGCCTTGGCCGTCTTATGGGCGTCACCGATGAAGCGTTCCACCACGCTGGCGAGCGCCCCACCCTCCGGTTTGGTACGCGTTGCCAGATTACGCAGCAGTTCGGCGTAGAGGTTACGCGCCTGCCCACCGCTGGCGTGCAGACGGCGGTCGGGCGCGAGGTCGGCGCCGACCACCACCAGCTTCTTTTCCAGCCCGATCAACCGGGCGAGGTTGAGGAAGAAGGTCTTGCCCGCCCCATATTCGCCGATGATGAAGCGGATGGAGGCACCGCCCTGGGCGATCCGCTCGACATCGCGGATCATCTCCTCGACCTCGCGGATACGGCCGACCTGGACGTGTTGCAGGCCCAGGCGCGGCACGACGCCGGCGCGCAGCGCCTGAAGAATGGCATCGCGGTCTTTGGGCTTGATCTTGGCGGTCGACTCAGACATGCGCAGCGGGCTCCGGCATGGGCGGTTGCAGAAGGGACAAGGTGACGGTGATCGGATCGTCATCGTCGAGGACGGCCTCGTCGAAGCGGTCGAAGGCCCATTCGTTGATGGTTTCGATCGCGCCGTCCGGCATCAGGTCGAGCGAACGGGCGAGCGCCTTGTAATCGTCGCGAGTCCAACGTTCGGCGGCGCAGAGTTCGCGCAACAGGGTACGGTGCTGGGAATCCAATCCGTCGAACGGATCGTCATCGTCCGCGTCTCCGGTGCCTTCGGCGGCAGCGGCGGGCAGCGTGGCCTCCGGCACCACGACCTCGTCGACGAACACCGACCCCAGCACGCTGGACACGCGAGCGGTGTCCGCCTGGATGCGGCGGATGCGTTCGGGATCCAGGCTCAGCCCACCGGACGGGTCAGGCATGGCGTGAGCGGGGTCGTTGGCAAAATCGGTGCCTGGCCGGTCTTCCGCCCCGAGAGCGTGCAGATCGGAAAACAGCGTGGCGGGATCGAGGCCCAAGAATTTGTAAAGCTTCTGGAGGAGCTTGATTTCCTCGGCATCCACTCGCCCATCGGCGGCGGCCATGGCAATGGCGAGCCGGCCGACATTGTCCCGCGCCTCGACCGGTAAGGCTGCGGCACGGGCTTTCAGCGCGCTGCGATCGGGCGGGCAGGCCTCCAGCCAGTGGACATGGGCGGCAAGACGACGCTGCTCCCCCTCGGACAGGTCGGGCGCGTCGGCGATGTGCGCGGCGAGGAGCACCCGCTCCTCATCAGCGATGCTGCCGTCCACCCCAGCGACCATCACCGCCAGCGTCAACCGCAGCAGCGCGTTGCGGTAGGTGTCGGACGGAGGTCCATCCGGCACCCCAACCGATAGCCCGCCGGCCCCGTCGTTCCGGAACAGGGCGAGGGGTTCATCCTGACGTGGCAACCGCCCGCCAAATGCCGGGTCTGGCTCCATCCCATAGCCCAGAACCGCCAACGAGGCCGCCACCCCTTGCATGTCGCGCTTGACCGGCTTGTCGGGAGCAGCGCCGTTCACCCGCCGCAACACTTCGGGCCAGGGAACCAGCGCCGGACGGTCAGCGGCAAGCCCGTCGAGCCACCCGCGCAACGCTTCGACCGCCGGAGGCGGAGTCTCGCGCAGTTCGACCGGCAGCAACGCGAAAGCCTCCAGGCTGTCGCGCCGATCCGGACTGCGGCCGAGAAAGCGGCTGTAGGCGTCCAGAGCATCCATGCAGGATTCCGCCAAAGGCCGCGCCTTGGTAAGAGGGGCGCTGAGCGCCGCCACGTCGGGCAATTCCGCCCCGGCGCTCTCGATGGACACCGACGCGCGGAAAGTTCCGCTGCACGCCTGATAGGTGGGACGCAGCTTGCGTTGCGGTGGTTTGACTGTGATGCCATTGGGGAAACGTTCGGCGAAACGGCGCAGGAACAAGACGCGGAACTGGTCCGGCGCGCGCATCGCCGGGGTGCGCCAAACCAGATCGGGGTCGCAATGCAGCCACGCCAGCATCCAGTCGCCCTTTATCGCTTCCCCCGTCGCGACGCGATGACCCAAGCCAATCTTGAGGTCGAGCGGTATTTCCCAATTGCGGTCTTGAAGGTCCGGCGGCTCGCTTGGAACACCGTGGAGCATCAGCCGCGCCATGATCAGAAACTGGCCGGAGTAACGCATGAACGAGGCGTTGGCGCCATAGACCCGGCGCAGGCGTTCCACTTCGGCGATGATCGCAGGGGCATCGTCCTGGCTACGGTCACCGATCAAACGTCGCTCAAGCCCGTAAAAATACAAAAAGACAAGGCCCATATCCACGCCCCGCTCCGAGCGCCCTTCGGCGAGCCAGCGCAGGTAGGCGTGACGGTAGACCGGGTCGAGCCCCGCGTAGGACGGAAAATAGCCGATTCGCCATTGCGTCGTTCCTGAACGCACCGGCAGCGAGGGGTCGATCAGACAATTCTCGGTTCCCGCGCCGTCCAACCGGGGCAGGCGTCGGCCGACATAGAGCATCCCATCATTGATCGTGATGCCGGCCACCGTCACCGATTGCCCCGCCGACACCCACCCCCCGACATCCGGAACGGCGGGAGGCGGCGGTGGGGGTGAGGCGGCTTGAGACCGCCCAAGGCCAAGATTGCCCCAGTCGATGGTGTCAGCCAGCTTGCCGAACAAGGATGGAGGTTTCGCCAGCGGTAACGGCGACGACGAGGGAGGAGGTGACGGCGTTGACGGAGGCAACGGAGACAGCGCTGCCTTTTGAGCCAGGATCTCAGCCACACGGCGACGGTTCAGTTCACCGGGCGATGGCGGTGGCGGTGGCAATGGCGGAGGAGGCGGAGACAGCGCTGCCTTTTGGGCGAGGATTTCAACCAAACGGTGGCGGTTCAGTTCACCGGGCGATGGTGGTGGTGGTGGGGATGGCAGAGGTAACGGAGACAGTGCCGCTTTGCGCGCGAGAATTTCAGCCACACGACGGCGGTTAAGCTCACCAGGCGATGGAGAAGGAGCATCGTCAGATCGAAGTCTGAACGCTTCAAGCACAGCAGCCTGCCCTTCGGGGTCCGGTTCTGGAGCCCCCGAACTGCCACACGCATTGTCAACCGATATCAACGCTGTCGTCTCCACAACCGGTTGGACAACCTTCAAGAGAGCGACACGAGCGTTCTCATCGGCGGCGCTGGAAAGCGCCACCCTCGGCAACGGCATCGTTGACGTTACCGGCCTCTGCCCATCCGGGTTCATGACCTCAGTAACCGGCGCGAACTGCGGTGGAATTGGAAGCGCCCGTGAACGTTTGGCGCGCCGCCGAGCCACCAACAACGCTATGCCTCCGATCAACGCCAGCAGCGGCCATGCCGCGACCGGCCAAGAGGCGCCGGGTTTTGACGTATCGCTCGGACCGGACAGCGGCGGTTCGGAAACGGAATGCAGTGCGGTAGGGTCGACTTCTGCCGAAGGCAAGATGTCGGACGGCGGCTTCCAAGCTGGAGCGACGACCGATGGAGCTGGCGTCGCTGGAGACGGTTCCGGCACAGGCCCAGGTGCCGGCTGGGATGCCGGTGCCGAGTCTCCGATCCCCAACCGGCGCAGGGTCTCGGCATCCAGCGTACCTGTTGGGGTCAAGCCTTGGCCGCGCTGAAAGGCGCGAACGGCACGTTGTGTCCGCTCTCCCGGCTGTCCATCCGACGAACCGACATCAAAGCCTTTGCCCCGAAGCGCTTCCTGCGCCTGTCGAACCTCCGCGCTGACCGGCTTTGCCAAAACGGTGTTCATCGCAGTCGTGTTCAGCAGGACCAGAGCTGTCAGCACCGACCGACACGCCACCAATCGCCATTGCCGCGGAATTCGGGAAGGTATCGGCGGCTGGCAGAGGGACATGTCGGAAGGCCCGTTGGCGGAAGAGAGACGCATCATAGATCTTGGGTTGTCTCATATCCACAATCTCCACCTTGGAAGATGGTAGCGCCCAAAGAGGCGTCCGAACCCACCATCTAACCTTCGGCAAACTCCTCTTCCTGTGAGGTGACGAACCGAATTCCATTGGTTTCCGCGCGGATGGACGCTTCATCCACAACGGGAAGGCCGTTGGCCAGGGCATCGAAGTACCGGCGCGTCTTCCACCGGTCACGGTCCCCGATCACGAGGATACGGTCACGGGCACGGGTCAGGGCGACGTTCAGCAGATTCGGCGTCAGCGCCGCCCAGTCCATGCCACCCGGCTTGGCGGGATTTCCGCCCAGCACCAGCAGCACCAACTCGGCCTCCTTACCCTGAAAGGTGTGGACGGTGCCGACGGCTTCCTTGATCCAGTTGGGATCCCACCCGTCCCGCTCCAGCCTCTCACGCAACCCCTGGGCCACTTTGCGGAAAGGCGAGATCACATAAAGGCCGGGTCGGCGGTCCACACGCTTCGCCTCGTGCCACGCGGCGGTGACCAGCGCGCATGCGAGGTCACGCTGGATGGGAATCAGATGCCCTTCCGCTCCTTCCGCCGGAATATCGATCCAGCGGCTCTCCCCGAACAGTCCGCCCGGATCGGGCGTGCCGACGCGGCCCTGCACCATCAGCCCGTCATAGGCGATGCGGTTCGCCACCGAGAACATCGGATCCAGACAACGGCGATGCACGCGCAAAGGGCTGCCCACCCACAATGGGTCGCCGTCTTCCTGCGGCAAGGCGGTGCCCAGCGGATTGGCCCGGTCGGCCAGAACCTGGGCCGAGGCCCGAACCGGATGCCAGCGGTCGGCCAGTGCGCAACGGCGCCGGATCGCCTCGACCGCCTGCATCGGCAGCGTGACGACCGGTTCCAGTTGCAGGGGGTCGCCGATGATCACCGCTCGCCGCGCTCGCCATACCGCGCCGGTCGCTGCCTGGGGCGTCGCCTGCCCGGCCTCATCCACGAACAACCAGCCGATGCTTTCCCTCCCCATACCGTCGAACAGTCGGTCAAAGGAGGCAAAGGTCGTTGACACCAACGGCACCGCCAACCCAAAGGTCGCCCACAGCGACGCCGGGCCACCCTCAACAGCATCTCCGGCAATCTTACCGGTCAGCAGATCCATGAACCGGTTGAGGTTGGTCCACACCTTCTTCGAGGCGCCGGCCAGGAAGGCACGGTGCAGGTCGAGCGCCCGCAAGAAGCAAGCGACACGCAGATCGTGCAATTCACGATCCATCCAAGGGGAAGTCTTCTGCCGCTCTTCTTCCGAAAGCGCCCGCCACGAAACGTCGATCAGGGTGCCGGCGAAACCGCCGCCCAGTGCGTCGAGCCGGTCCGCGAGCGCCGCGGACGCGGTCCGCTGGCTCTCCCACAAGGCTTGAGAAGCAGCGAGCTGTCGGCGTGCCTCCTCCACCGCCACCATCCGACGCCGGGCCTCCTCCTTCACCGTCCGGCTTGTGGCGGTGGCGGTCGATGCCAGAGTATGCAGCGCATCGCCGACACCCTGCCAATCGCCGACCTCCTGCAAAAGCGCCGGTTCGGTCAAGCCCGCGTCTGACCTCAACAATTCGGCCAATGTCCGCCGCGCGGTGTCCCGATCCATCAACAGCTTGTCCCGATCCGCCGGAGCCGCCGCCCGCTCCCGCTCCAAGACCTCCAGCGCGGTGTGCGCCTTTGATCGGCGAAGATCGGCCTCCACCCGCTCCCGCTGCAGTCGGGTGACGATGTCGCCCGCCTCACGTCGACGCGCTTGCCAATCGCGCTGATGCTTCGTGCCGAACAGAGTGCTGAAGAAAGATGGCCGCTCCCGGTCCAGGCGCTCGTAAACCTCGCGCTCCACGGCGAGACGGGCTTCGCAGGCGGCGATCGCCGCTTCGGCCTCGGCAAGGTCTGTCACCAGGAGCACTTCACTCTGACGTGACACCGCCATGAGGTTGTCCAGGCGGTTCAACGCATCACGACAGCTGCGCTCACGCGCTGATGCCTCCTGGCAGCGGTCGAGGATCTCTCCCCAGGCGGATAGCTTTGCCAAATCCTCCCGTGCCGCAGCCGCCTCGAGAGTGCGTTGCTGTTCCGAAGCCTCGTCCCGCCGCACCGCATCCTCCGCCGCCGACAGCGCCGACAGGGCCTCGTCATGCTCGGTCAAGGCGTCGGACAGCGCAGCCAGGGCGTCACGCCGATCCTCGAAACGAGCGATGGCTTGGCGGAAAGCGGCGCGTGCCTCATGCCACGACGGCGCCCCTTCTTGGAAGGCGTTCTTGAACAGGGTGGGCGGAACCTTCACCCGGTCAAAACGGCCGAACCAGAATCGGTTGACGAAGGTCGAGCGTTTTTCCTTGTTCCCCAGCACCGCCGCCATCATGCCCCAGCAGGTGCCGGCCTTGCCCGGATTTCCATCAGGCGCGAACAGCGTGTCGGCGGCGGCTCGGAAATGGTCTGCCTGGTCCAGCCAACGTGGATCGATCGCCTTCAGGGCTGGGACCTCGCGGGTGACGTTCTCCACAGCGCTGTTGTTGGATGAGGCGACGACCATTTCGAAGCCACGCAGCCGCTCGTCGATCTCCCAAACATGATAATCGCTGTGCCGGATGGCCCGTTTCTCATCGAAGGCGTCGTTGGGCTGGGTGAATTGGGCGAGCACCATCGCGCGCTCGACGATCACTCCAACGATCAGGTCCCGCAGCAGCGTCGTCTTGCCGGTTCCTGGCGGGCCATTGACGGAAAACACGCCACGGCCATCTTTCAGCGTTTCCAAGGCGGCATTCACCGCCGTCTGCTGAGCCATCACCAAAGGATGCCCACCGGGCGTCGGCCAGCAGCCCGACGGCAGATTGGACGGGTGCAGCAGCCGTTCGGCAAAGCCGGCGTCGCGCACCACATCGGTGCGCCCACCGCTGTGGCCGAACAGGTAGCGGACCAAGCCGGGACCATAGTCACCGCGTCGGATGGCGTCGGACACCCGCCCCAGATCGCGCAGGAAAAAGCTGTTGAGCAGATCGGGTTCGATCTCCCCGAAACGCCCATCCTTGCGAGACTTCAGTTCCACACCCTTGAAGCGGGCCCGCGCCGTGAGACCAGCCCGTGGTGTCCAGCCGGTTTCCTTGGCAACAATCGCGGCGATGGCATCGCAATCGGCCAGCGTCAGCGGCTGAGCATCGCTGAAAGCATCGTTCCCCTCCTCCGGCACCAGGATTTCACGTTCAGCAAGATAATCGGTGATGCGCGTGACCACTCGCTCCTCGACCACGCCAAAATCGCCGAAGCGCAATTCACCACGGGCGGCAGCGATTTCATTCATCGCCCAGGGCACCGCCGACACAGCAGGAGCACCGAAGGGGTGGCCATCGGCGGTGACGCACAGACAAACCAACGCCGCCTCGCCACCGCGCGGCCGCTCCTCGTCATCGTCCACGCCCAGCCGATCCCGCAGTTCAAGGACCACCCCCTCCATCTCGAACAGACCGATATGGACCAAAAAACGCCAGCGGCGCTCACGGGTTTCGACGTAGGTGGCGCGCATCCGCTCATGCCAGGGCAGCGTCGTCTCGTCGCCCGCCGTCCAGACATGATCCTTGCGGTCATTCTTTGGCGGCGCTCCTGGAGACAGCGCCTCGATGGCCTGCCAATAGTCGAGGATTGTCAGCGCGGTGTTTGATTGGTCGGGAGTCATTGGCAAGTGCATCGTCAGAAGATTCAACCCACTACGAGCGATAGGGCACCTACATCACTAATAAGTAGTAAACGGCGGTCATCAACTACCTTATCTGGGCTGGATTGTCTTTGGAGATCTGTGAAAGGTGTATATTGATCTAAAACCCAGCAAAGAGCTGATTCAGCGACGTGCTTGGATCCGTCAAGGTGGAAGCGTGCGCACTGGATGTTGGCCCACGGTCACCAATATCATCGCCGATCAATCGGGCATCTCAAAAAGCGTGATGATCTGGATATGAGTGAGCCCATCGTTGCGCGATGCCCGCCAGCGGCTCGTCAAAGGTGCGCCAGGGTCAGTCCGGTGCATACAACGTAAACGGCAGCCCCGAACCAGCGGGACGGCTGGACAGCCAAATCTTGCGAGGTTGCCGAGGCTGCGCCAGCAGGAGCCATGGACTCGCCGGGCAAACGTCCCGCATGCGGTGCAACGGCCCAACGACGCCCTCTGGTGCGTGCACAGCGTGATGCGAGGGAGGCTATGGTCGAGGATGCAAAGATCAGGGAGAAAGTCAATCGAACACAAGCAGGTATTCAAAGAAGAAACTGTGTCTACGATGCACTTCCTCTCATATAGAACGCTACATTTCCCGAAAAATCTTGCCTATTCTGTCCATTTCGCGTAACGTATTTAACTATTAATTGATCATGAAAATTTCCAAAAAAGCCCTCACTCCCTACCGATGCGCACCTTGAATTGGCCGGCGAAGCGGTCAAGTCCTTTCACCATAGAATCTTCTCCATCATTTCTTCCAAAGCCATGGCGACACGCTCGTCCTCGATCCCTGCAAGATTGAGGGCAAGCGAAAAGGGATCAACTTGCCCCTCGCGGCCGGCGATAGCGGGGTTGTATGCCCAAATCTGCAGCAGACAGGTGCCGGTCTCCTCTACCGGGATCACCTCGGGAGCGGTGGTGCGGATCATTGACCATCCCTTCGGGCCGACGGCATAGACAGGTTGCGCCGGGGCAACAAGCATACTCATCTTCGCCAGGGCGCTTTCGCCAGCAAGAAAGAGATCCGCAGTTGAAATGTCCTCGGCATGGAAGCGCAATGTCTTGCGCACCGGGTTGCGCAGTCTCGGATGTGCCGCATGCCACAGTTGTTGCCCCTGGCAGCTGAAGTGCAGGCGTCGCTCATGGCCGTGCCGCGCCGTCTTGGCCAAGCCGACGCCTTCGAGTTCGTCGAAGACCCTGGTCATGGTCATTTGCGTGTACCCGAGGAACTTGGCCATGTCCCGAGCGGCGAGGCCATCTTGGACACGACGGGCAAGGGCCGCCATCACCGCGGCTTGCGTCGCCGGACTCAGGTGTTCGCCGACAGAGGAAGACTTGCGCCCGCCCCGTGTGCGCGCAGCGATACCAAGGTCTGGCCAATGGAGTTGAACATCTGGCACAACAAAGGGGATGCGGCGCTCAACCAAGCGGTTCCGCACATATCCCGGCAGTTGTTCGGCAATCAGAACGTAGCTGTCTTGAACGGACGCTGGGCACTGGCGTACCTGCTTCTCGAAGGCGGCCGGGGAGAAGTCGTCGGGGTCGCGCAGTACGAGGCCGGTGCTTTCGTTCTGTCCGAAGCGTACGACATAGAGTCCGAAACGCTGGCGTAAGAACATGGGCAGGCCTGCGGTGGGTCGTGGATCGATGGATGGCTCGGAACCGGCCATGCGGCCGACGTATCGTCCGAAGGCTTGGAGAAGGGGGTCCATTGTAGGATCCGTGGATAACATCAGAATGCAAGATAACAGCATGAATGTTAATTTGCAGTCAGGTGTTATTCTTAACCGATTCCCCTGGGGATCACAGGGGGTGATGCACAGCGACCACACGAGGGTGACAGGCATCACGCAGGCGACATGCTGACTCGGACCCTGTGGCGAATTGAGGCGCACGGACGGATGGGATGGACAGGGGGTGCCTTAACTCCGGCCACCCGGTGTGATGTTGCGCTGAACAGAGTTTTGCGCAGGATCGCTGTGCGGACACCTACCCTCATTCCTAGCCGGGAAAATTCATGAGGGTTGGCGGGTGTAGCGGCATCCGTTGAGCGGCCGTAGGATTTGGGTGCTGACGCCAACTCCTGCCGTTTCCGGAGCGCCCACCCGCCATGGTTGATCATACCCTGCCGCTGCCCGGCCTGTCACCCGTTGCTGGAAAGCCGGTGATCGGGCGCTTTGATGGCGGCCGCCTGTCCTCCGATGGCGGGCTGCTGGTGCTGCGGGAGGTGGCGAAGCGGCTGCGGATTGCCGATCGGCTGGCCGCCTGTATTGAGGACCCGCGCGATCCAACGCGCACCGTGCATTCGCTGGCCGACATCATCGGCTTTCGCCTGCTGGCCATCGCGGCGGGCTACGAGGACGGCAACGACGCCGGCAGCCTACGCTCCGACCCGCTGTTCAAGATGGCCCTGGAACGCCTGCCGTCCGAGCGTGACCTTTGCTCGCAAGCCACCATCTCGCGCCTGGAGAACCTGCCGGATACCCGCGCACTGCTGCGCATGGGCCGAGCCATGGTCGATCTCTACTGCGCGTCCTTTCGCCAGGTGCCCAAGCGCATCGTGCTGGATGTAGACGACACCTTCGACACGGTGCATGGCGGTCAGCAGTTGCGCCTGTTCAACGCCCATTATGACGAGTACGGCTTCCAGCCCATCGTTGTCTTCGACGGCAACGGCCGCTTTGTCACCGCTGTGCTGCGCCCAGCCAAGCGGCCCAAGGGGACGGAGATCCGGACCTTCCTGCGTCGCCTGCTCCGCGCCATTCGGGCAAACTGGCCCAAGACCGAGATCCTGCTGCGCGCCGACGGCCATTACGCCTGCCCGGAGGTGCTGGACTGGTGCGAGGCGGAGGGGCTCGACTACGTGCTCGGTCTGCCGACCAGCAGCACACTGCGCCGTCACGTCACCACGCTGGAGGCCAGCACCGCGGCGCGCTTCCAGGCCATGCCCGGAGCCGACAAGGTGCGCCGCTTCAAGGAATTCTATGACGGGGCCAGCACCTGGAGCCGGGTCCGCCGCATCGTCGCGCGCGTCGAGGCAGGAGACCAGGGCACCGACAGCCGCTTCATCGTCACCAACCTACGCCACGGCACGGGTCGCTGGCTGTATGCCGGCCTGTATTGCGCGAGGGGACAGGCGGAAAATCATATAAAAGCCTGGAAATCCCACCTTGCCGCAGACCGGACCTCCTGCACCAAGGCGACGGCCAACCAGTTCCGCCTGTTCCTGCACGCCGGGGCGTACTGGCTGCTGTGGAGCCTGCGCTCGCTGATGCCGAAACGCTCCCGCTGGCGCACGGTGCAATTCGACACCTTGCGGCTGCGCTTGGTGAAGACCGCCGCGCGTATCGTGGAGATGAAGACGCAGATCAAGGTGCACCTGCCGACCAGCGCGCCTGATCAGGCGATCATCCACCTCGCCCTCGGCCGCATGCCCCGGCTCATCTGCTGAGCACCGGGGCAGCGTGCCCCAGCCGTCACCCAATCCCCTCCACCACCAACTCCGACACCGTCACGCCGCCGTCAGCGCGGCGGCCGACGACGCGCGCCCATACAGCCCAACGTTGATCATCTCAACGCGGCGACCAGACCGCTCGCCACCCTGGTGAATAAAGGCGGCTAGTAAACGAGGCACCCTCCCTGGTGCTTGCCTGATCGGTCGCGCCCGTCGCGCATCATTGCACGCGATCCAGATCGATCCCATTGGTGCACAGCCCACGTCCGGTTGTGGCCCGGTAGTGATTCCCGGTGAAGGTGCCGGAATAGATCAGCTCATCGTCCGACACCATATCCAGCAAGTCACCGTTGACGGTGCCGGTATAGATGCGCTCGGCCCCGTTCCGGGCACTGGTGGTGCGCATCGTCGCCACGCCATCCTTCACAACCATGCTGCGTTTGGTTGTATTGGTGTTGCACTTCGCTCCAAGCGCCTGCACCGGATGATAGGTGCCGGTCCAGGTGCCGTCATGCCGCGTGTCGGCGGCAACCGCTTGCCCTGTCAGCGTGCCGAGCAGCAACATCGCGCCTCCAATCCGTCGCATTATCCCCGTCTCCTTGATGGTTGGTTTCTCTCGCTGGTCGCCTACCAGCCGCCAATAGCCGGCGCCATCGGCAGTCCGGCCGCCCTCCACGCCTCGATGCCACCGCGGTACCAGAGGACGGAGCGGTAGCCGAGCGCCACGGCCCGCAGCGAGGCGTTGTAGGACAGCCAGCATTCCGCCGACAGGCAGTAGAAGACGACCGGCCGCTGCCGGTCGCCGCCGGTGAGCTGGGCCAGCCGCTCACCGAGCTTGGCCTGCAGCGGATCGTCGAAGCCCTTGCCCAGCCCGGCGTCCACCAGCCAGACCGACTGCGGCAGACCGGGATGGGCGGACCCGCCCAACACGTCGACCAGCACCACCGACGGGTCGGTGGTGAGCAGCCGCAAGAGGTCCGCGGTCGCGATGGTCCGCGCGCCCGGAACCGCCGTCGGCGTGCGGGCGTGATAGCCGCCGACCAGCAGCGTGCCGCGCGGCGAAATGCCCCAGTCGGCCGCCTCATCGGCATACGCCCTGTCGGCCAGGGCGATGCCCGCAAGCTGGGAGCGGTCGACGGGACGGGAGGTCTGGCATGCCGCCAGCGACAAGGTGGCGGCACACAGCGTAACGGCAGCCCACTTCAATCTGGTCATACGGCCCTCGTGAATATGGGAGAACGGTGTGGAATGCTCATGCCGATCAGACCGGCCCGGCGAAGGCGAGCGTCAGGCCCTGTGCATCGGAGCGGGGGAACGCTCCCATCCCGATCCCCGACAACGGGGCCGCCAAGGGAGCGGCGAGCATCCCAGCTGTCCAGGTGAGGTCGACGGGCGCCTCGCCCAGCCGTCCGATCATCGGGTCGCTCTCCTCCACCGGAGCCGAGGACTGCAAGCTGTCGGCACCCGGTCCGGCCAACGGAGCCCCCTGGGCAGCGACCGGCTGGACGGCGGTCCTGCGGTGCTCGCGGTAGCCGTACTCGACATAATGGCGCGTCGCCGCCGTCAGGTCGGCGCCGAAGGCGGCGGCAATGTCGGGATTGGCCCGCTCGTATGCCGTGGCGTCGAAGCCATCGAGACGGCGCTGCTCTGCCCGGCCGGAATCAATGTAATGCCGGGAGGCGGCATTGCGGTCGGAGCCGAAGGCGGCCAAAAGGTCGGGGTTCGAGGCGAGATAGGCGTCCGCATTGAACGCCGTCGCGCTGCGTCCCTCCCGCAGGCCGGACTGGATGTAATGGATCCCGGCCGCCTGGGCGTCGCTGCCGAAGGCGGCCATCAGGTCGCCATAGCCGGCAAGATACTGGTAGGGGTTGAAAGCGGTCGTCGACCGGCCTTCGCGGGCACCGGATTGGATGTAATGCGACCGCGCGGCGGCGCTGTCGGTGCCGATCACCCGGGCGAGGTCGGCATTGCCGGCGAGGTAGCGCAGCGGGTCGAAGCCGTCGATGGCGGGACCCCCGGTGGGATCGGCCTCGCGGCCGAACCAGATCGCCGCCGAGTTCTTATAGACGGCGACGCCGACCGCGTTCCAGCTGTAGGGCTTCCAATCGCCCTGGTTCGTCATGACGGCGTTGTGGCTGGGGCTCATCTTCCAGGCAGTGAGGAGCACGGAGGCCGTCTGCTCCGGCGTGCCACGCACGACGCTGCCGGTCCCGGTGATGAGATTCTCGAAGCCATAGCCGGCATAGCCGGTGCCCAGACGCGCCGGCGCCCCCCACATCGCGCCATAGCTGGTCGCGTCCTTGGCGTTGTACGCGGCATCGCTCCAGCTGTGGGCACGGCTCTCGCCCGGCGATTGGTCGGGCACGGCGGTGCCGAGATTGTCGGCGATGTCGACGACGTGGCGGGCCGCGGTGGTGGTCAGGGCCTTCGACAGCGGGATGGCCGGCAACCCCAACTGGGCCCGGTAGTCCATCAACTGGTCGTAGAGGACGATCTCGGCGCTGCTCAGGCCGTCCTGGGCGGTGGGAGTGTAAATGTTCACCATGGCGGTGGCTTTCCGGAAACGCAGGATCAGGAACAAGAGGCGTCGAGGCTGCGGGCGAGCGTCCGGGACTCCTCGCCGACGGTGGACAGGGCGGCTCCCTTGCAGAGCAGCACCGCCTCGACATAGTCGCCGAAGCGAGGCTCCCGCCGGCCGGCGATGCCCTTGCGCTCGTGGAAGCGCTCGTAGCGGTGGGTCGTGGTCCACAGCGCGGCGATGACGCCATTGGGATCGATGACGGCGGTCAACGGCACCGGTTCGATCTCCTTGGGCGCCGGCAGCTCGTCCTGGCTTGGTTGGCGGCCGTCCTGGACCGCGACGATGCGTGGGTCGAAGCCGTGGCTACGCTGGTGGGCGACGTCGCGCTGCATCTGCCGCTGCGGGTCGGCACCGGCGGGGCTGGCCCGGCTGACCGCCACTATCATCACCACGGGGACCTCGGGATGGACCCGCATGAAGGCGTCCAGCCCCGGGCGCTCCGCCAGACAGGGCACGCACCAGTCGGCACCGCGCTTGAACAGGAACCAGCGGCCCCGGAACTCGTCGGTGCGATGGGCGACGCCGTCCTCGCCGTGATAGCGGAAGACGGGCAGCCGATCGCCGACGGCGAAGCCATAGGATTGGGCCTGGAGCGGCGAAACCCCTAGCATCGTCACGGAAGCTGCGAACGCCGGCGCCGCGGTGAACAGGATGGCGCCGATCCGAACAGCGGCAGAGAAGACGGACGGCATGATGGGTCCCCGGCAGTGGCAGGTCCGGGCCGGTCGCCGTCGCGGTTCGGCTTCAGCCTCGACCTGATTTCAAGTGATCGTTGCATAATAGGAATCCGTTTCGTGGTCAAGCCACTCACCCGGAACGAAACTCCGGCTCATGAGCGATGACCTGAAACGCAGGATAGGAAAACGGTTGCGGGCCTTGCGCGAGAGCCGGGCCCTCAGCCAGGAGGATGTGGCTGCGGCGATCGACCGCAGCGTCGAGACGGTGAGCAACATCGAGCGGGGCCGGGTGCTTGCGGCGCTGGAGACGCTCGACCGCCTGTCGCGCCGCCTGGACGTGCCGTTGGTCGACTTCTTCGACGACGGCGAGGCGGTGGTGTCACCGGCCCGGGCCGCCACCGACATGCGGCTGCGCGAGGTGTTGCGCGGCCTGAGCGACCGGGAGGCCGAGGTGGCGCTCCGGCAGGTCGAGGCCCTGACCCTGCTGCGCCCGGACGGCAAGCGGCCATAGCCGGCACCGGCGGACCGATGACGTCGCGCGGATGATCGCCTATGCCGGCCGCAGCCGTCCCAACAGGGTAAAGTGCCGGGCGAAGGGATGGGAATAGCGCCGGCGGAGCAGGGCGACGACCGCCGCGATGATGGCCGCCACCATCGCCCAGGGCGGCGCGGGACCATTGACCACCATCATCAGCGTGTCCTCGATGCCGAAGGACTGGACAAAGGCCTGCCGCTCCAGGATCAGCGAGGCACCGCGCCGGATCAGGACTGCGGCGAAGAGGTAGCCACCGACAGCGGTCAGACCATAGAGCAGGATGTGAACAATCATGCCGATGGCCGGGCTGGCGGCGAAGCAGCCATGGAGCAGGCGGGCCTCGACCAGTTCCAGACTGAGCATCGCCGAACGCGACTGGAAGGCGAGCCCGATGAACAGACCGAGAAGCGCGATCTTGACCATCACAAGGAGGAGCAGGCCGATCAGGCCAGTCTCGACCCCGCCTAGGATGAGGTCGGCCACGGCGTTGACCAGCCAGATCATCGCCCCGGCCAACACCAGATAGGCGGCGCCGGCGATGGGGCGCAACGCGGCGTTGGCCAGCAGCCAGCCTGTGCTGAGGATGGCGGCGACCAGCAGGCCGAAGATGCCGCCGCCGATCTGTCCGACGGTTTCGGCATCGCGCTCGGCCTGGAGTTTCGATTCCGCATCGGCCAATGCTTCGGCATAGGTCTGGCCGTAACCAGTCACGGTCATGGAAGGGTCCTTCTGAAGGAATGGAGCCGGCACAGGCACATCCAGCACTCCCGGCACATCAGCGTCCGGAGATGCCGGCAGCAGGACGGAGCCCGCGCGGGAGCATCCGGTGGACGGGCGCCTGCATTCCGGGTTGACGCCGGATACACGGAGTTTATTTATACAACATTCGCTGAAGCCGGAATCACTTTCGGGTGCGAAGCTGCGGCATGTTGCCTCCGCCAGAACTTCCCGAACACCTCAGGCCGATGGAATACCGACCGCCGACGGACGGAGATGAGCCTGCTGTGGGCCTTTGCGATACGATCATCGTCCAGGTGCCGCTCCCGGATGGCTTGGCGCCGGGCACATGCCAAGCCAAGTCGCTGACGCTGGAATCCGGAGATGGCCGCTACAGGCTCAGCCCTGATGGCCGGCTGTACCGCCGCCAAGGCCGGTGGGAGACGGAGGATGTCGTGGACCCGGACACGAGCCCAAGGATGCGGCCCATCGACCTCGGCGAAGAGCCACACCCATACCTCGCCATCCTGACAGTCGTCACCGATCGCGCCTGCCTCTATTCGGCTGCCATGTTCTTTGGGCAGCTGGTCGGTATCCGCCCGAGCGGGGAGGACGTCTGTCTGCGCGACCTCGATGGCCTGGCTGACCGTCCATGGAACCGTCTCTTCGGCATGCCAAGCCTCGACCTGCCCGCGCAGCACCCGACCAACATCTCCAACAGCGCACGGGCTGAACGCTCTGTCGGTTGTGATGGATGACCCAAGCCATGAACCCGCCCATCGAACCAGCTCACTCCGAGGAGAGGCCCATGCTCGACCCGACCCGCACCCAGGCATTGCGCGCCGTGATCGATAGCCTACCTCTGACGGAGCGCCAGCGGAACCTTGCGGAAGAGACCATCACCTCGCTGTCGCCCGAGGCGGCGGACACCGTGATCATGGCGCACCAGAGGCTGGTCGAGACGCTCCCCGCCGCTCTGGCGGCTATCGACCGCGTCAAGAGGGCGCGGCGGCCGGCCCATCGGAATGGGTCCACCGATCCGGCAGCCCCTACGCCGAACCTTAAAGACGGAGGGGCATGAGTCCGTGGCCGGTCATTGCGCCCAGGCACGAAAGACGCCGGCTGATCCCCAGGATAATGCGTCCGCCACGGTGACTACCGTCATCATTGTCGGGGATCGGTCCGCTGTGCTGGGCATGATCGGCCCAGTTGGGATGCTCATTGCCATAAGGGGCGATTTTGTCTGCTTCGCCATGACGCCGGAAGTCGGGATTCGGTTGGAAGAACTGGGGCAGGCGGAGAGGCTAGAGCCCCTCGGGCCCGGTCTCTATCGGTTGCTTTTGCAACAGGCGCCCCGCCTCGCCTTTGACCGGGCCTGGAGCAATCCGGGTGCGGCACACGCTCCAGATCATCTGATCGCCCTCACCCTGGCGCGCCCGACGTTCCGCGATGTCGTGCGCCTTTGCCGCGCCTACGGGGTTCCACGCGTGCGGCGCGTCCTGTTTGAGCTTGCGGAAAATAATGACGTCCCGCCGTGGCTGGCGGCGGACTGGAACCGACGGTTGGACAATATCGGGCGGGGCTTCAGACGCGCCGTTCTTCGGATGATCCTGTCAAAAGAGATTTGATCGGGGCGGATCCCGACAGTGAGGTTGGCTTGCTTTTGCACGCCGAGGGCGCTGGGCACCGCCCACACTGGCGGTCCGTTCACGTCACTCTGCAAGATAACATCGCCAATGTTATCTTGCAGAGTTGTGTTACTCCGGTTCGAACCGATGGATCTGCTGCTTGTCGGCGGGGATGTCGGGACTCCACCTTAGCAAGCGCTCGTTGATCGGGGTTCGTAAGGGGTCACGCGCATGTGGCTGATTCGACCAGACCTCATGCCAGTTGTCGCTGCTCTGCCTCGCGGCGCGGAGACGCTCCCGCCCCGTGCCGAAAGCGGCAGGATGAACGGGAGGCTTGCAACCAGCAACCTGGAGACGAAGGCAAACTGCATCAGAGGCTCCCAATCCATATGGAAATCCAAATGCCGATAAACGACGGCATGCCCCCGACCCTGGAAGCCCCTGATCATGATGGTTGCGCTCGCAGCCGCTGTCCCATGCCCCACGACCGGCGGGAGCCGGCCACCACAGCTGTCCCACCCACCCGGAGGCGGGCAGGTCGGCAAGCATAAGAGCCAAAATCCATCCGACCACCCGAACCTGGGATGAACGACCCGTAGCGTGGAGCGGAGGTGGCGTCCGGCTGGGCCGCGGCCGCGCTCTGCGGCGCCGCGGTCCAGCCGGACGCCACCCATCGATCACTCCGGACCCATTGCTATGAAATCCATGCAACCGTCCGTCGAATCCGCTGCAGCCCGCATTTCCCGGCTGCGTCGGATTGCTGAACGTGCTGAACGGGACTGTGCCGCCAACGGCGGGCGTCCCGACTTGCTCCTGCGCGCGGCGCTGCACCACCATGCGGCCGGTGACCTCGACATCGCGAGAGAGCAAGCGGAGACGATCGTCGATCGAGGCAACGATGACCCCGAATATGCGCCGGGGTGGCTGATCCGCCAAGCCCGGGATCTGATCGCCCGCATCGACGGCGCGGATGACGCTTCGCATGTCGTCGGCTGACCCGCCTCGGTTTCCCCGACACCCGTCACCAAAATACTTCCCGATCAAAGATGAGGTCGCGATGCACACTCCCCTGCTTGGCCTCCCGGTTCCAGCCAGCGAAACGCCATTTGCTTTCGAGGATCGCCCGCTGCCCACGCCAAGAACCGCCATCATTGTCGCCAGTGATCAATTTGCCTTGCAGGGCATGGTCACGCTGCTTGGGCAGGTCGCGTCTATCGGCACCGTCGAGGCACATGACAGCCTCGACACGGCGATGGCCGGACCGACCGCGGCTCTCATCATCGTGCATGCCGGGACCGCTGGCTTGAATACATCGTGGGTGACGGCGCTGGTCGGGCGCCGACAGGCGGGAGCTCTCCTTGCTGCTGGGAACGGCGGGGCCAGCGGCTTAGCAGCGCTGCGGAGTGCAGGAGCATGCGGGCTCCTGACCGGGAAGGAAACACCAGCGTTGTGTAACAGCCTATTCCAACTGGCTCTTGCCGGCTGCAGTTGCTGGCCCGCAGCAGCAATCGGTCCAGAGGAGAACAGGATTTTGCCAAGCGCCCTAGACCCTGCGCTTGCCCTGACCGCAAGGCAGCGGGAGGTTGCGGCGGAGCTTGTACACGGCCACAGCAACAAGGTCATTGCTGCCACGCTCGGGATGACCGAGGGAACGGTCAAGATCCATCTCACCGCGGTCTATCGGACGCTCGGTGTCAGCAACAGGGCAACGGCACTTCTCCGTTTGCTCCCCATCCTCGGCGCTGCGGCTCGCCCGGTGAATTCCGGCAAACAGAGTGGGGACATCTGATGAGGAAGCAGCGGACGAAGCCATCTCGGATGAAGACTGTGCCATCGACGGCCGAGACCTGCCGCTGTGCACGCTGCGGCATCTGGCACGACCAGGACCGCGCCGGTCCCGAAACCTGGCTCCTTGTGGGGCCGCTTGGCGACCCCGAAACCTTTGCACTGTGTAGCAGCTGCGGCAGCATACTCATGCGACGGCGGCCACAATTTCTCGATCCCGACACCTATTTGACCCTGCTGCCGTCCCGATGGCCAAACAGGGGACGGCGACTCATATCGGGAGGCCACCAGCCCATGCCCCGCTCTTACAGCGGTACGGATCGGGACGCGGCCCTCCGCATCGTCCGCGCCGTGGTCCCGCAGGGGTTCGTCGTCGCCATCAGCTCGCATGTCGAAAATGGCCGGTTGTGGGTTCGGATCGATGATGCTCCCTTTCCCGCTATCCTACCGTGGCGGATCATCCGCTTCGGTAATGTCGTCGTGACCTACAGCACCACCGCCCCCGACCCTCTGACCTATCCGCCCCGTGTCGCTGCTGTATTCCAGGACATCCGCGCGGCACTCGCGGCTGCCGGGTTCGGAGAGGTGGACATCAGCCTGTCGCAGACGGCCGCAGAGCGGCAGGCCAAGCGGATCCTCGATCTGACCCGCAGCGCTCATGGACGCATGCAGCTGGCTGCATTGCTTGCCGCTGCCGGGCTGGACGATGAGGCCATCGCCGGCCAACTGGACTGGCTCGACCGGACCTCGTAACGGCCGCGTCCCTCGATAGACACCGATCGCCGCTCGGTTCTCGCAAGCATTGAATTGATCTGCGGTTCCGCGAAGGCCGGACACAACACTCCCATCCCCCTTCAGCCCTGGAGGTATTTCCACATGACCTCGACCGATCTCATGCTCCCGCCGGGCAAGGCCGCACTGGCCACCGATCCTCTCTCCGCCACCCTCAATGCCTTCGAAGTCCGGCTCTTCGCCACGACACCCACGGACGGACCAAAAGCGGTGATTGAAACAGCCGATCTTGTCCCTGTCGTGACCGCCGATCTCGTGGTCTGGCAACATCAGGTCGATGACGACCATGTCCTCTGCGCTCTGGGAGCGATCGCCGAAGCACTCGACGACGCCCACCTCTTGGTCGTCGCGGCCCGGCGGAACGCACCGCAACCATGGAAGCCGCTGGTGAGCCAATATGACTGCTACACGCAGATACACCGCCTTCTGACCGACGCCTCGGAAATCCTCGATTGGGCGATGCCCCTGGCCCGTGGCGTCAATCTGACGATGACGATCGATGTCCAGCAATCGATCTGTCGTGACGAGGAGGGCCGGGCGGCCGCGGTATCGACCACCACGCTCAGCCTGCGTCAATGATGGGGAAGAGGCGAAATGATGGACCACCCTGCCACGCCGCACCCTGATCCCGCCGATCGGCCGGAAACGCCGGTCGGACGCCTCGCCCGGCGATGGCTGACCGACAGTGGTCCAGGTAACCATCACGAGAGTGAACAGGAAATCGCCGACCGTTGCGACCGCCTAGTCGATTCCTTGGAAAGCCTGACGAAGCTGCCAGCCAACAACTGGGCCGATGTTGACGCGAAGTTAATAATCTTGTCCGTTCGACTGCGCCAGGCAGCCACCACGGCCGACCCCGAGACGATGCTGCTCGCTCTTCTCGTTACCAGTATCCAGCATGACCTGCTCCGCTTGCGCCTTTGAACAATATGAGCTGGAGATAGGGTGATGTTGGCGCTTGCTGGCCTTTAAACCGGAATCTCATCACCTGGGAGATTACTCAATGACTGACTGGCAACCGATTGAAACGGCTCCGCGCGACGGGTCGAGGATCCTCGTCGCGATGTCGGATGACTACATGAAGCACCAGACATGGGGCGAACCAAAGGACGATTACTGCATCTTTGTACGTTGGATCGAACAGATCGGCTATTGGGTGGACGATTTTAAGTCATTTGTGAAAGATGATGACGTCACGCATTGGGTTCCAGCACCGGTACCACCACAAGCGACTGCCCATCAGCTTATGCGTGACGCCGCAGCGATTTCAAAGCACCGCAAGGATGATATCTGATCACAAGAAATTCGAATGAATAGGACGTAAATATCAGCATCTCATAACGATCTTTCGGGACCTTTCCAGACCTTTTCGATTGGTGTTCGAGCATGAAGGCGAGCACGCGGCAAAGGTAGCGCCGATTATCTTGAGTGCCGAGAAGATCAGCTGCATTTGCCCTGGAAATTCCAACAAGATCAGCGGCGAGTAGCTGGGCAGACGGCGACATGAGGCCGCCAGTATCCAGCGTGATCTGCTCCACCTGCGTCTCCGCAGCACGGCTTGGACATGTGGCGATGCCGGCACCGCCATACGCTGCGCGTGTCAAGAACTTTATTTCCACGAGCATCTCCTCCGAGGCAAACGCGGAGACCAGGAGGAGCACAGGTGCGGCACGCTGCTCTGCAGCCGGATCGGAAGCGTCTCCGATCTACTACTGCAGGAGCTCTTCATGCCAGTATCCCTCCGCAAAATCGAACCGGCCATCCCCGTGCCCGCCGAATCCTCGCCCTTGGAAGTGGACCACCGCCTCCAGCGCGTCGAAGAGACCTTGCTGGACTTGGTGCGCCTGATCGCCCGTACCGAGGCCCGCCGCTTCCTGCGGTCCTCCCGCGGCATCACCGACCTCCGGCTGCTGCTGCTGATCGCCCTGATCTGCCTGATCATCACGATCGGCATCATCGCCGCGTCCCTCTCCTGACCCCCCTTGCCCCGGAAAGGACACGCCCTCATGAGACGCAAGCCGAGATCCAGCCGGCCCAACGGCACCATCGGTGACCGGGTGGTCATCTACGCCCGTTACTCCGATCAAAAGCAGGACCCATCCTCCATCCAGGCCCAGTTGGCACTCTGCCAGGATTTCGCCGCTTCCAAGGGATGGGAGGTGGCCGGTGAGTTCACCGATGCAATGATCAGTGGCGCGACCAAGGCGCGGGAGGGTTACCAGGCCATGCTGCGCACCGTCGATGCCGGCGGGGCGGACATCGTTTTCGCCGAGGCGCTCGACCGCCTGACCCGCGATCCGGAGGAGAGCCACGCCCTCTTCAAACGGCTCAAGCACCGGGGCGTTCGTCTCGTCACCCTGGCCGAAGGCGAGGTCAGCAACATCCACGTCGCCGTCAGCGGCATCTCCAACGCCCTCTACCTGGAGGCGGTCGCCTTCAAGACCCGGCGCTCGATCCTCGACAAGGTCCGCAAGGGCGAGATCATCACCGGCCTCGCCTACGGGTACCGGGTGGTCAAGGTCCATGCCGAGGACGGCACACTGGTCGACCGGCACTGGGAGATCGTCGAGGAGCAGGCGGCGGTGGTCCGCGATATCTTCACCGCTTTCGCCGGCGGCCACAGCCCCAAGCAGATCGCTCGCGACCTCAACGACCGCGGCGTTCCCGGTCCCCGCGGCGGCATTTGGCGTGATACCACGATCCGCGGCCATCACCAGCGGGCGAGCGGTATCCTGCGCAACGCGCTCTACATAGGCCTGTTGGTGTTCAACCGCCAGAGCTTCAGCCGCAACCCGGCGGACGATGCCAAGCGCGTCGCCAGCCTCAATGACGAGTCCGATTGGGTGCGCGTGCCCTGGCCGGAACTGGCCATCCTCCCGCAGGCTCTGTGGGACCGGGTCCAGCAGCGGCTGCAGAACATCCGGAACGGCGCAGCATCCAGCGCCATCCGCGACGTGCGTCCGTGGGAGCACCGCCGCCAGCATCTGCTCACCGGCCTCGCTGTCTGCGCCGGCTGCAAAACGTCGCTCGGCAACGCCGGTCGCGATTATCTCACCTGCAACACCGCCAAACTGTCGTCGGCCTCCTGCTCCAACCAGGGCAGCGTCCGGCGGAGCGTGCTGGAGAAGCTGGTGATGGACGCTCTGTGTGACCGGCTGATGCAGGATGACATGGTGGCAGCCTTCATCGCTGCCTTCCGAGAGGCGGTTCGGACGGATGGACAGGAACAGTCTGCTGAACAGCGGCGGATGGAAGCCGAGCTGAGGAAGGTGCGCCAGGATCTCGATGGGCTCGATGCGACCGCGCGGCAGGGCCGGCTGACCGACCGGCTGCACCGGTTGATGCGCGACTTGGAAGTGAAGCTCGAGACGCTGGAGGCGGCACTGGCCTCCCCTCCCCCGCCGGCAGTGGTCCTGCCCGACAATTTGGCGGCCCTCTATCGGGAGCGGATCGCCGATCTGGCGGCGACACTGGAGGACCCGGACCACCGGATTGAAGCGCGCGATCGCCTGCGCCCGCTGATCGAGCGGGTGGCGGTGCGTTTCTGCACAGCCGATACCCGCGGCGTCGAGATCGAGCTGGAAGGCGATCTGGTGGCGTTGCTCAGCCTCGGGCTGAGCCCAAACGCAGCGAAGGCCGGCGCTACGGGAGCGGCCGGCCTTCGCGAACAGGTGCGTTCGCTAATGGTGGTTGCGGGGGCAGGATTTGAACCTGCGGCCTTCAGGTTATGAGCCTGACGAGCTACCGGGCTGCTCCACCCCGCGGATGTCTCTCGTTATTGGATGATGGAGTGTGAAGATGCAAGCGGCTTGTTTTTGGAAAGATTGTCTCTTGTGCCTGAGCGACCTGGCGGCGACCTACTCTCCCACGTCTTAAGACGCAGTACCATTGGCGCGGAGGCTTTTCACGGCCGAGTTCGGGATGGGATCGGGTGTTTGACACCTCGCCATGACCACCAGGTCACCGAGGCACAAGACCGACGCTCCTTCCAACAAGGCATATGCTTGAACGTGCAAGTGAGGATGAGGATGTATCGAACCGGCTTTTTTTGCGTCAAGCAGACTTGCTGCTGCGCATGGCGCGGTTGTGTGGGGTTGGGATCAAGCCGATCGAGCGATTAGTAAGGCTTAGCTTCAGGCGTCGCCGCCCTTCCACATGCCTCCTATCGACGTGATGGTCTGTCACGGCTCTCAAGGGAGCTCTGGTTTAGAGGTGGGTTTCCCGCTTAGATGCTTTCAGCGGTTATCCCGTCCATACTTAGCTACCCGGCCATGCCACTGGCGTGACAACCGGTGCACCAGAGGTATGTCCATCCCGGTCCTCTCGTACTAGGGACAGATCCTCGCAAAACTCCGACACCCACGGCAGATAGGGACCGAACTGTCTCACGACGTTCTAAACCCAGCTCACGTACCACTTTAATCGGCGAACAGCCGAACCCTTGGGACCTGCTCCAGCCCCAGGATGTGATGAGCCGACATCGAGGTGCCAAACGACTCCGTCGATATGGACTCTTGGGAGTCATCAGCCTGTTATCCCCGGCGTACCTTTTATCCGTTGAGCGATGGCCCGTCCACGTGGAGCCACCGGATCACTATGGCCGACTTTCGTCTCTGCTCGACTTGTCAGTCTTGCAGTCAGGCGGGCTTATGCCATTGCACTCGACGAGCGATTTCCGACCGCTCTGAGCCCACCATCGCGCGCCTCCGTTACACTTTGGGAGGCGACCGCCCCAGTCAAACTACCCGCCATGCAGGGTCCCGGACCCGGATCACGGGCCACGGTTAGATGCCAGAGACTTCAAGGGTGGTATTTCAAGGTTGGCTCCACCCGGGCTGGCGCCCAGGCTTCCAAGCCTCCCACCTATCCTACACATGAAGTCCCTAGCACCACTGCAAAGCTGTAGTAAAGGTGCACGGGGTCTTTCCGTCTGACCGCGGGAACTCCGCATCTTCACGGAGAGTTCAATTTCGCTGAGTTGGTGTTGGAGACAGCGGGGAAGTCGTTACGCCATTCGTGCAGGTCGGAACTTACCCGACAAGGAATTTCGCTACCTTAGGACCGTTATAGTTACGGCCGCCGTTTACCGGGGCTTCAATTCAAGGCTTGCACCTCTCCTCTTAACCTTCCGGCACCGGGCAGGCGTCAGACCCTATACGTCGCCTTGTGTGGCTTCGCAGAGCCCTGTGTTTTTAGTAAACAGTCGCTACCCCCTGGTCTGTGCCCCCCGCCTTGGCTTGCGCCAAAACGGGGCCCTCTTCTTCCGAAGTTACGAGGGCAATTTGCCGAGTTCCTTCAACACCATTCTCTCAAGCGCCTGGGTATACTCTACCAGTCCACCTGTGTCGGTTTGGGGTACGGTC